>CACJQT010000005.1 GCA_902595635.1 uncultured Pelagibacteraceae bacterium | reverse complement strand
GATTTAGACCTAGATAGTGCAGAAATTGATATTGAAGAATTAGATTATCAAAAAAAGGCAGATATAAAATCTGAATTGAATATAAATGGAATTTACAAAGATAATAATGAAATAATTTTCAAAAATATAAATTTTAATGAAGAAGAAAAAAATATTATTGTTGAAAATCTTGAATTAGGAAAAAATGATAAAATTAAAAGTTTAGATTTATTTAAAATCGACATAATCAGTAAAAACGGAAAAGAAAATAAATTAGAATTTAAGAAAGTAAATAACAATTATTACTTAACTGGTAGTCAATTTGATGGATCTAAAAATATAAAAAATTTATTAGATAATTCCTCTAAATCAATTTTTTCAAATTTCAAAAATTTGAATACATATATTTATTTAGATATTGGAAAATATTTTGTTGAAAACTTTTCTTATTTATCGAATATAAAAGGCGAAATACAAATAAAGAGTAACAAAGTTTTTAACTCCAATATAAATGCAAAATTAAATAATAAGACCAAATTTGTTTTAAGCATTTTTACTAATGATAAAAAACAAAAAATTACCAATTTAGAAATCGAAGAACCAGAACCTTTCATTAAAAATTTCAAATTTATAAAGGGTTTTAAAGAAGGTAAATTAATTTATGAGGGACTTAATTATGAGGGTAAAACAAAATCAAATTTAAAAATTATCGATTTTAAAGTACAAGAAGTGCCTCTTCTTGCAAAGCTTCTAACATTGGCATCACTTCAAGGGATAGCTGATCTACTCACTGGTGAAGGCATACGATTTACCGATTTTGAGATGGAATATGAGACCTTAGGAAATAATACTAAAATTGAAGAGATGTATGCCATAGGTCCAGCAATTTCGCTTATGATGGAGGGTTATATTATAAAAGATGAATTAACAAGTTTGAAGGGAACACTTGTTCCAGCAACAACTGTTAATAAAACAATTTCAAAAATACCTATGTTAGGAGAAATATTAGTTGGAAAAAAAATTGGTGAAGGCGTTTTCGGTGTAAGTTTTAAAATTAAAGGACCTCCTAAAAAACTTAAAACTTCTGTCAATCCAATCAAAACTTTAACTCCAAGATTTATTACCAGAACTTTAGAGAAAATTTCTAATTAAATTACTATTTTGTAGTGTTTTTTCTTACCGATTGAGAGCTTAATAAATTTATTTTTTTTTATAAGTTCATTCGAAATTATGAATTTATCATCTGAAATAATTTGATTGTTGATTTTAACACCATTAGATTTTATTAATCTTCTTATTTCGCTTTTAGATAAGTTTTTATCGATAATTGAGACTAAATTAACTATATCATTACCAATATTGGAGATATCTATCTTTGTATTTGGCAAATTTTCACCAGATGGGTTTCCTAAAAAAGAATTTCTTGCTATTTTTTCTGCTTCAGCAGCCTCGTTAGATCCATGAAGAATTGATGTAGCCTCGTTCGCTAAAATAATTTTTTGTTCATTAATATTTTGATTACTTATTTCTTTAATTTCACTTAAACTTAAATCAGTAAACATTTTAAGAAATTTTAATACATCTTTATCATCGATATTTCTCCAAAATTGCCAATAATCAAATACTGAAAATAATTTTTTATCTAACCAAATAGCTCCACTCTCTGTTTTTCCCATTTTAGCTCCTGATGCCAAAGTTATAAGTTCTGTTGTTAAACCATAAACTTCACTAGATGAATATCTTTTAATTAATTCAACCCCATTAACTATATTACCCCATTGATCTGATCCCCCAATTTGTAATAAACAATTCTCTGTTTTATTTAATTCTAGAAAATCGTAGGCTTGTAAAATCATATAATTAAATTCCATATAACTTAATGATTGTTCTCTTTCCAACCTAAGCTTAACACTGTCAAAGCTTAACATTTTATTTATCGTAAAATGTTTTCCTATATCTCTCAAAAAAGAAATATAGTTTAAATTTTTTAACCAAGAATAGTTGTTAACAAAAATTGGAGCCACCTTTTCATCTTGTGTCTCTAAAAATTTTTTTAGTATGCTCTCTATACTTTTAATATTTTTTTCTATTTCATTTTCTTCTAAAATTTTTCTAGTTTTATCTTTTCCAGATGGATCTCCTATTCTTGTAGTTCCTCCACCAAGCAAAACAATTGGTTTATGTCCATGTTTTTGCATTAATCTTAAACACATAATTTGGAGTAAGCTACCTACGTGTAAACTTTGAGCTGTACAATCAAAGCCTATATATCCTTTTATACTCTCTTCATTTAGTTTCTTTGAAAGAGCTTTTTCGTCTGTGCATTGATAAAAATATCCTCTATCTTTAAATTCTTTTAAAAATTCATTCATAAGTGGTACTTTTAATATACATATTTAAATAAAAATAATAATCAATAATGGATAATTCTTTTATAGCACTAGGTTTAATGAGCGGTACATCTCTTGACGGCATTGACGCTAGCATTATCAAATCAGATGGTGAAAATAATTTAGATATAATTGATAACAAGTATCTTAATTATCCTGAAGAATTTAGAAAAAGACTTTCTACATTTATTCTAAATATAAATAATAGAGCAGATATAGAGGAAAATATAAGTACTTATAAATCTTTAGAAAGAGATCTTACTCTTTATCATTCAAAAATATCAAAGAAAATATTAAGTGAGAATAATTTAAAAGTTCAATTAATTGGTTTTCATGGACAAACAATAATTCATAAACCTAAAGATGGATATTCTATACAAATGGGAGATGCAAATTTACTATCTCAAGAATTAAAAGAAAAAGTAATTTATAACTTTAGAGCTAACGATATTAAAAATGGCGGGGAAGGTGCTCCATTAACTGCTGTTTACCATAAACTTTTATTAAAAAAATTCCATATAAATAATCCTACATTAATTTTAAATATAGGAGGAATATCAAATTATACTTATTCTTTTAAAAATATTTTAGCCTCAAAAGATATTGGCCCTGGAAATGTATTAATTGATGAGTACTTAAAAAAAACAAAAAGAATAAACTATGATCGAAATGGAGCTATAGCGTCATCTGGAAACATAAATAAAGATATAATTAATCAATTTTACGAACATGAGTTTTATAATGTACAAGAAAAACATTCTTTTGATAGAAAAGAATTTGATTTTAGTTTTGTTAAAGGTTTAGAATTTGAAGATGCTGTAGCTACATTAACATATTTTACAGCATTAGTAATTTCCCAAAATATAAAAAAAAATTTTGATAATAAAGTAGAAATTATTTTATGTGGTGGAGGTAGGAAGAATTTAACATTGATTAATCATTTAAAGAAATTATTGAAATATAAAATTAAACTAATTGATGAATTTAATATAGATGGCGATTTTATAGAGTCCCAAGCATTTGCATATTTATCTATTAGATCATATCTTAAAAAATTAATTAGTTATCCTAATACGACTAATGTTTTAAATCCTGTTACAGGTGGTGAAATTAAAATAAATTATTAATATAAAGCGGTTTCTTTTTTTATATATTTGTTAAGACATTTTGTTAAAGCTTCATCTGCTTTTGAAAAAAAATGATTGGCTTCTGATACAATATCAAATTCTACTTTAATTCCTTTCTGAGCACTTAATCTTTTATTTAATTCATTAATATCGTCAAAAGGTACTAGTTCGTCTTTTTTTCCATGTATCACAATACCAGAAGTTGGGCATGGAGATAAAAATGAAAAATCATATACATTTGGCTGTGGTGATATAGCAATAAATCTATTAATTTCTGGTCTTCTCATTAACAATTGCATTGCAATCAATGAACCAAAAGAAAATCCAGATATCCAACATTGTGAGTTATCAAAATTCTCTCTTTCCAACCAATCTAATGCTGCTGCTGCATCAGCTAGTTCTCCTTGACCATTATCAAATTCACCATCACTTTTTCCAACACCTCTGAAATTTACTCTGCAAACTGAAAAATTGTTGTCTACAAAAGTTTGAAAAGTATCTACAACAACTTTGTTATTCATCGTACCTCCATATTGAGGGTGAGGGTGGAGCACTAAAGCAATAGGAGAAGTATTTTTTTTACTTTTAAAATATTTTGCCTCTAGCCTACCAGCAGGACCAGGTATAAAGATTTCCGAAATTTTTGTATCTGTAGATGGCATTGATTATCAGTCTCAAAAAAAAATTACATTTTTCTATCAAAATTAAGCGACAAAATGCAAGCATTTTAAACATTCTGAATCTTGACTAAATTAGTCAGGTATATATAAAGCCCGTGAATTGCGGAAAATATGAAATTATCAACCAAAAGCAGATACGCTGTGATGGCACTAGCTGACATAGCGAGGTTTAAAAATAATGAGCCAATATCACTGAGAGATATATCTATCAGACAAGGAATATCCTTAGTCTACCTTGAGCAATTATTTTTAAAATTAAAAAAAAATGAAATCGTAAAAAGCATAAGGGGGAAAAAAGGAGGTTATACTTTAAATAAAACACCTGATGAAATAAAAATTTCAGAAATTCTTTGTGCTGTAGAAGAAAAAGTTAAAACAATAGGTTGTCAAAAGCATTCAAAAAAAGGATGCAATGGAAAATCTGCTAAATGCATAACTCATAATTTATGGGATGAGCTAGAGACACACATAAACTTATTCTTCGAAGAAAAAAATCTTGGTGACTTAATACACAAAACAGAAAATAGATTGTAATGAGAGATAAACAAATAGAAGATTTAAAAGAATATAAATATGGTTTTTCGACAGATATTGAAAGTTTTAAAGCCCCAAAAGGTTTAAATGAAGAAGTTATAAGATTTATATCAAATATAAAAAAAGAACCAGACTGGCTACTTCAATGGAGATTGAAAGCTTTTGAAAGATTAAAAGTATTAAAAGAACCTGATTGGCAAAAGCCAAAATACCCTAAAATTGATTATCAAGACTTATATTATTATTCTGCACCTAAAAGTTTTAAAGAAAAGCCAAAAAATTTAGAAGATTTAGATCCAAAATTGCTTGAGACTTACAAAAAATTAGGAATACCACTTCAAGAACAAAAGAGATTAAACGGTATTGCCGTTGATGCTGTGTTTGACTCAGTATCTGTCGCTACAACTTTTAAAGATACTTTAACAAAAAAAGGAATTATTTTTTGCTCTATTTCTGAAGCAATACAAAAACATCCAGACTTAGTTAAAAAATATTTAGGTTCAGTTATACCAATTACTGATCACTTCTTTGCTACATTAAACTCAGCAGTTTTCACTGATGGATCATTTGTTTACATACCACCAAATGTAAAATGTCCAATGGAACTATCAACATATTTTAGAATCAACGCCTCTGATACTGGACAATTTGAGAGAACCTTAATCATTGCTGATAAAGGTAGTTATGTAAGTTATTTAGAAGGATGCACTGCACCAATGAGGGATGAAAATCAATTGCATGCAGCAAATGTTGAATTGATTGCGTTGGATGATGCAGAGATTAAATATTCTACAGTACAAAATTGGTATCCTGGAGATAAAGATGGAAAAGGAGGTATATATAATTTTGTAACTAAAAGAGGATTATGTAAAGGTAAAAACTCAAAAATTTCATGGACACAAGTAGAAACAGGTTCTGCAATTACTTGGAAATATCCAAGCTGTATTTTAAAGGGTGATAATTCAATCGGTGAATTTTATTCAATTGCAATTACAAATAATCATCAGAAGGCTGATACTGGAACGAAGATGATTCATTTAGGAAGAAATACAAAAAGTAAAATTATTTCAAAAGGTATAAGTGCAGGTAAATCAGATATGACTTACAGAGGTTTGGTAGATATTTCTAAAAATGCATCTAATTCAACAAATTATACTCAATGTGACTCGTTATTAATGGGTAATAAATGTGGAGCACACACCGTACCTTATATTAAAAATAAAAATTCAAATTCTAATATTGCTCATGAAGCGACCACATCTAAAATTAGTGAAGATCAATTACATTATTGTCAACAAAGAGGGCTAAATCAAGAGGAAGCTGTAGGATTGATTGTTAATGGTTTTTGCAAAGAGGTACTGCAACAATTACCAATGGAATTTGCTGTGGAAGCTCAAAAATTAGTTGGAATAAGTTTAGAAGGAAGTGTTGGTTAAATGTTAAAAATTAACAATTTAAACGCAAAAATTCAGGAAAAATCCATATTAAGTGGTTTTAATTTAGAAATAAAACCTGGGGAGGTTCATGCAATAATGGGACCTAATGGATCAGGAAAAAGCACTTTATCAAATATTCTATCAGGTAAAAAAGGATATGAGGTATCAGGAGAAGTATTATATGAAAACAACAATTTATTTGATCTTGAAACAGAGGAAAGAGCGCACAAAGGCATCTTCTTAGCATTCCAATACCCTTTGGAAATACCTGGGGTGAATACAAATATTTTTTTAAAAACATCTTTAAATTCAATCAGAAAAGCTAGAGGTGAAAAAGAATTAGATGCTTTAGAATTTTTAAAATTAGTTAAAGAAAAAGCAAAAGAACTTAAATTTGATGAAGAAAAATTAAATCGCCAATTAAACGTAGGTTTCTCTGGAGGTGAAAAAAAGAAAAACGAAATTTTACAAATGTCAATTTTAGATCCGAAATTATCTATACTAGATGAAACAGACTCTGGATTAGATATTGATGCTCTTAAAATAGTTGCAGATGGAGTTAATGCATTAAGAAAAAAAAATAATTCATTTTTAATAATTACTCACTATCAAAGGCTACTTGATTATATAAAACCTGACTTTGTGCATGTACTTATGGGTGGAAAAATTATTAAATCAGGTGGTGCAGAATTAGCTTTAGAGTTAGAAAAAAAAGGATATGAAAATTTCAATTAAATGGAACAAAAATTAAAAACAGATTTTGATAAATTTATAAGTATGTCTAATTTCTCAAACCAAGAGATTAAATTAAAAAAAGAAGCTCTAGATAATTTTTTGAAAAATGGATTTCCTAGCAGAAAATTAGAGAACTGGAAATTTTCAGATATAAAACAGATAATTCAAAAAAATATTGGTGAACTAACATTTTATAATGATTACAACATTAAAAATGAAATTAACGACGAAATTTTTATAAAGGAAATTGAACATAATAAAATTGTTATTGTTAACGGTAAAATTGAGCGATTGAGTTTCGAATATGAAGAAAGCGATAAAATTAATTTAACGACTTTAGAAAATTTTAACCAGAACCCAAATGATGATAATTCTCTTTTAAGTCTAAATAATTCTTTTTCTAATAAAATACATAATATTTTAGTTAAAAAAAATTATTCATTCAAAAAGCCTTTAATTATATATCAAATAACAAATGAGAAAGTGAGCAATACTAATATTAATTTTCAACTAAAGTTTGAGCTAGAAGAAAATAGCTCAATAAAAATTATTAATCTTTCTGACGATAATTCAGAAAAGAATTTCATTAACAATTTATTTAATTTTAATCTTGGTAAAAATGCAATTCTTAAGAATTATAAAATAGATAAAAAAAGTAATACAAATATTAATTATGATTATTCTAGTATTACTCAAAAAGAAAATAGTATTTCTGAAACATTTATATTTTCATCTGGTTCAGATTATAAAAAAAATGAAGTCAGCTGTAATCTTGAAGGTCAATATTCGTCGGCATTTATTAATGGAATACACTTATTGTCTAAAAATAGACACCACGAAATAAGAACTAATACTAACCATTTGTATGAAAACACGAAAAGTTATCAGTTAATAAAAAGTGTAATTGATGACAGTTCAAAGTCTGTCTACCAAGGAAAAATATATGTGGATTCTAAAGCTCAAAAAACTGATGGTTATCAATTAAGTAAAGCGGTGCTTTTAAATGAACAAGCAGAATTTAATGCAAAGCCTGAACTAGAAATATATGCTGATGACGTTAAATGTTCACATGGTTCTGCATCAGGTAGTTTAGATGATGATTCTATTTTTTATTTAATGTCTAGAGGATTAGACAAAAAAACTGCAAAAGAATTATTAATTAACGGTTTTCTTTTAGATGTTGTTGAAAAAATTACAGATGAAGAAATTAAAAAATTATTAAAAAGTATGATTGGATTAAATTAATGAATATAGATGATATAAAAAGAGAATTTCCAATTTTTGACGATAAAATTCAAAATAATGATTTAGTGTATTTAGATAGTGCTAATTCATCTCAAAAACCAAGAGTTGTTGTAGATAGAATTTATGATTTTTATACAAAAGAGTTTTCTAATGTAGGTAGAAGCGTTCATTATTTGGCGGTTGCTGCTACTAATTTATATGAACAAACAAGAGTTTCAGTTCAAAAATATATTAATGCTAAAGATAAAGATGAAATCGTATTTACCAAAGGTGCTACAGAAGCAATTAATTTAGTCGCTAACACTTTTGGTCAAAAATATTTATCTGAAGGAGATGAAGTATTGTTGACTGAACTCGAGCATCATTCAAATTATGTTCCTTGGCATTTTCTTAGAAAAGCAAAAAATATAAAAATAGAATTTGCCGAAATTAATGATAATGGCGAAGTAACATTAGAAGCTATAGAAAAAAAAATTACAAACAAAACAAAGATAATTAGTGTAAGTCATTTATCGAATGTAACAGGAGCAATATTACCTATCAAAGAAATTGTACAATTGGCTCATTCGAAAAATATACCGGTTCTAATTGATGGTTGCCAAGGTGCGCCTCACTTAAAATTAGATATGCAGGATATTGATTGTGATTTTTATGCAATATCTGGACATAAAATGTATGGACCAACTGGAATAGGTATTCTATATGCTAAAAAAAAATGGCTTGAAGATTTGCCCCCATATCAAGGTGGAGGAGGAATGATAAATGAGGTTAAAAAAGAAGGTATTACTTATGGTGAATTACCTAATAAATATGAGGCTGGAACAATGGCTACAGCTCAAGTTATAGCTTTTAATGAGTCCATAAAATTTATGGAAAAAATTGGTATTCAAAATATCGAAAAACATGAAAAAGAATTATTAGACTACGGACTAGAAAAGTTAAGAAAAAATAATTCAGTTAATATTATAGGAAATCCAAAAGAAAAGGGTGGGGTTATATCATTTACTATTGAAGGTGTTCATCCACATGATATTGCAACAATTCTTGATGAAGATGGAGTAGCTATTAGAGCAGGGCATCACTGCTGTCAAATATTACATGATAAATTAAATTTACCTGCAACTGCAAGAGCTTCATTTGGAGTTTATAATACGAAAGATGATATTGATAAGCTTGATGAAGCAATAAATAAATGTAAAAAAATTTTTAACTTATAATGGACTTAAAAGATTTATATCAAGAAATAATATTAGACCATGGAAAAAATCCAAGGAATTTAGGAAGGTTTGATAATTATAATAAAGATGCAAAGGGAAATAATCCTTTATGTGGTGATAATGTTCATGTCTATCTCAGATTAAATGAAAATAAAAAAGTTGAAGATATTGCATTTGAAGGCCATGGCTGCGCTATTTCAATGGCATCAGCATCAATTATGACTGATATGGTTAGAGGCAAAGAAGAAAAAGAGGTAAAAGAAATTGTAACTGATTTTTTAGGAATGATAAAAGAAAAAGATTCTTTAGAAACTAATATTTTAAAAGATGACGAAAAAACTAAATTAATGAGTTTATCGGGTGTTAAACAATATCCTATGAGAGTAAAGTGTGCAACTTTGTCTTGGCATACTCTTACATCCGCATTAGATAATTCAGATCAAATTGTAAAAACAGAGGAATGAAAATGGATCTTAAAGAAAAAGTAATTGCTGAAATAAAAAAAATTTATGATCCTGAGATACCTGTAAATATATATGAATTAGGATTGATATACGATATTATCGTTAATAATTCTGAAGTTAAGGTTAAAATGACTTTAACCACACCAAATTGTCCAGTAGCTGAAAGTTTGCCTAAAGAAGTTAAAGACAGTATATTAGAAATTAAAGAAGTTTCAAAAGTAGATCTTGATTTAGTCTGGGAACCACCATGGGATAAATCAATGATGTCTGAAGCTGCAAAACTTGAGTTAAATTTATGACAAAACAAATTATATCATTAAGCGATAACGCAGCTCATAGAATAAAAGAAATTATGTCTAATGCTGAAAAAGAAACTTTAGGAGTTAGAGTTGGAGTTAAGTCAGGTGGGTGCGCAGGGATGTCTTATGTTATGGAGTATACAAAAGAGGTAAACCCAAACGACGAAGTAGTAGAAGATAAGGGTGTGAAAGTCTTCATAGACTCTGCAGCGGTAATGTATTTACTTGGAACAGAAATGGATTTTAAAAAAGAAAAATTTTCTTCACAATTTGTATTCAATAACCCGAATGAAACAGAGAGATGTGGATGTGGAGAGTCCTTTAAAATATAGTATTTAATATACGCATATCAGCATTGCGTTAATTGCATATCTATGATAGAATCATTGATATGAACACTTTTGAGCATAAAAACCTAATTAACTCTGAAGTTAAAACCCAAAAAAGAAAATCTTTATTCAGAAGTTTAATCAAACCAGTAGAAGCGGGCGCACATGGCACCCTCAACTACGTGGTTAAAAAAGGTTTAGGAAAAAATAAAATAGCTAAAAAATAAAAAAGCTATTTAACAACTATAGTACATATCAAACTCAATAGGATGAGGTGTATGTTCAAAGTTGTGTATCTCCTCAAATTTAAGAGCAATATAAGCGTCAATTTGATCGTCAGTAAATACTCCGCCTTGAGTTAAAAACTTTCTATCTTTATCTAAACTTTCCATTGCTTCTCTTAATGATCCGCAAACTGTTGGAACTTTTTTAACTTCTTTCTCAGATAAAGCGTAAAGATCTTTATCAAAGGATTTGCCTGGATCAATTTTATTTTTGATACCGTCAATTCCAGCCATTAACATAGATGCAAATGTTAAATATGGATTACCAGATGCGTCTGGGAATCTAATTTCACATCTTGCTCCTTTTTTGCTTAGCGTTATCGGAATCCTACAAGAAGCTGATCTGTTTCTAGCAGAATATGCTAGTAATACCGGAGCTTCAAAACCTGGAATTAATCTTTTATAACTATTTGTTGTAGCATTTGAAAAAGCATTAATAGCCTTAGCGTGTTTAAGTATTCCACCAATATAATAAAGCGCAGTTTGTGACAAACCTGAGTATTTATTTCCAGAAAAAACTGGAGTTTTTCCTTTCCAAACTGATTGGTGAACGTGCATTCCCGATCCATTATCACCTTTTACAGGTTTAGGCATAAACGTAGCAGTTTTACCAAATGAATGTGAAACCATTTGAACTACATATTTGTATAATTGAACATTATCTGCTTGATCAACTAATGTACCAAATAGCATTCCAAGTTCGTGCTGACTTGGAGCAACTTCATGGTGATGTTTTTCAACTGTAATACCTACGTCTCTTAAACCTTTTAGGTATTCACCTCTTATATCCTGAGCACTATCTACTGGAGGGACTGGAAAATATCCACCTTTAACTCCAGGTCTATGACCCATATTTCCGTTTTCATAATTTTTTCCTGAATTATATGGACCTTCAGTACTATCTATTGAAAAACTTGTTTCGTTCATGTCGTTTTTAATTTTAACGTCATCAAAAACAAAAAATTCTGGTTCAGGACCAAAGTAAGCTTTATCACCTATACCAGTCTTCTTTAAATAAGCTTCAGCTTTCTTCGCTATCCCTCTTGGATCTCTTTCATAAGGATTTCTTTTAATTGCATCTAAAATATCGCAAAATAAAACAAGAGTATTATGAGATGTAAATGGATCAACTATTTGTCTATTTAAATCTGGTTTTAATATCATGTCAGACTCATTTATTGCCTTCCATCCAGCAATAGAGGATCCATCAAAAAATACACCATCTGTTAACATGTCCCCATCAACTACCGATGCATCCATAGTTAAGTGCTGTAATTTACCTCTTGGGTCTGTAAATCTTAAATCGACAAACTCAATTTGCTTGTCTTTCATTATTTTTAGAACTTTGCTTGCGCTCATATTATCTCCTGTAGAATTAAATATCTGGGTTAATTACCAATATTGTTATAATAAAGAATACATATAATGATGATATCACCTATGCAATTTAAACATATAATTTTGCTAATAATTTCAGTCCTTTTTAATCAATCATAAGTTGAATATGACTTTATTAAATAAAGAACCAGTTAAAAGAGCTGAGAAGTGTCTTAAAGAGTTTGACGAAAATCTATCAATTGTTGAATTAGAAAACTCAGCAAAAACAGCATTGGATGCAGCAAATTCATTAAATTGTGAAGTAGGAGCAATTGTTAAAAGTCTGCTTATTAAGATAGAAAATGATTTTTTACTTTGTTTAGTTTCTGGTGACAAAAGATGTTCGTTAAATAAATTAAAAAAAATTTCTGAAAAAAAAAATGTAAGAATGGCTTCTGCTGACGAAGTTAAGTCTCAAACAGGATATACAATTGGAGGTGTATCTCCTATAGGTCATTTAAATAATATTCCAATATTTATAGATAATTCTTTAAATAGGTTTACAGATATTTTTGCTGCAGCTGGTCATCCTAATGCGATTTTTAAGATCAATTATGAAAAATTAATTCAAATTACAAAAGGTGATGTGAAAGATATTACAGAATGAAGCAAGCTAATTTAACAGATTATATTTTATTAACATTGTTATCAATAATTTGGGCATCTGCTTTTTTTAATATAAAAATTGCAACAGAATCTTTCGGTCCAATGACAATTGCTTTTTTGAGAGTATTTTTTGGATCTATACCAGTATTAATTTTATGTTTTTATAAAAAAATAGTAATTGAAGCATTTTCAAAAGATTGGCATTGGTTCATGTTAATAGGACTAATCAATTTAGTTATACCATTCTTTTTAATTGCTTATGGAGTAAAATCTGTGCAAAGTAATTTGGCTGCAATTTTGATGTCCACAACTCCTTTGAGTTCTACCATATTAGGTCACTTTTATACAAAAAACGAAAAATTTAATTTTGCAAAAACTGTTGGAATACTAATTGGATTTGCAGGAATTGTTTATTTATTTTCTGATAATATTTTAATTGATGAAAATAATTTTCTTTCAGCAATATTAATTTTAGTAGGATCAACATGTTATGTAATAGGGGGAGTTTTAACACTTAAAATTAGTAAGAAAAAAAATGAAAACGTTACTGGATCAATATTAATTTGGGCAACTCTGATTTTATTTCCTTTGATGTGTTTATTAGAAACTCCTTGGGAAAATACTCCATCAATAAATTCAACCATGTCAGTAATTTATCTTGGTATAGTACCAACAGGAGTTGCGTGGCTTTTAAGGTTTAAAATTTTGAAAAAGAATGGTTTAATTTTTCAATCTCAGGTCTCATACTTAATTCCAATCTTTGGAATTATTTTAGGCTATATATTTTTAAATGAATTAATAACTTACAAAGTATTAATATCTTTATTGGCTGTAGTTGTAGGAATTTATTTTGTTAGAAAAGCAGATACAAAATTAATTATTTAAGTGAAGATATAGAGCTAATATGCTCTGGTTTTGTCTCACAACATCCGCCTAATATTGTTGCCCCACCTTCAATGAATTTTTTTGATAGATTATAAAATTTATTTGCATCAAAATTATCTCTTTTTCCTAAAGATTGATTAGGATTTACTCCAATTTCATGAGGTTTTGCTGTATTAAATGTCTGTATTGGGCCCGGCTCATCAACTCCCCACAAATTTATTTTAAATCCAAATGGTACTTCACAATTTAAAAATTTATCTAATACGGATAGAGATATTTCTGGAGAAATACATGCACAAACTACACCAAGTGTATTTTCATCTTGAATAATTTCAAGTAATTGCTCAATTTTTTCTTCTGAGGGTAGGTCACCATTTTTTTTTAAATGTATTCCAATTAAAACTTTTTTGTTTAATTTATTAGATATATTAAGAGCGGCTTTAACTTCATTAGTGCTGCTAATAACATCTAAATACAGAAAATCAGCAAATTCACTTAAAATATCAGCTTGTTCAAACATATCTTCCTCTATTAATTTGATATCGCGATCATCAGTTATATAAGTGTCTCTTTGACTTGGAATTGATCCAGCTACTAATATATTTTTCTTTGATAAATCTTTAGCTTTGATTGCAAGTTTACATGCAATTTCGTTTAATTTTTTGAATTCATCACCAACTTTATTTTCTATTAATCTAAATTTTCTACAACTAAAAGTGTTAGTAACAATAACATCTGAGCCTGCGTTGATATATGATAGATGAGTATCAACTAACATTTGATGATATTTTTCATCTAATAAAGCGCTAGCAGACCATAAAGTCCCCATAGATACCATTCCTTTTTCAAGTAATAATTGACCCATGCCCCCATCTAATATTCTTATTTTTTTAAAAAAATTGTTATCCATTTTTTTTATCCCTTGTAGCTATAAATACTCCAACGGTTGTTATTAAAAAACCAATTATGTCAGTAAATGTTAATTGTTCATTTAAAAATATCCATGCCATCACTGCTGAAGTAGGAGGTACTAAAAAAAATAAAGTAGTAGTTTTGCCCACAGTACCTCTTTTGATTAAAAACATAAGAATAGTAAAAGCTCCAAATGAAACTAATATAATTTGGTGAGACATACCCAATATAAAACTAGTTGTAAAATTTATGTAAGCATTTTCAAATATAAACATTAATAATAGATTAAAAAGGCAACCACCAACTGCTTGATAAGCATTGTTAACTGACAAAGCTAAATTTCCACTCAATTTTTTTTGCCACAGTGTTCCAGCCGTTATTGCAAATAAAGCTAAGACTGTAGCTAACAATCCTAAAGGAGGAATTTCTTTTCCAAAATCAATACCTAAGACAGTGACAGAACCAATGAAACCTAAACTGATACCTGCCCACTGTTTCCAAGATATTTTTTCTCCAAAAATAGGACCAGATAAAATATTTGTTAAAATCGGTTGAAGTGTAACTATTAAAGCTACAATTGCAGCTGGCATACCAATTGAAAATGCATACCAACATCCACCTAAGTAAATTCCATGAAATAAAATACCTGTTGAAAGACTTTCAATAATATTTTTTAATTTTCCGAAAATTTTATCATTACTGAGATAAGCAAATACAAGAAAACCAATTGTTACAATCCCAAATCTAAATGCTAAAGCTGCAAATGGAGAAGCATTTTGAACAATTTCTTTCCCAGATATGAATGCCGATGACCATAATAATATAAAGAGCAAAGGAAATGATTTTGTCATGGTAAAGATATATGGCGTAATATCTAATTTTTGTTGTGAATTCTATCCATTTCTTGAAGTTCGACTTCAAGTTTGTCTAATTCTTCACCACCAGCCATCATACTAAGAAGCTTTTCTCTAGAAATATCTTTTTTTTGGAATGTACCCATACTTTTTCCTCGGTTAAGTACAGTGAAACTATTACCAACAGGGTAAGCATGATGTACATTATGAGTAATTAAAATTACAGCCAATCCCTCAGACGCGGCCTTTACAATATATTTTAATACCATTGATGCTTGATGAACTCCTAAAGCAGAAGTTGGTTCATCTAAAACTAAAACTTTTGCTCCAAAATATATAGCTCGTGATATTGCTAGGCATTGTCTTTCACCACCGGACATAGTTCCAACTGCCTGAGATGGATCTCTAACATCAATACCTATCTGTCCCATTCTATCTGCTGCAATCTTATTTGCTTTCTCCACATCAAAAGTTTTAAGGAAAGGAATACCTTTTTGAGGCTCTCTTCCCATAAAAAAATTTCTAGTAACACTCATTAAAGGAACTAATGCTAGATCTTGATAAACTGTTCCTATACCAATATCTAAAGCATCTTTAGGTGAGTCAAAAACAATTTTATTATCTTCAAATATAATTTCTCCTTCATCTGGTTTATGAACACCTGCTAAAGTTTTAATTAAAGTCGACTTTCCTGCTCCATTATCTCCAAGTAGGCACATGATCTCACCTTTTTTTAATCTCATAGTGACATCTTTAAGTGCTATTACCTTCCCAAAAAACTTACTAATATTATTAAATTGAACGAGATAGTCTGACATTATTTACTCTCAGTCACTTTCTTTCTGATATAGTTATTAAACACTACAGCTATCAACATCATTGCTCCTAAGAAAACTTTAAACCAATCAGTGTCAACATCTGTATAAAATATTCCCATTGATACAGTCCCAAATATAATTGCACCAAAAGCTGCACCTATTGCAGATCCATAACCTCCAGTTAAGAGACACCCACCAACAACAGCAGCTGCAATAGCTTCTAGTTCTTTTAAAGTACCTCTCATAGTATCTGCAGAACCCGCATCTAATACTTGAATACAAGCAAAAATAGTAGAAGCGACTGCCGTACCAATAAATAGACTTATTTTTACCCTTCCAACAGGCACACCCACATTTGTTGCTCCAACCTTATCGCCTCCAGATGCGAAGATCCAATTACCGTATCTTGTTTTCATCAATATCCACGTTGCAAACAATGTTAATGCAATAAACCAAATAACTGATGGAGGTATTCCAGTTGCAAGAGGAGTTCCATCAGTCCTTAGTTCAATTAATTTTAATGATCCCAACCAAGTAAAAAGCCATTTAAAAGTATCTGTAGCAAATAACCAAGCTAATGGATCATCTTCAATTAATACTCTTAGTCCTGGAATTTGAGTTCTACCAGTAATCAATCTTGTTATTGCTAATGTCAAACCTCTTAAAATAAAAAGCATTGCAAGTGTTACAATAAAAGATGGCAAACCAGTTTTGACCACCATTATGCCATTGAAGTATCCAACCAATACTGCCATAGCGAAAGCAAAAACTATACTCATCCATAAAGGCCAACCCCAATAAATCGCAGGAATTGCAATACAAATTCCAGCAAAGCCAATCATTGATCCAATTGACAAATCAAATTCACCGCCAATCATTAACATCGCTGCTGCTATTGCTATAATTCCTAAATTAGCTGAAACATCGAGGAAATTAAGCATTCCATAGGCGCTAAACATACCAGTATCGCCAGCTACAATTCCAAAAAATATAAATACAAGTATTGAGCCACCTAATGCACCCAGCTCAGGCCTATTCAATAAAACTCTTAGTGGTGAAATTTTTTTTAGACGTTCGTCTTCACTAAGATTACTTTTTGATGAAATACTTTTTGATTTTAATGACATTTAAATTTTGAAAAAAGGCCTGACTATAAAATTTAGTCAGGCCTTAAATATAGATTTTATCTATAACCTTGAGCGGCCCATTTAATTACTTTAGCAGCATTATCAGGAGTAACAAATCCTGGTCCAGTCATAACTACACCAGCAGGCATTGTTCCCCATCTCATGTACTGAGCAAAAATAGCTATTGGCAAATAACCTTGTAGATATTGTTGTTGGTCAATTAAAAACTCTACTTTACCTGCAGCAGCAGCTTTTAACATGTTAGGCGACATATCAAATGTTCCTAATTTAACATTTCCAACTTTACCAGCAGCTTCTAAAGCTTTTAGTGCTGCTTCACCAGATAAACCAGCTCCTAAAGTTAGAATAGTGTCATATCCACCACCTAATTTTGCAGCAACAGCTTTTTGAATTTCAGTTGGGTCATTTGATGTTCCAAGAATATCAACAGATCCACCAAAACCTTTTTTGAAACCTGCACATCTTCTATCAAGTGCTACGTTTCCAACTTCGTGGTTAACACATAAAGCTTTCTTTCCACCAGCAGCTTTCATTTTTTGTCCGCCACCAACGCCAGCTTCAAATTCAGTTTGACCCACGTGTGCACTAATTCCTAGTGATGCATAGTCATCCGAACCAGAGTTCATAGAAACTACTGGTATACCTGCAGCTATTGCTGCTTTAACAGATTTTCCTAATGCAGCTGCATCAGGTAAAGTAATTACAATACCTTTTGGTTTTTGTGATACAGCGTTATCAATTAGTTTTGCCATTTCAACCATGTCAAAAGTTCCAGGCGCAGTATATTTGCAAGATACTCCCATATCTTTACAAGCAGCATCAACTCCATTTTTAGCCACCGACCAAAAAGGGTCATTAGCTTGACCATGTGAGACAACAATTATATCAGTTGCTAACGCTGATACAGACATCATTGCCCATGCAGTAACAGCTAATATAAAGTTCTTTATTGTTTTCATTTTTAATTTCCTCTCTTAAATAAAAGTTAACTTTTAAACATTAAAGCTAACATAAAATTATTTAGATTGTAAAGAAGCAGGTTGTATTCAACCTAAAGTTGATTTTTAATATTTTATTTTTTCAAACTTTTTTGATTTTAGTGACCGGATTGCACTCTCTGCAATTTGTATTGAAATCTTTCCATCAATAAAACCACTTTTAGGTTTCAAATTTGATCTGAATAATTTAGCAAGATCATTTAACTGTTCTTTGTATGCCTGGTCATATCTTTCTATAAAAAAATGTTTAAAGCTTGATCGTGCATTCGTACTTTTATTAGAATAAAAACTAATCTCATTTTCTTTGATATTATCAGAAATAATCATACCTTTGCTTCCAAAGAGCTCTACTCTTTGATCATATCCAAAACTACAATGTCTCGAATTACTTATAATGCATTGAACTCCATTTTTTGTTTTCAAAATTGCCGTTGCAAGTTCGAAATCTCTTAGTTTATTGAAGTATTTATTAGAAATATTGCTCCCTGTAGCAAATATAGAAACAAATTCATCTTTACCAGCATAATATCTTGCTAGATCGAAATCATGGATCATCATATCTTTAAAAATACCACCTGAGGCTTTTAAATAATTTATAGATGGAGCAGCTGGATCTCTGCTAGTAATAATGATTTTCTCTAGCTTTCCTATCTTGCCTTTTATTAAATTATTTTTTAGAGAACTATGACCTGGATCATATCTTCTGTTAAATCCAATTTGAATTTTATGATTAAATTTATTTATTTTTTTTTCGTAATTTTGAATTTTTTTTAAATTTAAATCTAAAGGTTTTTCACAAAATACTGTTTTATTGTTTTTTATACTTTCATATATAAATTTAAGATGAGTTGATGTAGTGGAAGAGATAAAAATACAATCAATTTTTTTATCTTTATATGCTATTTGAGGACTTTCAATATTTTGACAAGTTAGATTTTTTGAAACTTTTTTTGCAAGTTTTCTATTAACATCGAAAATATATTTAAGATTAAAATTTTTATTATTTATTAAATTATTCGCATGCATTAGTCCTATTCTTCCCAAACCGAATAATGCTACGTTAATTAAATTTTTACCCATTGTTTTTTTAATGATGATTTCTTACATGCATCAATGAATTTAGCAGTCTCCAAACCCTCTTCTTCGTTAGGAAAATAAAATCTTTTTTTTGTATTTGTTTTCAAATATTCAGCAAATTCCTTATATATATTTGCAAAAGCATCTAAATATCCTTCAGGGTGACCAAATTTTACTCTAGAAAATTTTTTTGAAAAATTTGCCTTTGTATAACCTCTTTCTAAAAACTTTACTGCTCCTTTGCTTGGATTAAATTTTAGATAATTTGGATCATTTTGAACCCATTCTAAACTTCCTTTAGATCCATATACTCTAATTCTTAAACCATAAACACCACCTTTAGCTGTTACACATGTCCATACAATTCCTTTCGCACCATTATTAAAATTAACAAAAACTTGTGCGTTATTATCCATATTAACGTCCTTCGAATATTTACTTACATCGGCTATCAGTTTTTCTCCTTTAAGGCCTGTAATATAAATTGCTAGATGATATGCGTGTGATCCTATTTCATTGAGAACTGCTGATACACCGACAATTTTTTTATCAACTTTCCATTTAAAAACCTTTTTTGAATTTATTTTTGAAATTTTATTACCATCTGTCCAATCCTGAATATATTCAACATTGATATATTCAACTTTTCCAATTTTTCCTTTTTCCACTAAATTTTTTGCCTCTCTTACCATTGGATAAGATGAATAGTTGTGAGTCAGTGCATATTTAATTTTTTTGTTATTTTTTATTGCTTTATAAAGTTTTTTTCCTTGCTCAAGATTTCCAGCAAATGGTTTGTCTGAAATTACATGTATATTTTTTTTTATAAAATTCTCTGCAATAATTTGATGACTTGATGGCGGAGTCATTATTGCTACAACTTTAATACCATCTTTTCTTTTCGCTTCTTTTTCAGACATCTCCTTGTAATTTGAATAACATCTAGACTTATCTAAACCTATACTTTGTCCAAATTTCCTAGACTTATCAACACTTCTGGAAAATACCCCTGCAACGATTTCGTATTTGTCATCATATCTAGATGAAATCCTATGAACATGCCCGATCCAAGATCCAGGTCCTCCTCCAACAATTCCAAGTTTAAATTTTTTAGGTTTAATTTTTTGAAGCATCTAATATCATAACAAAACTATTATTTATGTCAGTAAAATTAGGTATAGCCCCAATAGCTTGGAGCAATGATGACATGCCTGAGCTTGGTGGTGATACTCCGCTTGAACAATGTCTTTCCGAAGCTAGTGAAGCAGGATTTAAAGGAATAGAATCTGGAGGAAAATTTCCAAAAACATCAAAAGAATTAATTCCTATATTAAATAAATATAATTTAAAATTATGTTCTGGTTGGTATGGAGCAAATTTAAGAAAAAATACTTTTGAAGAGGAAAAAACAAAAATTCAAAACCAATTGAAACTATTTCAAGATTGTAAAGCACCCTGCATGGTTTTTGCAGAAGTTTATGGTTCTATTCAAGGCGATCCAAATATAAATTTATCTAAAAGACCTAAAATGGATTTAGACGAGGCTAAAAAATATTATAAAAAAATTTCAGAAATGGGAAAATATCTAGAGGATCAAGACATGCCTCTTGCTTACCATCATCATATGGGAACTTGTATTGAAAGTGAAGAAGATACAAGAAGGTTATTAGAAAACACTGATGGTAGTGTCAAACTAACTTTAGATACTGGACATATGTTATTTGCAAAAGGGGATAGTTTGAAAATTTATAAAGAATTTAAAGAAAGAATAATTCATATACATTGCAAAGATATGAGAAAAAATGTTTTAAATAATTCATTAAATCACGATTATAGTTTTAGACAGGCTTTTTTAGAAGGAGCCTTCACTGTTCCAGGAGATGGTTGTATTGATTACAAACCTTTTTTTGACTTGTTAAAAGAACAAAATTATTCTGGTTGGTTAGTTGTAGAAGCGGAGCAAGATCCCGCAAAAGCAAATCCTTTTGAATATGCTAAAATTGGATACAAATATCTAATTGAAACTTTAAAAAGTGCAAATTTAGAAATCGAAAATAATTAGCTATCTATATAAAGAAGTTAATTCATTATTACCAGCAGCAACACATGGAGATTTAAAACAAGTTCCAACTATCCACTCTGATCCTGGTTCTGCTAGAAAATTTGATGACATTATAAAAATAACACCCATTTCTACTGACTGACCAGCTTTTCCCTCTGCTTTTATTCTCGGGTCAGGATCTGTTTTAACTTTATTGTCATCTGAAAATGGATTTTCAATCTTAAGATTATCATTTATATGATTAACAACCTTTTCAGCAATCCATTCAGCATTACACGGATCACCCCAAACTGTTATTTTCCCTTCATCATTATTTCCGCAATTATTAATCTCGCCATTAATAAAATCGACAACTTTTTTATGATTTTCTTTTACTAAATTTGCACGAGCTTCAACTTCAGGTCTTGTACTCGCTGTCCACATCAACATTCCTACAACATAAACAGCCGATATAATGATAAGAAACTCTAACAATCCAAAATTTTTTAATTTTAAACTCATGAAATTTTAACTATTTTTGACTTTTCCAATTTATTCTCAAAAAAATCAATAATATTTTGGACTGTTTCAATACCCATTCTAGACAAACATTCTTCCGTAAATACTGCTGAATGAGGGCTTAAAAATGCTTTCTCATTTTTTAGCAATGGATTATCTAAAGATGGAGGTTCCTTTTCAAAAACATCAAGCCCTGCACCAAAAATTAAATCTTCGTTTAATGCCTTATTAAGATCATCCTCATTAATAATACCACCTCTTGCAGCATTAATTAAAATGCAATTTTTTTTCATTTTTTTTATCATTTCATAATTGATTAAATGTTTTGTATTTTTGTTTAGAGGCATATGAATTGAAATTACATCCATCTTATTTAAACTCTCATTTAAATCATTAATTTTAGTACCACCAACTTTTTTAATTTCCACTTCGCTTACAAAAGGATCATAAACAAAAATGTTCATTTCTAAACCCTTACATTTTTTAAGTAAGCATTTTCCAATTCGACCAAAACCTGCAATTAAGATACTTTTATTCCATAACTCAATTGTTTTAGGAAGCTTAGTTCTGTCACTGAACTTTCCAGTTTTTACAGTCTGGTTGTACATATTATTTCTTTTTGCGATGCTGAATAGCATAAATAAAACATGTTCTGCTACAGCTTGAGCATTTGCTGTAGCTGTTATTGTTAATGTGATATTGTTTTGCTTGGTTGCTTCAAGATCTATATTATCATAGCCTACACCATGTCTAGATATCACTTTTAAATTCTTAGCTGAGTCTATAATTTCTTTTGACAATTTAGATGTTCTAATACTTATTGCATCACAGTCTTTTATTTTATCTTTCAAAAATTCTGTATCTGTATTGTCTACAACTTCAAATTCAAAATTTTTATTTCCTTTTAGCAAATCAATACCATGATTATGTATCGATCCTATAATTAAGATTTTTTTCATACGTAAAAGTTTATACTTTATTTATTAATAGGCTTTAGATAATTCTGATTTCACTGTGCCTTTTAAATTTTCAACTGTATTTTTCGCACTCGCACTTATAAATCTGGAGTCTGCTCCAACTGTTACAAATTGAAAACCTTTTTCAATCATTTTTTTTGCATAGTCAGTACTTCCGTTATGAATTCCAGCAAATATATTGTTTTTTTTTGCATGCTCTAATATTCTAAGTATTTCTGAATAAGCTTTAGTATCTTCACCTTTGTCAAAACCAGGCTTTTCTCCTATAGCCAAACTTAAATCAGCAGGCCCTATGTAGATACCATCAAGGCCTGGGGTACTCATAATTTCATCAAGATTTTCTAAAGCTTCTTTAGTTTCAATCATAGCCATTTTTAATATTTCATCGTTTGCATGATCTGCGTAATCAGGTCCTCCGTATATTAATCCTCTTACAGGACCGAAACTTCTATATCCATCTGGTGGATATTTACATGCTTGAACAAACCTTTCTGCTTCTTTTCGATTACTCACCATTGGGCAAATGATTCCATAACACCCAGCATCTAAAATTTTCATAATTTGACCAGGTTCATTCCAATTAACTCTTGCCAAAGGCACGACTTCTGTCGCTGAAATCACTTGCATCATTGGCATTGCATTTGAGTAATCAACAAGCCCGTGTTGCATATCAACTGTTAATGAGTCCCATCCTTGTTGAGCCATTGTTTCTGCCGAAACAGTACTTGGTATTTGTAACCAACCATTGATTACAGTTTTGCCATTTTTAATTATTTCTTTGGCTTTATTTTTTCTCATTTACTCAGGTTTTGAGACCCATATGGGTATACTTTATATTAAGGTAATCTTTTATAGCCATAGATCCACCTTCACGACCATAACCGGTTTGTTTTATTCCACCGAATGGAGCTTCAGCAACTGCAACTGCCGCCGTATTGACTGCTACGCAACCAGTTTCCATCATTTCAGATGCTCTATTAGCTTTGTCCATCGAGTTTGTGTACAAATAACTACAGAGTCCCAGGTCATTATTATTTGCTCTCTCAACTACTTCATCAAAATCCTTGAAAGTTAAAACCGGCACTAAGGGACCAAAAGGTTCTTCTTTCATAATTGTAAAATTGTCCTGCACTTCATCAAATACTGTTGGTTCAAAATAATAACCTTTATTAAATCCTGAAGGTCTACCCCCTCCTAAAACAACTTTTGCACCTTCACTCTTTGTCGTCTCAACTAATTTTTCAATCTCCTCCAAACGTTTTGCTGTTGTTAAAGGTCCTAAGTCAGTACCTTCATCCATACCATTTCCAATTTTTAATTTTTTTGCTCTATCTACGAAAGCATTTACAAATTCTTCTTTTCTTGTTTCTTGAATGTAAAACCTATTTGGGGATATACAAACTTGACCATTGTTACGAAATTTTGCTGTTATTGCCATATCTGCAACTTTATTCATGTCAACATCGTCAAATACTATAAATGGAGAATGACCACTTAATTCCATTGTAACTCTTTGAACTTTATCTGCAGCTTTTTTAAGTATTAATTTTCCAACACGTGTTGAGCCAGTTATAGAAACTTTTTTTATTATATCTGATTCAAGTAATTCGTTTGATATTTCAGCTGGGTCTCCAGATAATAAATTAACTACTCCATCAGGAACTCCAGCATCTTTACAAATATTTACAAGTTCCATAACTGCTCCAGGCGTAATTACATCTGGTTTACAAATAACTGAACAACCAGCAGCCAGTGCAGTTGAAATTTTTCTAGATGCTAAAACTATAGGAAAATTCCATGGCACAAGTGCTGCTACAACACCTACTGGCTGATAGTAAACATGAACTCTTGTTTCTGGAAATCTACTTTGTAATGTTTCACCATAAATTCTCTTAGTTTCTTCTGCATTCCATTCAAATATATCTGCTCCACCACCAACTTCTCCAATTGCTTCTTTAAGAGGTTTTCCAACTTCAAGTGTAATCCATTTAGCCAATACATCTTTTCTTTCACGCATCAAATCTGCAATTTTTCTTATTACATAAGACCTCTGCCATGGAGTGGTATTTTTCCAAGTTTCGAGTCCTTTCTCTGCTGATTTTAAAGCTTTTTGAACGTCAACAGAGGACGCTTTTGATGCTTCTCCTAAAACTTCTTCTGTTGCTGGATTGATAACTTTATAAGTTTCTTTTTTTTCTGCTTGTTGCCACTGACCATCAATGAATTGACCAAAATTGCTATACATATTTTTTAAATTGTGTTTAATTGTTAAAAGTTAAAGATTTATATATAGAATAATGAAAAAAATAAAGCTCACTTGTGCACATGCAATAATAAAACATCTTATTGCTCAAAAAATTTTAATAGATGGTAAAAAAGAGCAGTTATTTGCTGGAGCTTTTGGTATTTTTGGACATGGCAATGTTGCTTGTTTAGGACAAGCTCTACAAGAAAATCAAGATAAATTACCAACTTATAGAGGGCATCATGAGCAAAATATGGCTCTGACTGGAATAGCATATGCTAGAGCCAAAAGAAGAAGACAATTTTTTGTTGCAACTAGTTCAGTTGGACCAGGATCTACAAATATGGTTACAGCCTCAGCTGTTGCTATGAGCAACAGATTACCAATTTTATTTTTACCTGGAGATACATATGCAAACAGAATGCCTGACCCAGTTCTTCAACAAGTTGAGCATTTTAATAATCCTGGCATTACTCAGAATGATGCTTTCAAGCCAGTAACAAAATATTTTGATAGAATTACAAGACCAGAACAAATTTTACAAACATTACCTCAAGCAATCCAAACAATGTTAGATCCAGCAGATTGCGGACCAGCTTGCTTATCATTATCTCAAGATGTTCAAGGTGAAACATATGAATATCCTGAGGAATTTTTTAAAGAGAGAGTGCATAATATAAGACGACCAAGACCTGATGATTTTCAAATAAAACAAGCAGCTGAGCAAATTAAAAAATCTAAAAATCCTTTATTGATTTCAGGTGGAGGGGTTTTCTACTCTGATGCAATGGAAGATCTAAGTAATTTTGCAATTAAACACAATATACCAGTTACACAAACAGTTATGGGCTACTCTACAATGAAGAGAGACCATTCTCATTTTTTAGGTCCCATAGGTGGTCTTGGTGGCAAAGCAGCAAATAATTTAGCAAAACAAACTGACCTAGCTATTGCTGTTGGAACAAAGTTAGCTGATTTCACAACTGGGTCGTGGGCAAATTTTGAGAACCCAAACTTTTCACTTGTTAGTGTTAATGTCTCTAGATTTGATGCCAGTAAGCATTTGGCGCAATCAGTAATAGGTGATGCAAAAGTAAGCTTACAAGAGCTATCAAATGCTTTGGGAGATTGGAAAGCACCTGATGAATGGCATAAAAAATCAAGAGATGAATTAAAAAATTGGAATGATTATGTAGATAAAGAAAGCGGTCCAACTAATCAAGAACTACCTAGTTATGCACACGCTGTAGGAGCAATATATCGTAATTCAGATCCAACAGACATTGCTGTTACTGCAGCAGGTGGATTGGTTGGAGAAGTTGTACAAATTTGGAGGCCAAAAGAATTAAATACACATGAAACCGAATGGGGTTTTAGCTGTATGAGTTATGAAATTTCTGGTGCATTAGGAGTAAAAATGGCCAACCCAGATAAAGAAGTAATAGCTTTTGTAGGAGATGGATCTTATTTGCTTTTTAATTCAGATATTTATTCATCAGTTATAACAAATAATAAATTAATAATAGTTTTATGTGATAATGGAGGCCATGCCGTTATTAATAGGCTACAATTATTTAAAGGTGGGAAAGAATTTAATTGTCTATTTAATAGTTCAAAAGCTCCAAATCTTGTACCTGTTAATTTTGCTAAACATGCAGAGAGTATGGGTGCAAAATCTGAGGAGGTATCATCTATTTCTGAATTAGAAGAAGCATTTAAAAGAGCTAAAAAATCTGATGTGACTTACTTAATTTCAATAAAAACTCATTCTTATGAGTGGCTAGAAGGTTCTGCTTACTGGGAAAGTCCTACTTTAGAAATGCCATCAACAAAAGAAAATGAAGAGGCATTAAAACTTCATAAAGAAGGAAAATCAAAGCAAAGACAAGGTGTCTAAAATTCATGAATAAAGTTTTTAAGGTTGGTCTCATAGGATGTGGCCATATCGCAGAAACATATTTTAGGGGACACCAATATTTTAATAATTTCAAAATCGTTGCTTGTGCGGATATTAATCAAAAAGCAGCTGAAAAATGTGCGAAATTATACAACATCAAATCAATGACTGTTAATGAAATATTAAAAGATAAAGACATTGAGGTAATTTTAAATTTAACAATTCCTCAATCACATTATTCTGTATCAAAAAAAGTATTAAATGCAGGCAAGCATGTTTATTCAGAAAAACCATTAGCAACATACTTTCAAAAAGGAAAAGAGTTGGTGGCTTTGGCAAAACAAAAAAAATTATACATTGGTAATGCGCCAGATACTTTTCTTGGAGGAGGTGGACAAAAAGCAAAGGAATTAATCGACTCTGATTTGATTGGGCAAATCAAACTTGGAAATGCAATCTTTGCATTTCCTGGTGTTGAAAACTTTCATCCAAAACCAGAGTCTTGGTATAAAAAAGAGGGAGGACCAGTAATAGATATGGGTCCTTATTTTTTTACAACGCTTGTTAATCTTTTAGGGCCAGCTAAACAGGTGCAAGGAAGAACATTAACGGCGTTTAAAAGAAGAAATTATAGAGCAGGTCCAAATAAAGGAAAAACATTTAAGGTTGAAACACCAACTACTTATTTAGCAACAATTCAATTTCATAATGAAGCAATTATTCAAGTTACTCTATCTTTTGATGTTATTAATCATCAAAGAAATCACATGGAACTTTATGGAACTAAAGGATCAATTATCGTTCCTGATCCGAATATGTTTGGTGGATCTGTTTATATTTCTGTTACAGAGGGTGGTCGTTGGGGTGAACATAAAACTGATAAAATGCATTTAGGAAAAATAAATATTACATCTGCCAGTGGTAGATCTAATGAGTCACCAACAAATGCAAACTATAGAAGTGTTGGAATGTCTGAGATGTTATTTTCAATCGAAAAAAAGAAAAAACATCGATGTTCTGGAGAGCTATCTCTTCATGTTTTAGATATAATTGAGTCTACTATGAAAGCTGCAACAACTGGAGTACCTCAAAAAATAAAAACTAAGTGTGAAAAGCCAAAAAGATTTACAGAAGAAGAAGTAAAAAAAATTCTCTTATAGATTATGAAAGATATTGCAATTGTTGATCCGTATCCAAGAACTATGCAGCTTATTTTTTCAAAACCAAAATTAAATGAGTTAAAAAATAAATTTAAGCTTATTTTCGCACCAAAAACAAATAAACAAAAATTTTATATTAATAATATTCATAAAGCGAAATTTATAATTGGACAGCCTGATCTTCCTAAATTTTTGTTAATGAAAGCAAAAAAGTTGAAAGCAGTAATAAACGTCGAAAGTAACTTTCTAGATAATATGGATTATAATTATTGCTTTGATAAAGGTATTCATGTTATTGCAACTTCACCCGTTTTCTCGAAACCAGTCGCAGAAATTGCGCTTGGATTTACACTCTCTCTTCTTAGAAATATTCATGGAGCAAATCAGGATTTCATTAATAAAAAGGAAAAGTACGGATTAGATGGAAATCTTAAGTCTTCATTGTTATCAGACAAAAAAATTGGATTATTGGGATTTGGAGACCTAGGGAAAGCTTTGGTTCCATTATTGAAACCATTTTCGAGCAAAATAAATATCTATGATCCTTGGATACCAAACAAAAAAATTATTAATCAAGGATTTAAACCAATTACTTTAAAAAAAATGTTTAAAGAATGTGAAGTTATTTATGTGCTTGCTGCAATTACTACAAAAAACAAAGGACTGATTAATAAAAAATTACTCAATCTTATGAAATCAAACTCACTTTTTATACTAATGAGTAGAGCTGCAGTTGTTAATTTTAAAGATTTAAAAAATAGGCTTAAAAAAGGTGATATTTATGCAGCGCTTGATGTTTTTCCGGAAGAACCAGTTAAAAAAAATGACCCTATAAGAAAATTAAAAAATGTTTTATTTTCTGCACATAGAGCGGGTGCTTTAGACGAGTCATTCAAGGAAATGGGTAATATTGTTTTTGAAGATATGAAATTAATTTCAAAAAATCTTAATCCAAGATTTTGTAAAAGAGCTCTAAGAAAAACTGTTCATCTTTTAAGGTCAAAACCTGTTGCAATTAATTAATTTTTTTTTTAATTTAAATTAAATGACTTCAACAAATAAATTGCTCTTAGAGGCTAAAGGTATCACAAAGTATTTTGGAACAATAACTGCTTTAGAAAATGTAAATTTAAAAGTGCACGAAGGTGAATGTTTGGGTGTAGTGGGAGATAATGGTGCAGGCAAATCTACACTAATGAAAGTTTTATCTGGTTTGTACAAACCAAGTGCAGGTGCTTTATTTTTTGAGGGTAAAGAACACGTATTAGATAGTCCAAAAGACTCTCAAAATTTAGGTTTGGAAATGGTTTATCAAGATCTTGCATTGGCAGGTAATTTACCTATTGGAGAAAATATATTCTTAGGAAGAGAGCCAACAAAAAATATTGGCTTCTTAAAATTTCTAGATTTTAAAAAAATTCAAGAAATGACAAGCGCACACTTAGAGAAACTAAAAATAAATGTTAAAAGTGCTGATCAGAAAGTAGAGGAATTATCTGGAGGACAAAGACAAGCGGTTGCAATAGCTAGGTCAACAGCATTTAATGCCAAAGTTGTTATAATGGATGAACCAACTGCTGCTTTAGCAATAAAAGAAGTTGGAAAAGTATTAGACTTAATTAACAAATTAAAAAGTACTGGCGTAGGTGTTATAGTAATAAGTCATAGAATGGATGATATTTTTACTGTTTGCGACAGAGTAATGGCACTTTTTCAAGGAACAAACTTTGCTGAGTCTCAATTAGATAAAACTTCAAGAGATGAAGTCATTGGTTGGATTATGGGAAAAAAATAAAATGGACGATAAGGAAAAAAAACAAGATAGCTTATACGTAAAACTTATTCCATATTTTGAAAAATATGGGATTTTACTTTTATTAGTTATCATGATCTTGGTAATGCATATTTTGCAACCAGATGTCTTCTTGTCTTGGAGAAATGTAACAAACGTATTCAAACAAATATCTTGGCAATCAATGTTAGCTTTAGGTGTTTTTATGGTTATTGTGACTGCGGGTATAGATCTATCAGTTGGCTCAATAATGATGCTTTCATTGATGATTTTAGCAATAGTAGCTAAAGCTGGAGCACCTTGGTTTATAGTTGTTCTAGTACCTTTGTTTGCTGGATTTTTATGCGGGTTGATAAATGGTTTGGGGATAACACTTTTAAGAATGCCTCATCCTTTTATAATGACTTTAGGAACTCTTTATATTTTTAGAGGAACAGGAAACTTAATATCAGGCGGAACACCCATAAGTGGATTTACCGATGAAGTTAGGTACTTAGGTCATGGTAGAATTGATCTTACTTGGTTAGGATTAGAGAAATCTCAATATCTACCTGTAAGCTTAGTTTTAATAGCTTTTGTATATTTTGTTTTTTGGGTTTTCTTGAATCACAGTCGAACAGGAAAGTGGATTTATGCAATTGGTGGCAACCCAAGCGCAGCAAGAGCCTCAGGAATTAATGTTAATAAAATTTTAATAATTGTTTATTCACTTTGTGGTTTTTTATCAGGTATTGGAGCATTAATTTTAGCAGGAAGAACAGACTCTGGTTATCCTAATGCAGGATTACAATCTGAATTGGATGCTATCGCAGCATGTATAATTGGTGGAGCTAGTTTCTTTGGTGGTAGAGGAACTGTTCTTGGAGTATTTGCCGGAGTAATGATTATGGGAATTTTAAGAAATGGACTTAATTTGATGGATGTAAGCTCTTTCTGGCAACAGGTATTAATTGGCTCGATCATTGTATTAGCAGTTTACGTGGATGTTTTAAGAAGAGATTTTGGCACAAGAAAATAAACACGTCAAAGTTGAATAGATGCTATCATAAGAGACCCTGTAAACAGTTGAATTTTTTTTAAAAATTTTATTAAATTAAGCTTTAATAATTATTAAAGGGGAAATTTATGAGAGAACTATCAAGAAAAATTGTTGTTTTAGTATCAGCAATTTTTTTATCGATAAGCATGATTTCAGCTTCTTTTGCTGATGGTCATGGTAAAAAAATCTTATTCAGTATTAAAGGTCCTGGGTCTGGAAATCCTTTCTGGGCTTCTGTTACTAAAGGTGCTGAAGAAGAAGCTAAAAAATTAGGTGTCAAGTTAATCTTGGTTGCGCCACCTCAAGAAGGTGATGTTCAAGCACAAATTAACCAAGTGGAAGACCAACTTGCTAAAGGTGTTGATGCTTTAGCTCTTGCACCAGGAGATCCAAATGCATTTGCTCCAATTGTAGATGATGCTATCAAAAGTGGTGTTCCAGTTGTATTCGTAGATACAAAAGGGATCAATGAAGGTGTTACTTTTATTGGAACTAACAATATGAATGGAGCAGAATTAGCTGCTAAATTCATTTGTGACAAAACTCCAAAAGGTTCAGATGTTGCAATTTTGACTGGAATAGAGTCTCAATCAACAGCTTTACTAAGAAGAGATGGTGCAATTAAAGGATTTAAAAATTGTGGTTTAAATATAGTTGCTACTCAAACAGCTGAGTGGGATACTGCGAAAGGTAGATCAGTTACTGAGTCTATTATTTTGAAAAATCCTAACATCAAAGCAATATTTGCTTCAAATGACAATATGGGCTTAGGTGCTATGCAAGCTCTTAAAGATGCAGATATGAATGATGTTGTCGTTGTTGGTTTTGATGCAACTCCAGATGCTGCTACAAGTATCTTAAAAGGTGAAATGACTGCAACTATTGCTCAGTTCTCATATAACATGGGTGCTTACGGTGTTAAATATGCACTTGAGCTAGCTAATGGTGGAAGTATTGATCCAAACATTGATACTGGAACACAACTAGTGACAAAAGAAAACGCTAACGATTTTAAATAATCATTAGTCTATAACATTTAAAAAAGGGTGGAATTTTATTCCACCCTTTTTTTTTATGTAATATAATCTTTTAATGTTAATAAATATTAACCCAGTTTTAAGCCCTGATTTACTTTTTCATTTAAGATCTATGGGTCATGGCGAGAAAATTATTCTTGCTGATGCTAATTTTCCTGCAAACTCTATGAACAAGAATGTAATACGATTAGATGGGGTAGATATTAAAAGTGCAGCAAATGCAATTTTATCTGTTTTTCCATTAGATAGTTTTACCGTATCACAAGGGGGCTCACCTGCACTTAGAATGGAAGTAGATGATAAACCAGAAGAACTTACTGAGACTCATAAAGAATTTATTGAAGCAGTAAAAAATAATTCTGGTCCCCAATGGAAAGTTGGATCAATTTCAAGACAAAATTTTTATGAAGAAGCAAAAAAAGCATATTGTATTGTAACCACTACAGATGCTCGACCTTTTGGATGTTTTATTATTACTAAAGGAGTTATTCTTCCTGACGGTAAAGTCTGGTCTTAATTAAATGAAATCTATATGTGTATTTGGAGTATTTGTTGCAGACTTATGTTTTATTGGTGAAAAAATTCCTGAAGTGGGGCAAACTATTTTAGGAACAAAACACTTAATAGGACCTGGTGGAAAAGGATCTAACCAAGCCATTGCTGCAGCAAGACTTGGCGGAAACATAAGTTTTATTACAAAAATAGGTGATGATAATAATGCTGAAATGGCACTAAATTTATATAAATCCTCTGGAGTAAATACTGATTATATTATTAAAGACAAAAATCACTCAACTGGTGTTGCTGGTATTATGATTAATACTAATACAGGTGATAATGCAATAAACATCATACCAGGCGCTGCTGGCACTTTAAATAGTTCTGATATAGATAATAATTTAAAAGCAATTGAAAACTCAGATATATTTTTAACACAATTAGAAACTCCATATGATGTTACAAGCTATGCTTTACAAAAAGCCAAAGATACTGGATCAATTACAATTTTAAATCCAGCTCCGGCTTCAAAAATATCTGAGAATGACTTTAAAAACATAGACTATTTTACACCAAATGAAACTGAGGCTAGTTTTTATTTAGAAAAAAAAATAGAAACAAAATCTGAAATAGAAAATGCAGCTAAAGAATTTTTAAAAAAAGGAGTAAAAAATATTCTAATAACTCTAGGTTCTAAAGGAGTTTATTTTTCAAATGGAACCGAAAGCCATTTTGTAGATGCTCATAAATTAAAAGACGATGTAAAAGATACTACTGGAGCAGGAGATGCATTTAATGGAGCTTTTAGTGTGGCATTAGCTAAATCGTTAAAAATTGTTGATGCATTAAAATTTTCTAACAAAGTTGCTGGCATTTCTACAACTAAAGAAGGGGCTGCAAATTCAATGCCAAGCATCAATGAAGTAGAAAATTATTAATTACTCAATAATTTTAAATTCTGATTTATATTTATCTGTAATCTTAAGCCCAAGACCTGGAACATTATCATCTAGATCGATCATTCCATCTATTGGAGCAGGATCACCTTCAAAAATATAATAAAATAGTTCGTTACCAATTTCTACATCATGAACTGGAAAAAACTCTGAGATAGGACAATTAAAATTCGACATTGTTAAATGATAGTTATGCATTTGACCTGCATGTGGAATTACTGGAACTTGATAAGCCTCTGCAAGAGCATTTATTTTCTGAGCGATTGTAAATCCACCAACTCTATTATTATCATATTGAATGTAGCTAACTGCTTTGAGGTCTAACAATTGTTTAAAACCAAATAGATTAAATTCATGTTCTCCCCCAGAAATTGGTATAGCGTTCATATTATTCAGTTCCGCATACCCATGAATATCATCAGCAATAACTGGTTCTTCTAACCATCTTGGATTAAATTTTACCAATTTAGGTATCATTCTTTTAGAATAATCTAGGTTCCAACCCATATAACATTCTAACATTAAGTCAGTATCATCCCCGATTACTTCTCTTACAGCTTCTACAAGTTCAATGTTTTTTCTCATACCTTCAGGACCATCTTTTGGCCCCCAACCAAATCTCATTTTAAACATTTTAAAACCTTGTTTTTTATATTTTTCAGCTTCATTTTGTAAATCTTTGATTGGTTGGCTATAAAGTTTTGATGCATAAACAGGTATCTTTTCTTTTGTTCTACCCCCTAACAATTTAAATACGGGTTTGTTAGTTAATTTTCCTAATATATCCCAAATAGCAATATCAATTGCAGATATTGCAACCATACCTAAACCTCTTCTTCCCCATGCATGAGTTCTTCTATACATTTTTTCCCAGATGTAAGCGTAATCAAAAGGATCTTCTCCTATAACTAATGGTCTAAGATACTCATCAATAGTTTTTTTTACTAACTGAGGTGCAAGAGCTGCATTACCAATTCCAATATGACCATCATCAGTTTCAATTTCACAAATTAACCATTCATGAAATCTGAAAGAACCCATGGCATCTGATTTTTCATAAAGTAAATCTGATGCATTTGTGCAAAAATTATTTTGTGGAGGAACTGTTTTACCATTCCATTGATATACTTTTGTTCTTATATCTTTAATTTTAGACATTTAATTTAAATTTTGAGCCATTCTTAATGCAATTTTAAACGATTGCAATGTTGGCTCCAAATTTGCCTGATTTTTTCCGGCAATATCAAACGCAGTTCCATGCGCAGGTGTTGTTATTGGAATTGGAAGACCACCTTGAACTGTTACTCCTCTATCAAATCCAAAAGCCTTTAGTCCAGATTGAAGAGCATCATGATACATTCCAACAATACAATCATGATTTTTATTTTTAAATGCTGTAATGAAAGAAGTATCACATGGCAAAGGACCATCAGCATTAATACCAAGTTTTTTTGCTTCCTCTATTGCTGGTATTATCTCATCTTTTTCTTCATTACCAAACTCTGCATGAGGGTTAAGAGCTTGAACTGCAACTCTTGGATTTTCTATACCGTTTAATTTCATTGCTTCATTAATCAATTTTATTGGCTTCATTATTTTATCTTTCTTAATATGTTCTGGAACTTCTTTGATAGGTATATGAGATGTCACTCGTGCAGTCCAAAAATTATCTACTACATTAAATTCACAAAAAAAACTTTTTACATTTAATTTATCAGCCATATGATGTAATTCGTCATCAAATTTACATCCACCTAGTTTTAAGCTTGTCTTATTAAAAGGACCAAAATTAATAGCATCAATTTTTTTTTCTTTCGCAAGTTCTAGTGCTAAATTTAATGCATTTAAAACTGTTTCTCCAGATTCCGCAGAGCACTCTGATAAATTATAATTTTTGTTTTTGCCCTTAGAGATATCTAAAAAATACTTACTTTTTTTATCAAAATTTATTTCATCAAAATCAGTAACAATTTCTAGGTCTGAATTATTTCCTGAAATTTTATCTCCAGCGTTTAAAATATTTTTTTCACCAATTATAGTAATATTTGCATTCGATAGTTCGTTTTGGGTCAAAAGTTTTGATATAAGTTCTGGTCCAATACCTGATGGATCTCCTAGTAATAAAGCAATATTTTTTTTCTTATTTGTCATCTTTTTTCTTACTGTTTCTAACAGATTATGATTAAATATTTAAATATAAATTAACTTAAGAGGAAAATAATGAAAAAAAGCTTTAAACTATTTTTAGCTGCTGCATTTTTAGTAACTGAATTTTTCGTTGTAGCACTTCCACTTATGATTACATCTGCAAAAGCAGATGGTCATCCAATACAAGCAATTACTCATGCTGGTTTTGGTGGTGGAACAGATGTTACTACTAGAATGATGTTGTTAAGAGCAAGAAGAGTTTTAAAACAAGACATGCAATTAGTTAATAAAAAAGGTGGTGGTGGAGCTGCATCCATGGACTATATGATGACACTTCCTGCTGATGGTAATCACACTTTGACTTGGACTACTGGTCACGCTGTATCAATGGCTTTAGGTAAAACAAAAGTCAAAATAAGTGATATGCAACCGCTAGCTAGAGGAACTGATGATCCTCAACTATTTGTTGTTAACTGTAATAATGACATTAAAGATGCTAAGAAATTTATTAGCACGCAAAAATCAAAATCACTAAAATATGGAACAACTCACACTGGTGGAATTGATGATGTTAGTGCAATTGCATTTACTAAAAAAGGTGGATTAAAAGATCCAACTATTGTTGCTTACAAAGGTGTTGCGCCAATTAAAACTAATCTAATAAAAGGAGATATTGATGTAGGAGTTTTAAATTTAGGTGAGGCCCTAACTGAAATTAATGAAGGAAAACTTTGTGTTTCAGTTGTATTAGCAAATAATAGAATGGCTAAAATTGGAGACTCTCCAACAGCTAAAGAATTAGGTATACCTGTTTCTTTATCTACTGTTAGAGGTTTCGTAACTAAAAAAGGTGCTCCAGCAGACAGAGTTAAACAACTAGAAGCTGGAATGATGAAAGCTATGAGCCACAACTACTATAAAAATTTCCTAACAGAAATTGGTCTTGATGAGACGAGTGTTGTAGGTGCAGATGAGTGGGGCAAGCAAATGGAAGAAATGCTTGCTGAAATGACAGCTCAACTCAAAGCATTGGGTTACATTAATTAATAAATTTTGTACATTTAAATGAATGATGTACATAATGAAAAAGGGACAAACAAAAGTTTGTCCCTTTTTTTTAAAAGTTCATTCATTGTATCAGCTGTAATAATAGTAATTTCTTCAATCCTATTATACTTTACTTTTACTTTTGATATAGTACCTCCTATATTAAATAGAGGTATCCAACCAGCAACATTTCCAAAGGCCCTGTTAATTTTAATTATTGCACTAACTTTATTAACTTATTTTATTTCTCTTAAAAATCCTTGGAAAAATGAAAAAAAATTACCTAATTCATTTTATATCACTTTACTTTCATTTGTTGTTTTTGTAACTGTTTCAAAATTTTTAGATTTCTTTTTAGGCATAGCATTACTTTCAATCATAGTTTCTTACTTTTGGGGAGAAAGAAGAGTTACCTATTTAATAATGGTATCAATTATATTTCCTTTAATTGTTTTTGTATTTTTTGAAACAATTTTAGGATTACGATTTCCACCTGGAATTATTACAAATCTTTATTACGGATAAAATGGAAAATTTAGGTTTAATCTTTGCTCCTTTATTTAGTTATAAATTATTAATTGTTTTATTTTTTGGAACAATTTTTGGATTAATTCTTGGAGTTCTTCCTGGACTAGGACCAACAACAGGCGGTGCTTTAATATTACCATTTACGATGACACTAGATCCACTATCTGCAATTGTATTACTTACTGCAATTTATTGTGCAGGAACTTATGGAGGTGCGATTACCGCAATTTTAATAAATACTCCTGGAACCCCTGCAGCAGCAGCCACATGTTTAGATGGTTACCCTTTAGCACAAAAAGGAGAAGCTGGTAGAGCTTTAGGTATGGCTACTGTTTCCAGCGTAATTGGTGGAATTGCTAGTGTTGTAGTTCTTATATTTTTTGCACCTTTACTTGCAAATTTAGCTTACGAATTCGGTCAACCTGAATATTTTGCTCTAGCAATTTTTGGATTAACTATGCTTGCATCAATTGGCGAAGGTAGTCCTATAAAAAATTTAATTGCTGGTGCTTTTGGAATTCTAATTTCAACTGTTGGTAAAGATTTTATGACATCTATAGATAGGTTTACATTTGGAATTAATGAATTGACTGAAGGTATTGGTTTTATTCCAGTGGTAGTAGGTTTGTTTGCCATTAGTGAAATGTTAACTCAATCTACTTTAATTAATCAAATATTTAATAGAGTAGCTTTAAAGGCAGTTAAACTTCCATCAATCGATGATTATAAAAAAACTTGGAAAACAATAATTAGATCTAGCGGCATAGGATCATTCATTGGTGTTTTACCAGCAGAGGGAGGAACTGTTGCATCATTAATAGGATATGCTGAAGCAAAAAGATGGTCAAAAAAACCTGAGGATTTTGGAAAAGGATCAATTGAAGGGATAGCTGGAGCTGAAGCAGCAAATAATGCTGCTACCGGAGGAGCTATGGTTCCAACGCTAGCATTGGGCATTCCTGGTAGTGCGACTACAGCAGTAATACTTACAGGATTAATCATACATGGTGTAAGACCGGGTCCAGATTTATTTAGAGAGCAACCTGAGTTTCTTTATGGAATATTTGGATCAATGCTAATTGCAAATATTTTATTCTTCGTATTAGGATTTTTTGGGGCTAAAATATTTGCAAGAATAACTCTAGTTCCGAATAAATTATTATGGCCGATGATTTTTGCAGTTTCTGTTTGTGGAACATATTCTTTAAATCAGTCAATTATTGATGTTTGGTTGATGCTATTATTTGGAGTTATTGGTTTTTTTATGAGAAGATATGGATTTTCAGTTGTACCTGTAATTATAGGTTTAATTTTAGGTGAATTAGTAGAGGGAACTTTAAGACAATCGCTTGTTATTTTCGATGGAAACTGGTTAATGTTCCTTCAAAGACCTATAGCTTTAACATTTTTTGTTTTATCTTTAATTGCTTTAAGTTTTCCATTAATAAAGAGAAGTAAATAAAATGATAAAGTTTGATCTAAGTAATAGAGTTGCAGTTATAACAGGTGGTGCCCAAGGTTTTGGATTTGCAATTACAGAAAGATTTATACAATCAGGTGCAAAAGTTATTATTTGGGACATTGATGAAAGTGCCATTAAAGACGCAATTAATAAATTAAAATCTGAAAACCTTAGTCATCAAGTTGTTGATGTTACTAATTTTAAAATAGTAAATAAAAATTTAGAAGAACTAGAAAAAAAACATGGAAAAATTGACATCTTTATAAATAACGCAGGTATTGCAGGTTTGAATACATCGGTTGCAGAATATCCATTAGACGAATGGAATAAAGTAATGAATTTGAATCTAAATTCAGTTTTTTACTGTTGTAAAGCAGTTGTTCCATTTATGTTAAAAAATAATTATGGTAGAATAGTAAATATTGCATCAATTGCTGGAAAAGAAGGAAATCCAAATGCGAGCGCTTATAGCACATCTAAAGCAGGCGTTATAGGATTAACAAAGTCATTAGGTAAAGAGCTTGCACAAAAAAATATAGCTGTAAATTGTGTAACTCCCGCAGCAGCAAAAACGAGGATTTTTGACCAAATGACTAAAGAACATATAAATTATATGTTATCAAAAATCCCTAGAAATAAATTTGCTAAAGTTGAAGAATTAGCATCGTTAGTAACTTGGTTGGCTAGTGAAGAGAATTCATTCTCTACAGCTGCTGTTTTTGATTTGAGCGGTGGAAGGGCTACTTATTAATATGCAAATAGGTATTGATGTTGGAGCTACTAAAATTGAAAGTGTAGTACTTGAAGAAGATGGACAAGAGAAACATAGATCTAGAATATTATGTCCAAAAGATTATAATCAAATTGTAATTGCGATAAGAGATATACATAAAAAATTAGAGCAAGAATTTAACAAAGAACTTCCAATTGGAGTTTGTCATCCAGGTGTCCATTCTCCTCAAACAGGGTTAGTAAAAAATTGTCCAAATATAACTTGGTTAGAAAAAAAACCTTTTCAAAATGATTTACGTAGAGCACTTGGAAAAGAAGTCTTTTGTGAAAATGATGCAAATTGTTTTGCTTTATCTGAAGCAATCGATGGATCAGGAAAACATTATAAAATTGTTTATGGAATTATTTTAGGATCAGGAGTTGGGGGTGGTTTAGTAATTGATAAGAAAATTGTCAGTGGTCCTAATGGTGTTGCAGGAGAATGGGGTCATAATCAAATACCGTATTTTGCTGCCAAGAAAGAAAAATTTGACTCTAGTAATGCGCGAGAAGCAGAAATTGAAAGTTTTTTATCAGGTTTAGGTTTAGCCAAAAGATTTAATAAAATTTATGGAAAAAATTTAAAAGCAAACGAAATTTTTGAATTAAATAGAAAACATGATTTAGATGCAGAAAGATTTATTGACGATTTCAAAGTTAATTTAGCAATGTCACTTTCAAGTATTATAAATATTTTAGATCCAGATGCCTTTGTTTTTGGTGGTGGAGTTTCAAATGAAATAGATTTTTTAAATGAAGTAGATTCATTGGTAAGAAAATTTGTAATTGGACGGGAGTACGAAGGAGTCTTTTTAAAACCAAAATTTGGTGATGCTAGTGGTGTTCGTGGTGCTGCAAGATTAGGAAGAGGCGCGACATATTAAAATTTCAATTAAAGATTGAATCCAAAAAAAAAAATATTTTTTTTAAAAAAAAAAACACTGTTAATTTAAGAGAAATATTTATATCAATTATTAGTTGTATTATATTTTTTTAGTTATCAATTAACGATTAATCTACTTATAGTTTCTTTTTTAAAAAATAGTTAACTAAACAAACATTAAAGAGGAAGAAGATATGAAAAAATTAATAATTGCTTTAATTACGTTAGCGTTCACATCTACTTCATCAATTGCAGGGCCAAAAATAGAGGTTTTGCATTGGTGGACGTCTGGTGGTGAAGCTGCTGCTCTTAAAGTTTTAAAAGATGATTTCGCCGCGAATGGTGGTGAATGGATGGACATGCCTGTAACAGGTGGTGGTGGAGACGCTGCTAACGTTGCATTAAAAGCAAGAATTGTTGCTGGAGATCCTCCATCAGCATCTCAAATTAAGGGACCGACAATTCAAGAGTATGATCAAGAAGGTGTTGTGGCTCCATATAATATTGATGAAGTTGCTAAATCAGAGGGCTGGGATAATTTACTAGATCCAATGATTGCAGCTATTCACAAGTGTGAAAATAACAGCGGACCCTATTGTGCTGCGCCAGTAAACATACACAGAATTGACTGGATGTGGGCAAATAAAGCTGTTTTCGATTCAAACGGTATTTCAGTTCCAACTACTTGGGATGAGTTAAATGCTGCTGCCGAAAAATTACAAGCTGCTGGAATAATTCCATTTGCTCATGGTGGTCAAGCTTGGCAAGATGCTACAGTTTTTGAGGCAGTTGCCATGGGTATCGGAGGAAATAACTATTACAAAAATTGTTATGTAGATCTTAAAGAAAGCTGTTTAAGAAGTGATACAACAGTAAAAGTTTTTGATCAAATGAGAAAACTTCAAGGTTTTACTGACGAAGGTAGCCCAGGAAGAGACTGGAACGTTGCTACTGGTATGGTTATTGAAGGAAAAGCTGGTTTCCAAATTATGGGTGATTGGGCAAAAGGTGAATTTACAGCTGCTGGAAAAGTTCCAGGTAAAGATTACTATTGTGCTGCTACTCCTTCAAACAATGGATACTTATATAACGTAGATAGTTTTATCTTTTATAAATCAAGCGATCCAGATAAACAAGCTGGTCAAAAGTTACTAGCTAAGCTTATGATGGGTAAAAACTTCCAAAAAGTTTTCAACCTATACAAAGGTTCTATACCAGCTCGTTTAGACGTATCAATGGATGAATTCGACAAATGTGCAAAAACATCTAATGCAGATATCAAAACTGCAGGTGCAAGTGGTGGATTAGTTCCAAGTTTTGCTCATGGAATGGCACAAGGTAATACTATGAAAGCTGCTTTACAAGATATAATCACAGAGCACTTTAACTCTGACATGTCATCTGTGGATGCTGCTAACGCTTTAGCTGACTCAGTTTTAGCTAATATGTAGTAATCAAAAATTAAAAGGCCACTTTGGATTAAGTGGCCTTTTTTAAATCTAAAAATAAAAAATATTTATAATGTTCAGGTGGTTAGAAAAAAATTTACCCAAAATTGTAATGGCCCCAGCTGTTGGTTTAATTGGCTGGTTTGTTTATGGATTTGTACTTTGGACTTTATATATATCTTTTACAAATTCTAAAATTCTACCAAAGTATGAGCTTTGGGGATTTGGACAATATGAAAAACTTTGGGCATCAAGGAAATGGCTTATTGCAGTAGATAACTTGCTTATTTTTACAGCTTTATTTTTAATCTTCTGTGTTGTTATAGGAATAATTCTTGCAATTTTTTTAGATCAAAAAATCAGAGCAGAGGGTTTGCTAAGAACGATTTATTTATATCCAATGGCGCTATCTTTTATTGTTACAGGAACTGCTTGGAAATGGATATTAAATCCAACTTTAGGTATCCAAAAAATGTTTAGAGATTGGGGTTTTGAGAACTTTACCTTTGATTGGTTGGTAGATAGGGAGATGGCCATCTATACTATAGTTATAGCAGGTGTTTGGCAATCTGCGGGGTTCGTGATGGCGCTATTTTTAGCAGGATTAAGGTCAGTAGAAGATGAAATTGTTAAGGCAGCAAAAATAGATGGCGCAAGTTTATTTACGGTTTACTGGAAGATTTTACTTCCAATGATGAGACCTGTTTTTTTTACAAGTTTTGTGATTTTAGTTCATATATCTATAAAAAGTTATGATCTTATCGTAGCACTGACACAAGGTGGCCCAGGTATATCAACAACTATGCCTGCTTTGTATATGACACAAACTGCATTTCATAAAAGCCAAGTTGGTTTGTCTGCAGCAAGCGCAATGATGATGTTTATGGCCGTAGCTGCTGTGATTATCCCATATTTATACTCAGAGTTAAGGAGAGAGAATGCAAGATAGTTTGAAATCCACTTCTTATCACCGGTTAGAACAAAAATCCAAATACACCAATATATTTTTGAGATGGTTTTTATATTTTATTTTAATTCTTTTTGCTTCATATTTTATTTTTCCACTTTATGTGATGATTGTTACTTCATTAAAAACAATGGAAGAGATCCGTCAAGGAACACTTTTAAGTTGGCCTAGTGGATTAAATTTGGATTCCTGGGCTGTAGCATGGGGAGGACGAGGATATGGAGCTGGTGACACTTTTTTAAGACCATATTTTTGGAATTCAATCAAGATGGTTGTGCCAGCGGTATTTTTTTCAACATTCATTGGAGCGATGACAGGTTATGTTTTAACTAAATGGAGATTTAAAGGAGATCAGTGGGTTTTCCTTTTTTTATTGTTTGGATGTTTTATACCTTTTCAAGCAATATTGTTACCTATGGCTAGAACTCTTGGAGTATTAGGAATATCAAATTCTGTTGTTGGATTAGTATTAGTGCATACAGTTTATGGAATTCCTTTTACAACATTATTTTTTAGAAATTATTATGTTTCTGTGCCAACGGAATTAGTTAAAGCTGCTAGAATAGACGGGGCCGGATTTTTTAAAATATTTTTTAAAATTTTACTTCCAATATCTGCACCGATTATTGTTGTAACGATAATTTGGCAATTTACACAAATATGGAATGATTTTTTATTTGGATCAACTTTTTCTTTTGGTGAAGCGGCACCTATACAAGTTGCTTTAAACAATATGGTTTTATCAAGTACAAGTGTAAAAGAATACAATGTAGATATGGCTTCAGCTATTATAGCCGGTATTCCAACACTAATAGTATATGTATTGGCAGGTAAATATTTTATCAGAGGATTAACTTCAGGAGCTGTAAAAGGATAAAAATGAAAACGTTGAAAATTGAAGAATTGTCAAAAAACTTTGGATCAACTGAAGTTTTAAGAAAAATCAAGCTAGAGATTGATGAGGGTAATTTTTTGGTTCTGTTAGGACCATCTGGTTGTGGAAAATCAACATTACTAAATATAATCGCTGGCTTAGAAACTATTAACGAAGGAAATGTTTTTATTGATGATTACAATGTAAGTAAAGTCGAGCCAAAAGACCGAAATATCGCGATGGTTTTTCAATCTTACGCTTTATATCCATCAATGAATGTTAGAGAGAACATGATCTTTGGTCTTAAACAAGCAAAAACATCCAAGGAAAAAATAGAGGAACAATTAGAAAAAGTATCAAAATTTTTACAAGTTGATCAGTTATTAGAGAGGAAACCTTCACAATTATCTGGTGGTCAAAGACAACGTGTTGCAATTGGTAGAGCTCTTGTAAGGGAGCCAAGAATATTTTTATTTGATGAACCTTTGTCTAACTTGGATGCAAAACTAAGGGTTGAGATGAGAAGAGAGATCAAAAAACTTCACCAACAGCTGAAAACAACAGTTGTTTATGTAACTCATGATCAAACTGAAGCAATGAGTTTAGGAACAAGGATAGCGATTATGAACCATGGAGTTATTCAGCAAAATGATACACCTGAAAATATTTATAATAAACCAAGTAATATGTTTGTAGCTGATTTTATTGGATCACCATCTATGAATTTAATTAAGGGAAGCTTAAAAGAAAGTTCAGGTGAAATATTGTTTACAGCCAGTGGCTCTAATGTTGAAATTCCAATTAAAGATTATGAATTTAAAGATAAATCTAATTTAAATAATAAAGAAATTTACTTTGGTATAAGGCCAGAGCATATTTATTTTAAAAAATCTAATGAAATTGATTTTGAAATCAATTTAAGAGCAAATTTAAGTGAGTATATTGGTCATGAACAGATAATAACTTTTGATTATGCTAATCAAGAGATCTTAGCCAAATTTCCTTCAACAATTAAAATTGAATTAGCAAAAGAAACTAAATTATTTTTTGATGTAACTCAAATATCATTATTTGATGCTAAAACTGATGAAAGGATATAAAATGCAAGTTAAATATTCAGATTTAAAAAATAAAAGGGTATTTATTACTGGTGGTGGTTCAGGTATTGGAGCCTCAATAGTAGAACACTTTTGTGAACAAGGAAGTGAAGTTTATTTTGTAGATATTAATTTAAAAGAAACTAAAAAACTTTTAAACAAAATTAAGAAAAATAAGTTTAAAGCGCCCATTTTCATCAAATGCAATTTATTAGATATCAATAAATTAGAAAAAATAATTAGAAATATTATTACACAAAAAGGTCCAATACATGCTTTAATTAATAATGCAGCTAATGATGATAGACATACTACAGATGAGGTGGATGAAAAATATTGGGAAAATAGAATTGCAATCAATTTAAAACATTATTTTTTTGCAGCAAAAGCTGTTGTTAAATCAATGAAAAAAATTAAAGCTGGATCGATTGTAAATTTAAGTTCAGTTTCGTGGATGTTAGGTGAGGGAGATAAAGTTGTGTATGAAACTGCAAAATCTGCAGTAGTAGGTTTGACTAGATCCTTTGCACAAGAATATGGAAAATATAATATCAGAACAAACTCAGTAACACCTGGATCTATAGCTACTGAAAGACAAATAAAACATTGGTTAACCCCTAAATACAAAAAGCTTATTTTAGATAGTCAGGCTTTAAAAAGACAATTAAAACCGAATGATGTAGCTCAAATGGTAATGTTTTTAGCATCAGATCAATCATCTGGATGCACAAAACAAAACTTTATTGTTGATGCTGGTATAACGTAATATTCTTATTCCGTGAAAAAAATTAAATTAAGAAGTAAAGAATGGTTTGATAATCCCAAAGACCCAGGCCTTACTGCGCTTTACTTAGAGAGATATTTAAACTACGGATTAAAAAGAAAAGATTTGCAGTCAGGTAAGCCAATAATTGGTATAGCTCAATCTGGAAGTGATCTTTCTCCATGCAACAGGCATATTTTAGATTTAAGTAAAAATATAAAAAAAGGAATTTTGAACGCTGGAGGAGTTCCTATGGAATTTCCAACTCATCCAATTCAAGAAACTGGAAAAAGACCAACAGCTGCTTTAGATAGAAATCTAAGTTATTTATCTTTAGTTGAAGTATTATATGGCTACCCCTTAGATGGAGTAGTTTTAACAACTGGTTGCGATAAAACTACACCCGCAGCATTAATGGCTGCAGCTACTGTAAATATTCCATCAATTATTCTCTCAGGTGGACCCATGTTAGATGGTCATTACAAAGGACAAAAAGCTGGATCAGGAACAATAATTTGGGAAGCAAGAAAATTGTATTCAAAAGGTGAAATTGATTATGATCAGTTTATGGATATGGCTACCGCATCTTCACCAAGTGTCGGACATTGTAATACTATGGGGACCGCGTCTACAATGAATTCGATTGCAGAAGCATTAGGTATGTCGCTACCTGGTTGTGCAATTATACCCGCACCTTACCCAGAAAGAAAAAAAATTTCTTATAAAACTGGTCAAAGAATTGTAAATATGGTCAGAGAAAATTTAACTCCATCAAAAATAATGACAAAAAAAGCATTTGAAAATGCAGTTGTAGTTGCTAGCGCGATTGGAGGATCAAGTAATGCAACTACTCATTTGTTAGCTATTGCTAAGCATATGGGCATAAAATTCGATTTATCAAATTGGCAAAAATTAGGACACAAAATACCTCTTCTTGTTGATTGCCAACCTGCTGGAAAATATTTAATGGAAGGGTTTTATAAAGCAGGAGGTGTGCCAGCAGTAATGAAAGAGTTAATAAAAAACAAAAAACTAAATATAAAAGTAAAAACAGTTACAGGAAAAAATTTGGGTCAAAATTTAAAAAGCAAGATTAAAGTTAATTCAAAAGTTATTAAAACTTTCCAAAAAAATCTGTCCCAGAATGCTGGTTTTTTAGTACTTAAAGGAAATTTCTTTAATTCTGCAATTATGAAGACATCTGTAATAAGCGATGAATTTAAAAAAAGATATTTATCTGACCGAGATAGACCTAATTCATTTATATGTAAAGCAGTAGTATTCGAAGGACCTGAGGACTATCACAAAAGAATTAATAGTAAAAAATTAAATATAGATGAGAAATCAATTTTAATCATTAGGGGTTGTGGACCTATAGGATATCCAGGTTCTGCAGAGGTAGTTAATATGCAACCACCAGATGCTTTGCTTAAAAAAGGTGTAAATGCATTACCAACACTTGGTGATGGTAGACAAAGTGGAACTTCAGAAAGCCCCTCTATACTTCACGTTTCACCAGAGTCAGCTGCGGGTGGAGACATAGGTATAATCAAAACAGGAGATAAAATAAAAATTGATTTAAATAAAAAAAGAGTTGATCTTCTAATATCAGCTAACGAATTTAAAAAAAGAAGATCTAAAAATAAAATTAAAATAATTAATAATCAAACTCCATGGCAAGAACTGTCTAGATTAACAGTGGGTCAATTAGAGGATGGAGCATGTATTAAAACTAGATCAGTTTATAATAGAATTGTTGAAAAAAAAGGAACTCCAAGACATTCACATTAAACATGGAAAACGTATCAATAATAGGAACTGGTTTAATGGGTTACCCAATGGCACAAAATATCCTTAAGGCAGGTTTTAATCTTACTGCATTTAATAGAACAAATAAAAAAGCACAAGGTTTATCAAAAAATGGAGCTGAGGTAGTAAATTCAATTAAGGAAGCAGTTGAAAAATCCAAAATTATAATAACTATGCTCTCAGATGATGATGCAGTTTTATCAGTAATTAGCAATAAAGATTTTTTGGAAAATATAAAAAAGAATTCAATTGTTATAGATATGAGTTCTACAAAACCAATTACATCAAAAAAGATTAATGAAATTTTAAAAAAAAAAGAAACATATTTTTTAGATGCACCTGTTTCTGGTGGAACGTCGGGAGCCAAAAATGGTAATTTAGCTATAATGGTTGGAGGAGAAAAAGAAGTTTTTAATAAAGCACTAAATCTATTAAATACAATGGGTAATCCAACATTAGTAGGACCTATAGGATGTGGTCAAATAGCAAAATTAGCTAATCAAATAATTGTAGGTATTACTATTGGAGCTGTAGCAGAAGCTATACATCTTTGTAAAAAAGCTGGAGCAGACCCAAATAAATTTATTAAAGCAGTCGAAGGTGGTTTTGCTGATAGCAAAATACTTAAAAATCATGGAAAAAAAATGATAGAGAATAATTTTGAACCAGGTGGTAAAACATCTACACATTTAAAAGATATGAATAATATTTTAGAAAGTGCAGAAAACGTCAATTTCAAACTACCAATTTCTAAATTAATTAAAGAAATGTATCAAAATTTAGTTAATAATAATCATTCTGATAAAGATCATAGTTCATTGTACATACAAATTGAGGAGTTAAACAGAAATGGCAAATAGATTGAAAGATAAAATTGCAATAGTGACAGCTGCCGGTCAAGGAATAGGTAAAGCTACAGCTATTGCATTTAGTAATGAGGGGGCCAAGGTAATTGCAACAGATATAAATGACAAAACTTTAAATGAATTGAAAAAAGAGTTTCCAAAAATTGAAGTTCAGAAACTTGACTCAACAGATAATGATTCAATAAAAAAATTTATTAATAAATTTGATAAGATAGATATTCTATTTAATGCAGTAGGATTTGTTCATCATGGAACAATTTTAGAATGTGACGAAAATGACTGGGACTTTTCATTTAATGTTAATATCAAATCAATGTATTTTATGTGTAAATCAGCACTACCAATTATGTTAAAAAATAATTCAGGCAGTATAATTAATATTTCATCTGTAGTTTCTAGCATTAAAGGTTTGCCAAATAGATTTGTATATGGAGCTACAAAAGCTGCTATTATAGGGCTTACTAAATCTATTGCTTCTGATTTTGTTAAAAACAATATAAGATGTAATGCAATTGCACCTGGAACAGTATTTACTCCATCATGGGAAGATAGAGTAAGGCAAAGCAAAGACCCTGTAAAAGCAAAAAAAGACTTTATTGCAAGACAACCAATGGGGCGGTTAGGCACTGCACAAGAAATCGCTGATTTTGCGATATATCTCGGAAGTGATGAATCAACTTTTACTACTGGAAATGTTTTTTCTGTAGATGGAGGAATGACAATTTAATAATTAAAGGAGATAAAATGAAATTACTAAGAATTGGATCTAATGGAAATGAAAAACCAGCAGCTTTAGACAAAAATGGAAAAATAAGAGATATAAGTTCTATTTTGTCTGACTTAGAGCCTCGCACATTAAATTTTAAAATCATATCTAGGTTGCAAGAAACTAATTTATCTGATTTACCCGAAATTTCTTCAAATGAAAGAATAGGTTCTTGTGTTGCTAATCCAGGAAAATTTATTGCAATTGGACTTAATTATTCAGATCATGCTGCTGAAACCGGAGCAGAACCACCAACTGAACCAATAGTATTTATGAAAGCAACGAGTTGTATTTCTGGACCAAATGATAATATTGAACTTGTTAGTGGATCAAAAAAATTAGATTGGGAAGTGGAGTTGGGAATTGTAATAGGAAAAGAAGCAAAGCATATTAAAGAAAATCAGTCTCAAGATTATATTTTAGGATACTGCTTAGTAAATGACCTGAGTGAAAGAGAGTGGCAAATAGAAAAAATGGGACAATGGGTTAAGGGAAAATCTCATGATACCTACGGACCTATTGGACCATATCTAGTTACAAAAGATGAAATATCAGATGTAAATAACCTTAATATGAGCTTAGATTTGAATGGTATTAGAATGCAAACAGGAAATACAAATACTATGATTTTTAATGTTGATAAAATTGTTTCTTATGTAAGTAAATTTATGTCTCTTCAGCCAGGAGATATTATAACTACCGGAACACCGCCAGGTGTAGGAATGGGAATGAAGCCACAACAATTTTTAAAAGCTGGAGATGTACTTAAATTAAATATAGATAACTTAGGTGAGCAAAATTCAAAAGTGATACAAATATAATTTTGAAATTTTATATTTATTAATGCATAAAATTAAAACCTCGCAACCAGAAGTTTTATGGAATTCAAAATGCATTTTAGGCGAAGGAGTAACTTGGGTTAAAGAACATAATTCACTTTATTATGTCGATATAAAAAGAAAAAAGATATTCAAGCTTAATTACAAAAACAAAAATAAAAAAATTTACAAGATCGAAAAAGAAATTGGATTTTTAGCACATGTTTCAAAAAATACTTTTGTATTAGGTTTACAAGGTGAAATTAGAATAGTTGATTTAAAAAAAAAAAATAAAAAAATTTCAATTAAAATAGAGAAAAAATTTAAAAATAATAGAATAAATGATGGGAAAACAGACCATCAAGGAAGATTATGGTTTGGAACTATGGATAACTTAGAGAGAAATATTCACAATGGATCTCTCTATTGTCTAGATAGTAATTTAAATTTAAATCAAGTAGATAAAAATTATATGATAACAAATGGACCAGCATTTATAAATAAAAGATGTTTTTACCATACTGATAGTAAGAAAAAAATAGTTTATAAAATTTATATAGATAAAAACTTAAAAGTTATAAGTAAAAAAATATTTATTAAATTTCGTAAAAATGAGGGATCTCCTGATGGAATGACATTAGATAATTACCAAAACTTATGGATTTGTCATTACAATGGATCTTGTATTTCAGTTTATAATAAGAAAGGTAATAAGTTGCATAGTGTTAATATGCCTACAAAAAATATAACAAATTGTACATTTGGAGGTTACAGAAATTCAGAGTTATTTGTCACTACTGCAATAAAGGGTATGAGCAAAAAAGAGTTAAAACTCTTTCCTCTTTCTGGAAATCTTTTTAAAATTAAAACAAATGTATTTGGAATGATTAATAAAAAATTTAAAATTAACTTATGATAAAAAGAGATCTTTATTATGAGAGAATACCCACGAAAACTTTAAGAGAAGATGTTAAATTTTTAGGAACTGTACTTGGGAATGTAATTAAAGAACAAGAAGGAGAAAGTTTTTATAATCTTGTTGAAAAAATTAGAAAGTTATCAAAAGCAAACAGAAAACAAAAAAGATCATATAAAAAAATATCTAAAGAAATAAAAAGTATAAATCCAAAAAATACTTACAAGATTGCAAGAGCATTTAATCATTTTATGAATTTTATAAATCTAGCAGAATCTATTGATGCATCTAGACAACTTAATCAATATGAAAATAAAAGAGACGATAAAAATCAAAAAAATATTTTTATAGAGGAAATTTTTGAGCAATTATTTAAAAATAAAAAAATTAATAATAATAAAATTTATAGTTTTGCAAAAAATCTAAATATTGGAATAGTTTTGACAGCTCATCCAACAGAGGTCAAAAGAAGAACTTTAATTCAAAAATATCATAAAATTACAGAAATACTTGAAGACAGAGAGTTATTTAAAGATCACTCTTTGAAAATAAAATCTTTAAATAAAAAAATTCACGATGAATTTACCATTATCTGGAATACAGATGACTTAAAAAGATCGAAACCTTCCCCGACCGATGAAGCACGATGGGGTCTAGCTATAATAGAGGATAGTCTTTGGGAGACTGTTCCCAAAGTCTACAGAAGACTCAATGAGATATTTTTAAAAAATATGGGCAAAGGTTTGCCAAAAAATTTTAATCCTATCGAGTTTGGATCATGGATGGGTGGTGATAGAGATGGAAACCCAAATGTAACATCAAAAGTAACTAAAGAAGTTTTGTTATTATCAAGATGGGAAGCAGCAAAATTGTACGAAAAAGAACTCACAAAATTAATTAGATCGTATTCAATGAGAAAATGTTCGAAAAAAATTCAAAAACTAACAGGAAAATCATTTGAGCCTTACAGAGTTTTCTTAAGACCTTTAAGGGATAAAATGAGATTTACTCACCGAGCAATTGAACAGTTCATAGTGAATAAAAAACCTTTGGACTATAAAAAATTGCTAAACTCGAAAGAGGAAATTTTAAAACCTCTTAGAATTGTACGTGAGTCTTTAGAGGAAAATCAAAGTGAAAATATAGCAAGTGGCGAATTATTAGATTTAATGAGAAGAGCAAAATGTTTTGGAATTAATCTGGCAAAACTAGATATTAGACAAGAATCGTCTAGACACTCACAGTTAATGAATGAACTTGTTAAGAAAAAAAATAAACTTAATTATTTAAAATGGAGTGAGGAGGAAAAAATTAAATTTTTATCATCGAAGATGAAAAAAAAATTAAATTTCATAAAAAATTTTAATTTTAAAAATAAAGAAAATAAAGAAGTTTGGTCAACATTTAAAATTTTATCTGAAGAGCCGTCTGAATGTTTAGGAGCTTATGTTATTTCAATGACATCATCTGCATCTGACATTCTATCCGTTTTATATTTACAAAAAGAAGCAAATATTAAAAACAAATTAAGAGTTGTCCCTTTATTTGAAACATTAGATGACTTAATTAACGCAAAATCAATAATGGCCAGTTTGTTTTCATTAAAGTGGTATAGAGATTTAATAAAAAATAAACAAGAAGTCATGATTGGATATTCAGATTCAAGCAAAGATGCTGGAAAAATTTGTGCAAGTTGGCATCAATATAAGGCTCAAGAAGAAATTATTAAAATTGCTAAAAAATATAACATAGATGTTACGTTCTTTCACGGAAGAGGAGGTTCTGCGGGTAGAGGCGGAGGTCCAATTCAAGCTACTTTAAAATCTCAACCACCAAATACGGTAAATGGAAAAATCAGAATAACAGATCAAGGAGAAGTAATTCAACAGAAATATGGATATCAGCCTTTAGCAATTTATAATTTATGTAGCTATATAGGAGCTGTAATGGAGGCAACATTAACCCCACCGCCAGTCCCTAAAAAAGATTGGAGAAATCTAATTGAAAAAATGTCTGATATTTCAAAAAGTTCATATAGAAAAAATATTAATCAAAGCTCAGATTTTATTAAATATTTTAAAACCGTTACGCCACATGTGTCTTTAGGAAAACTTTCAATTGGATCAAGACCGTCTAAAAGAAAGAATATTGATAATATCAAAGGTTTAAGAGCAATACCCTGGGTATTTGCTTGGACACAAATAAGACTAATGCTACCAGCATGGCTTGGAAGTGCAGAAGCTTTAAGATATTCATCAATTAAAAAATTTGAAAAAACACTAATAGATATGGAAAAAAACTGGCCTTTCTTCAATTCAATGATGGATATCTTGGATATGGTAATTTCAAAAGTGGACCCAGATATTTCAAAAATATATGAGGAGTATTTAGCTGACAAAGATTTAAAAAGAGTTGGAAAAAAACTTAGGTTCCAATTTAGAGTTATTAAGAAATTAAATAAAAAGATTACGCCAAAAGAAATTATAAATGAAAGAAAAAAATTTAGATCAGGAGTTATTGTAAGAAATATTTACACAGAAGTATTAAATATAATTCAAGCAGTAGTTATGAATAAAATCAAAAACAAAAAATTAAATTCAGATAAAAAAAATGATCTTAATGATGCATTATTAACTTCTATTGCAGGTATTTCAGCTGCGATGAAAAATACTGGTTAAATGATAGAATTATTTGTTGCATTTGGAGCTGGATTGATAAGCTTTTTGTCTCCATGTGTACTTCCATTAATACCTGGATATATATCTTATATTTCTGGAAGCTCTTTAAATGAGTTATTAGAAAAAAAAACAATTAATATATTCCCTATAGTTTTATTTACTTTTGGTTTTTCAATTGTTTTTATAAGCTTTGGAGCTACCGCAACTTTTTTAGGTTCTTTAATTTTGAGTAACTCTTTTGAATTAAGAATTATCGCAGGAAGTATTATAATCATTTTCTCCCTTCATATTATGGGATTAATTAATATTAAGTTTTTAAATTATGAAAAAAGAATTAATACTGAGATTAAATCAGGAAATTTTAGCTCCATATTAGTTGGTATGGCTTTTGGATTTGGATGGACTCCATGTATTGGTCCTATTTTGGGATCAATATTAGCTTTAGCTTCGATCGAGCAAAGTTTGAATCGAGGTATATTGTTACTTGTGTCTTATTCGCTAGGGTTAGCATTGCCATTTATTGCATCAGGTTATTTGATTCAACGTTTTATGGTTGTTACAAAAAATCTAAAATCAAAAATGATAACTATTTCAAGACTTGGTGGAGGATTATTATTGATAACAGGAATATTAATGATTACAAACCAGTTGCAAGCTTTAGGATTTTACATATTAAAGTATTTTCCTATACTTCAAAAACTTGGATAAAAATGAAAATATACCAAATCGATTGCAGTGCTAGAAAAGAAGGTTCTACCTCAAGGATGCTTGCAAAAAAAATACTTGATAAAGTTAAAAAAGATAATGATGAGGTCATTTATAGAGACCTAGATGACGAAATGCTTTTTATATCTGGTTTAACTGAGTCTGGAATGAAAATTCCAGAGAATGAGCAAACAGACGAACATAAAAAAATGTTTGAATTGTCTGACAAGTTAGTATCGGAGTTAAAAGAATGTGATGTAATCATTATATCAGTGCCAATTTATAATTTTGGCCCACCAGCAACACTGAAAGCTTGGGCTGATCTTGCAGCCAGAGTAAAATTGACATTTAAATACGGGGATGACGGAAGAAGAAAAGGTTTATTAGAAGATAAGCAGGTCTATCTAGTAATTACTTCTGGTGGAACAAAAATACAAGGGGAAGAAGACTTTTTAACTCCATGGCTGATACATATGTTAAATTTTTTTGGTATTAAAAAAATCGATATAGTTGCAGCAGATCAAATGGCTTTAGATTATGAAAAATCGATAAAAAACGCTGAAGAAAAAATAAAAGAATTATTTAAAGATTAAATTTTCTTTTTAAATGTCTAAGTTTACCTTCTGTACTGTCGAAATCAATGTAGCATCCTTGTAAATATCTATCACCTTCATTGACATCATACTTTGTTCTACCATGAAGTAATCTGTGATTGTCCATCATTAATAAATCTCCATTTTCTAATTTGAACTCAACTTTATATTTATCAGAGTTGTATAATTCAGAAATTTTATTTCTAGCTTTATAGAATAAATCCAATTTCGATTTTTCTAATATCGGAGCATAATCTAATCTTGGACTAAATCTAACTTGTTTAAAATTATTTTTTTCATCTAGTTTAATTAACTCAGACATATCTTCTAGAACAACTGTTTTATCTATAAATTTAAATTTTACTTTAACTGAAGATAAAATTTCATAATATTCTGGATAATCCTTATTGATTTTTTCGCTTACTGTGTAACCATCAACCAAGGTAGAATTTCCTCCACTCACATTATTTGTAATACAATGCAATAATTGAACACAAGGAACTGGTTTTCTGTATGGATTATCTGTATGTGGAGATAATGCTAACGATGTATAAGCCAAATCATTTGGATTAGGAACAGATCTTACATTAAAAAATTCACCAAAATTTGTTCTTCTGACACTACCAATTGAATTTGCAAATTTTATAATAAAATTATCTTCAGTTGGAACATTAGTTAAAACTACAAAACCATATTTATAAAATGATACCAATAAATCATACATGATTTTTTTTTCAAAAATATCATTTTCAAATTTAAATTTTTGAAAATTATTAAAATTTGAATCCCATTTAATTTTATCAATTGAAATAGGATCAAGATTTTGTGATTTATACTCACTTAATATTTGATCTTCTTTTATTTTATAATTGGTTCCATCATTGAAAAATAAATTAAGCAATCCATCTTTATTCTCAATTTTTTCTATATCAATATTAGTATTTATAGAATTTGGATCAAATAATCTTTGTTGATTTCCTTTATCCAGAGCATCTTCGTTATTAATTCTTTCTCTAAGCCAAAAAGGATGTATTTCTTCTTTATTATCTCCACTATTTATAAATACTTTTTTAGAATCGATTTCTATTTTCATCTATCTGGATTCTTCTACCAAATTCTAAAATTTTCAAGATATTTTATTTGAACTAGTTGTATATTTTAACTATTACTCATCTGATAAATGACCTTCAAAAAAACAAAAGATTTCAAGATTTATTACACCTTTTTGAATAAGCTTGCTAAGGATTTAAATAATTTCTATTACACTAAACTTAACAAAACTTTTACAATTAATAACAAGTTAAAAGGCAAAGGTTACGATCCAGTTACCAGTGCTGATAAAGCTTTTGAAAAATTTATAAGACAAAAGATTAATGACAAGTTCCCAGATCATCAAATTATTGGTGAAGAGTTTGGAGTAAAAAAAACAAAAAGTCTATTTTCTTGGATAATTGATCCAATTGATGGAACAAGATCATTCGTTGCTGGTAATCCTACATGGAGCAATTTAATTTCTTTAAATTATAAGAATAAACCAATGGTTGGTTTAGCCAATTTCCCAAGAATGAGAAGATACTATTTAAATCAAAATGACAAATTTGCTTTTGTATTTGAAAATGGAAAAAGAAGAAAATTAAAAGTTAACAAAAAAATTAAATTTAATTATTTAAAGTTAGCTGCGGCTTTTCATGGAACTTTGTCTTTTCAAAAACAAAAAAAAATTATGAAATTTATTAAGAGAATGCAGTTTCCATGTTTCGATGCACTAACATACTGTCAATTAGCAGAAGGAAGATTAGATGTTGTAGCTCAATGTGCTAACAAAATTTGGGATATACATCCAATAATACCAATTATAAAAGCATCAGGTGGAATAATTACTACATGGGATAATAAGGATGCTTCATTAGGTGGAAATATAATTGTTTCAAATAATTCATCAAATCATAAAAAAATTTTAAAATTGCTCAAGCCAGCCACATGAAAAATATAATTGTTCTTCAACACATCAAAATTGAGGATCCTGGTTATATTAAAGATTTAATGTTAGAGGATAAAGTTAATATTAAAACTATAGAACTTGATGAGGGTGAAAAGATACCTGATGATTTAACTGGATTTGATGCAATGTTTTGTATGGGTGGACCAATGGATACTTGGATGGTAAAAGATTACCCGTGGTTAATAGATGAGAAAAAGAAAATCAAAGAATTTGTTGTAGATTTAAATAAACCGTATTTAGGTTTTTGTTTAGGTTGTCAATTATTAGGAGAGGTAGTTGGAGGTAAAGTAGTTAAATCAAAAAATCCAGAAATAGGTATTTTAGATATTAATTTTTTAAATAGTAAAAAGGATGATTTATTATTTAAAGAATATCCTGATATTATTAAATCACTTCAATGGCACTCATATGAAGTTCAAAATCTAGAAAATAATAATGATATAACTCTTTTAGCGTCATCTCCTGAAACGAAATACCAAATTTTTAAATATAAAAAACATGCTTACGGTATTCAATTTCATATAGAGATAAAAGATACTACTGTAGGAGACTGGGGATGTGTGCCTGAATATAAGTCTGCTTTAGAGAGTCAGTTAGGACGGGGAGCTCTTAATAAATTTGATAGTGATGCGAAAGACAATATTCAATCTATGAACAAATATTCTAAAATTCTTTACGAAAACTTCAAAAAAATAGTGAATTAAATCACTTTAGTTTACATAATTAATAAGTTAGATTTTTATTTTAATAATATAGGAGAGAGAAATGAAGTATGGGTATTTTATAAAAATTTTATTGGCTTTTTTTCTAGCTTTTGCTCCAACACAAGCATTTGCAAAAACTATTAAATGGTCAATGCAGGGTGATAGTTTAACACTTGATCCTCATGCTCAAAACGAAGGTCCTACCACTCAAGTATCTAGACAAGTATATGAAGCTCTAGTTACTAGAGGATTAGATATGAAAATTGGACCTCAACTGGCAACAGAATGGAGAACTCAAGGTCCTAATACTTGGATCTTTAAATTAAGAGAAGATGTTAAATTTTCTGATGGAACTCCATTTACATCTGAAGATGTTGTATTTAGTATTTTAAGAGCAAAACAAAGAACATCTGATTTTAAAGAATATATAAGTACAGTATCAGGTGTAAAAGCAGTTAATGACTACACAGTAGAAATAACAACAAGTAAACCAAATCCAATTCTTTTAAACCAACTTTCAAACATTTTTATAATGTCAAAAAAATGGAGTGAAAAGAATTTTGCAGTTATGGCGCAGAACTGGGATGCTGGACAAGAAACATTTTCAGCCACAAATGCTATGGGGACTGGACCATTTAAAATTACATTAAGAGAACCAAACACTAAAACAGTTTTCAAACGTAATAAAAAATGGTGGGGAACAATGAAAGATGATAAAGTAACTGAAATTCATCTACTACCTATAAAAAATGCAGCTACTAGAGTTGCAGCTCTTTTATCTGGTGAAATTGATGTTGTTACTGATGCACCTGTGCAGGATTTGGCTAGAATTAAAAATTCACCTGCTCACAAAGTGGAAAGCACTGCTCAAATGAGAACTATATTCCTAGGAATGGATCAGGGAGCAGATAAACTTAGAACAGGTAATACAGGTGATAACCCATTTAAAAAGAAAGCAGTAAGACAAGCTCTCTATCAAGCAATAGATATTGAGGCTATTAAGAAAAAAGTAATGAGAGGTTTAAGTGAACCTGCTGGAATAATTACTTTTCCAGGTGTTAATGGATACACAGAGGAACTTGATAAGAGACTTCCTTATGATGTAGCTGCTGCAAAAAAACTTTTAGCTGATGCTGGATATCCAAATGGATTTGAAGTTGAGCTTAGATGTCCAAATGACAGGTATGTAAATGATGAAGCTATATGTACAGCTGTTGTTGGTATGTTAGGTAAAATCGGTGTTAAAGTAAATTTATTTGCTCAAACAAAAAGTAAGCACTTTAAAGAACTAAAAGATAATCAAGGTGACTTTTATATGTTAGGTTGGGGAGTTCCAACTTTAGATAGTCATTATGTTTTCCATTACTTATATGAAAGTGGAGCAAGCTGGAACAGAGTTAACTTTAGTAACTCTGATGTAGATGCCGCGATAAGAGTTATGGAAGGTGAAGTTAACCTAGATAAGAGAAATGCTGCGATAGCTAAAGCTTGGAAAATAGTAAAAGATGATATTTCTTATCTTCCTTTACATCACCAAGTTATATCTTGGGCTGCAAAAAAAGATGTTAATGTTCCGATAAGACCGAATAACGAACCGTTATTCCGTTTTGCGAGCTTTGACTAAATAATTTATTACAAGCCCTTTTTAATTTAAGGGCTTGTATAAAAATAAAATTTCATAAATTGATAAAGTATTTTTTCAAACGATTGTTTCAATCTGCAATGGTTATGCTTGTCGTAGCTTTTGTATCATTCTCTCTTTTTAATTTTGTCGGAGACCCAATAAATAACATGGTAGGTGAGGAAACATCTGATGAAGAAAGAGCTGAGTTAAGAGAAACTTTGGGTTTAATGGACCCAATTCATGTGCAATTTACTAGGTTTATAATTAATGCCTCAAAAGGAGAATTTGGAATATCTTATCAATTAAGAAGACCTGTATCAGAATTAATCATTGAAAGATTACCGGCAACAATTGAATTAGTTTTAATATCTGCTTTAATTGCATTGGTTTCAGGTACTTTATTGGGAGTATATACAGGCATAAAAAGAAAAGGTTTTTTGAGTGATTTTATCTTAGCAGTTTCTTTATTAGGTGTTTCTCTTCCAACTTTTGTAATTGGTATTTTATTTATTTATCTTTTTGCAGTTATATTGGGCGTTCTACCATCGTTTGGAAGAGGCGAGGTGGTAGATCTAGGATTTTGGTCGACAGGCTTTTTAACCATATCAGGATTAAAAGCAATCATATTACCATCAGTTACTTTAAGTCTTTTTCAAATGACCTATATAATAAGACTAGTTAGAGCTGAAATGATGGAAATACTTCAGACTGATTACATAAAGTTTGCAAGAGCCAGAGGCATTAATGAAAAAAGCATTAATTATAAGCACGCACTTAAAAATGGACTAATTCCAGTAATAACTATTGCTGGTATAAATATTGGAACATTAATTGCATTTTCAATTATTACAGAAACAGTATTTCAATGGCCAGGTATGGGATTTCTTTTCATTCAAGCTGTTCAGTTTGTAGATATTCCAATTATGTCAGCATATTTAGTATTTATAGCATTCGTTTTTGTAATGATAAATTTTATAGTCGATATCTTGTATTACATTATAGATCCAAGAATCAGAGTTAAAGGAGATTCAGCTAGTGGATAATAAAGCTTTAACAACTTGGGATAAAATAAAAGATAGTGAAATTTATTTCAGTTTTATAAAATCTCCTACAGCAATAGTTTCATCGATTTTATTAGCAATAATATTTTTTTGTTCATTTTTTGTAGAATTTATTACACCTTATAATCCATTCGATCCATCATCTTTATCTTTAATGGACGCATTCACCCCACCATCTTGGACTAGCGAAGGAAAAGTAGAATTTTTACTTGGTACTGATGGACAAGGAAGAGATATGTTATCTACTATTCTTTATGGATCTAGAATATCTTTAATAGTTGGTTTCTCAGCAATTTTATTTAGTTTAATTTTAGGAGTTGGATTAGGTCTTACCGCTGGTTTTTTTGGTGGCAAGTATGAAATGATTGTTATGAGATTAACAGATGTTCAGTTAACAGTTCCAAGTATTTTGATGGCACTTCTTGTTGATGGTATTGCGCGAGGTATAATTTCGCGTGAACTTCATGACGAAATGGCAATATATGTTTTAATTTTTGCAATTGGTATTTCAGAGTGGCCACAGTTTGCAAGAGTATCAAGAGCAGCAACTTTAGTTGAAAAAAATAAAGATTATGTTTCAGCTTCAACAATCATTGGAGTTTCTAATTTTATAGTAATGTTTAAGCATATTCTTCCAAATATAATGAGACCAGTTCTTGTTATAGGAACTATAGGTCTTGCATTAGCAATCATTGCGGAAGCCACATTGAGTTTTCTGGGTGTTGGTGTTCCTCCAACTACTCCTTCTTTAGGAACTTTAATTAGACTTGGAAATGACTTTTTATTTTCCGGTGAATGGTGGATTACCTTTTTTCCAGCAATATTCTTAGTTGTTTTAGCTTTTTCGATTAATTTATTAGGAGATTGGATGAGAGACACACTTAATCCTAAATTAAAAAAATGAGTTTTTTAAAAATACAAAATTTAAGCGTGGATTATAAATTGAGAAAAGAGACGGTTCATGCTGCAAAAGACATTAATATTGAGATAAAAAGAGGAGAAATTGTAGGATTAGTTGGGGAATCTGGGTCTGGAAAAAGTACCGTAGCAAATGCAATAATTGATTTAATTGACGAACCAGGGAAAGTATCTGAAGGATCAATTTATTTAAGTGACATAAATATTCATGAAAATAAAAAAAATATTCTAAGTTTAAGAGGAAAAAAAATTGGATTTATTTTTCAAGATCCCCAGACATCTTTAAATCCTATCTTAACAATTGGACAACAACTTATTGAAACAATCCAGACTCATCTTAACCTCAGTAACTCAGAAGCAAAAGAAAAATCAATAAATCTTTTAAAAGAAGTAGGCATAAAAGATGCTGAAAAAAGATTTAATGATTATCCTCATCAATTTTCAGGAGGTATGAGACAGAGGGTTGTTATATCACTTTCCCTATGTTGTGAACCAGAGTTGTTAATTGCAGATGAGCCCACAACTGCACTTGATGTATCAATACAATCACAAATATTAGAACTTATCAAAAAGCTGACTAAAGAAAGAAATTTAGCAGTTATATTAATAACACATGATATGGGAGTTATAGCAGAGACTACCAATAGAGTTGCTGTAATGAAAAATGGTAATTTGGTAGAATTGGGAACAACAAAGCAAATATTAACAGAACCAAAAGAAACTTATACAAAAAGTTTAGTTAGTTCTGTTCCTCCCACAAATAAAAAGATATCCAGATTTAAAATTATAGATAAAGAAAATAATAACCAGGAAAATATTAATTTAAAAATTCTAAATAGATGGAATAAAAGAGAGATTTTTAAAAAAGATTTAGTTCAAATAAAAAATCTTTGTAAAACTTTTAATGAAGGTTTTTTTACAGAAAAGTCTCAAAATAATGTATTAGCAGTTGATACTGTTTCATTTAATATACAAGAAGGAAAATCTTTCGGACTTGTTGGTGAAAGTGGCAGTGGAAAGACTACAATTGCAAAAATGATTGTTAATTTATTTAAACCCACTTCAGGTGAAATTTATTTTGATGATGTATGTATCAATAATATCAAAAGTAACAAAGAATTACTTAAATTTAGAAAACAAATTCAAATGATATTTCAAGATCCATACTCTTCATTGAATGGCAGGCTTAAAGTTAAAGATATCATTGCCGAACCTATAAAGTTACATGATAAAAATATTAGTTCTAATGAATTAAATGAGTATATAAATGATCTCTTAGACTCTGTGGAATTATCCAAGTCTTCATCCGAAAGATATCCTCATGAGTTTTCAGGAGGACAAAGACAAAGAATTTCTATTGCAAGAGCGTTAGCAACAAAACCAAGATTATTAGTTTGTGATGAACCAACATCTGCTTTGGATGTGAGTATTCAGGCACAAATACTAAATTTACTTAAAGATTTACAGGAACAACTTAATTTAACTATACTTTTTATAAGTCATGATCTACCAGTTGTACGACAAATGTGTGATGACATTGGAGTTTTAAGAAATGGAAAACTATGCGAGGTATCTGAGACAGAAGAGTTGTTTAAAAATCCAAATCATGAATATACTAAGGAATTATTAAGATTAATGCCTAAAATAGAAACAATTTACAATTAAGGAGGTGAAATGGCAGTTTTTAATATGATTGAAGAAGCTGATGCAACAGGAAAGGTAAAAGAGGTATTTGAAGATATTAAAAAGAAGAGAAATACAGACTACATAAACAATTTTTGGAAAATGTTAGCCAACAACCCAGAAACTTTAGAGAGAACTTGGACTTCTATACAGCAAGTGATGAAAAAAGGCGCTTTAGATGAAATGACAAAAGAGCTTATTTATGTAGCAGTTTCAATGACAAATAGTTGTGAGTATTGTATTAAATCTCACAGTATCGCTGCTAAATCTAAAGGTGCTACTACAGAGATGTTAAGTGAACTTATTGCAGTTGTAGCAATGGCAAATGAAACCAACAGACTTGTTGAGTCATATCAGGTAAAAGTTGACAAAGTTTATGAATGATAGAGCCAAAGCAATATTAGATTTTTGGTTTGATGATATGGTCGTTGAAAAGCGATTTAAAAGAGATGATAATTTTGATCAATTGATTAGAGACAAATTCAAAGATGATCATGAAAAAGCTACTTTGAATGAATATGATGATTGGCAAGATGAACCATTAAGCACTCTGGCTTTAGTTATTTTATTGGATCAATTTTCAAGAAATTTATATAGAGACGATAAAAAAGCTTTCGAGTTTGACCATAAAGCAAGACTGATTGTAAATGATGCAGTCTATAACGGGTATCTTGATCAAATGGATGAATATCAGCGTTTTTTTATGTTACTACCATACATTCACAGCGAAGAAGTAATAGATCATGATAGAGCATATAAATTGTTGGATAACTATTTATCTAGCCATCCAAACTATAATGAGATAAAAAAATTTTGGAAGGATCATACCGCTGCAATTAAAAGATTTCATAGATATCCTCATCGAAATAAAGTTATGGGAAGAAAATCTACACCAGATGAGTTAAAATTTTTGGAAAGTCCAAATTCCTCTTGGTAATTATTCTATTGGATAATCCCAAGCATCTCCACCAATAACCTTTGATATAGCTGAAAAATCTTTCAAACCGTTTCCATCTTCACAAAACTTTGAAAATATTTCTAATGCCATCTCTCCTAATGGAGTAGATGCATTTGCATTTTTAGCACATTCATTTGCAAGTTTTAAATCTTTGTTCATCATACCTGCAGAAAAGCCGGGCTTATATTTATTGTTAGATGGAGTTCCTTCAATTAATCCAGGTAAAGGTGGATAAACTGAAATAGGCCAACTATTTCCGGAAGCATTTTTCATAATTTCATGAACTTTCTTTATATCTATATTCAATCTTCTTGCTAACATTAATGACTCTGAAGCAGCAATCATTGTTATTCCAAGAGACATGTTGTTACAAATCTTTGCGCCGTTTCCGCTTCCTATCTCTCCAGCATGATAAATATTTTTACCCATTAATTTTAAAATAGGTAAAGCTTGATTAAATGCATCATTTGATCCACCAACCATAATATTTAAAGTTGCTTTTTGTGCACCCATCACTCCACCACTTACTGGTGCATCAATCATCTTAATACCTTTTTCATTTGCTTTCTTTCCTATTTCTTTAGAGGTATCTATATCGATTGTTGAACAATCTATTAGTAGACAATTTTTAGAAACTTTATCTAGAACACCATTTTCTTTTAAATAAACTTCTTTTGAATGTTTTCCCTCGGGTAACATAGTGATTACTACAGATGTTTCGCTATTGATTAGCTTTCCAAAATCCTTCTCAACATCAAGATTATTTTCAATGGCTTTATCAATCATCTCTTTAGAAACATCAAAAACCTTAACTTTTTTCCCAGCATTTTTTAAATTACAGGCCATTGGGTTTCCCATATTACCAACTCCTATAAAAGCTATATTTTCACTCATATGACATCCTCTCTATTTAGTAATTTTTTCCACTAATTTATTAACCAATGGTGCAACAAAAGTCGTTGCAACTAATGCAACTGGCAAACTAATAGACCAAGCTTTGAAAAATCTTTTATAATAAAATTCATCATAACCTGTATTTATAAATGTAATAATTAGGGTCATTAACAAACTCATTCCTAAACCCATAAAAAAAACGAAAAGAATTTTAGAAAATTTTTTTGGAAACATTATTTATATTTGTCTTCAATATCGTAATATTCGTTGAAGCCAACTATATCTCTTAAGTCTGAAAATTTAGAAACATTTTTATTATAAACTTTATTTTTCATATTATTCAAACATTCTTGCATCGTTTTTACTGATGCACTCATTAGGGTTAGAGGCATTACAGCAATTTTATAACCAATTTCCTCTATTTCATTAATTTCCAATAATGGGGTTTCACCATCTTCGATCAAATTTAACATATGATGACCTGGAACTTCTTTAATAATTCTTTTCATATCTTCTTTATTTTTAACAGCTTCAATAAATAAAATATCAACACCAAGTTTTGAAAAAGATTGCATTCTTTTAATTGCATCATCTAATCCTCTAGTTGCTATGGCATCAGTTCTTGCCATTATTAAGATATCTTTATTTCCATATTCTCTTGCATCCACCGCAGCTTTAATTCTTGAGTTTGCCTCATCAAGATCGACAACATCTTTACCCTTTGTGTGACCACATTTTTTTGGCCACTTTTGGTCTTCAATCATCACACCAGCTGCTCCTGCATCCGCATATCCTCTTACAGTTCTAAATACGTTCACTGAATTTCCATATCCAGTATCCCCATCAAATATTATTGGAATTGATGTAGCATTACATATATTTCTTACTTGTTCTGCCATTTCAGAAAAAGAAATTAAACCTGTGTCCGGCATACCAAGCTTTGTAGATGAAACACTGAAGCCAGACATAAATCCAACTTTCAAACCTTCTCTTTCAATTAATTTTGCTGATAATGCATCAAAGCATCCTGGCATTACAATTATTTCTGGTCCATTTAATAATTGTCTTAATTGTTCTGCTTTATCTTTTGATTTTATTTTTGAAAACATATTTATAATTTAAAAGGTATATATAATGCTAGGTCAGGGAATAAGTAAATAACAAATACTGTAAATAACATTATAATGACAAAAGGTATCACACCTTTAGCTATTTCTGACATTTTTGCTTTACCAATTGCTTGGAGAACATAAATATTTAGTCCAACGGGTGGTGTAATTAATGCACACTCAATCATTAGTGTAAAAATTATTCCAAACCAAATTAAATCAATATTCATTGCAGCGATTGAAATCGAAAATATAGGCATCATGATTAAAATTAATGAAAGAGTTTCCATTATAAATCCTAAGATTAACAAAGTAATACAAACAACTAGTATAAATAAACCAGTCTCATTAATATTAGTAACTATGAAAGATGATAAATCTTGAGGAATTCTATAAAGAGAAATTGCTTTACCAAAAACTTTAGCTCCTGCAATAATTATAAATATAGTAACTGTAGTTTTCATTGTCTCCAAACCAGCTTCGATAAAACCTTTAAAATCTAATCTTTTTTTAGCCACAACATAGATAAATGATATTAAAAAACCAATACCACCTGCCTCTGTTGGTGTATAAATTCCAGCATAAATTCCACCTAGCATGATGAAGGCCATTAATAATATTGGCAAACCTCTTTTTGTGTATTTAATTTTTTCTTCTAAAGTACTGGATACATTTTGAACTTCTTTATTAAAAAATTTTACGTAAAAAACTGAAAAGATAATAAAAAATAATGCTAAAACTATTCCTGGCCCAATTCCTGCAAGAAACATACTTAGTACAGACTCTTCAACAACAAATGCATAAACAATCATTGGAATTGATGGAGGAATTAAAATCCCTAAAGTTCCACCCGCTGCCAAAATACCTAAAGTAAAATTTCTGTGATAACCTCTATTAATCATTGCAGGAAATGCTACAGTTGAGATTGTTGCAGCAGTAGCCACTGATGATCCAGATATAGCAGCAAAAATACTGCAAGAAACAATAGTTGCTATTGCTAAACCCCCTGGAAAATTTCCAACCCAGCTTTGAGCAAAATTAAAAAGATCTTCTCCAACACCTGCTTTTAACAATATATTAGACATCATCAAAAACATCGGAACAGCTAATAAAATAAAGTTATCTGCCACACTGTAAAAAGTTTGTGGGATCATTAAAGGAGAAATATCTCCAAATAACATTAAACCCAATCCTATGGAACCTAAACCAAATGCTATTGGCACTCCTAAAAAAAGTACAAAAAATAACAAAAATAAGATTATTGCTACTGTCATTTAATTATATCTTTGATGTATTTAGGTACTTCAAAAAGCACTCTTATTACTAAAAATGCAAAACATAATGGTATCGCAAATTCTGTAAGAAAGGATGGAACATCTAAAATTGTAGAGCTTGTTCTCCCAACTTTAAGAGAGTCGTAAGCAATTAACCATCCAAAATAAAGTACAAATCCACTAAAAATTAAAATGAATATTGCACTTATTAAATCTAATATCTTTTTTCCTTTATCTCCTACTTTGTCATATATAACTGTTATTCTGATAAAATCATTTTTATGAAAAGTATAAGTTAAAGCTAAATAAGTGGCCCAAATTTGTAAAAATCGAGAAATTTCATTTACCCAAATAGTAGGTGAATTAAATATGTATCTCATGATAACTTCATAAGAAACTATAAAGCCTATCATAATAAATAACGCTGAAGCTAAATAGCCAGAATATTTTACAATTTTGTCGTAGGTATTCATTTGAAAACCCCGCACTTACGTGCGGGGTATTTATACGATTTAAAGTTTGTTTGCAGCTTTTACAAGTTGATCACCAACTCCACCAGCTCCACCTGTTCTAGAAATGTAATCATCAATAACAGATGACGATGCTTTTTTAAGAGCAGAAACTTCAGAACTACTTAGGTTTACAATGTTCATTCCATTTGCTTTTGCTTCTTTGTAAGCCCCAGCTTCGATATTAGCCATGTCATCTCTAACAGCTTTTTCAGCTACTTTTGATGCTTCAGCTATAGCGTCTCTTTGTTTTTGAGTTAATGAGCTTAGCCATTTGTCATTAGCAACAACAACGAATTCGATATCGCCATGGTTTGTAACGGTTAAAGTATCCATTACTTGATATAATTTTCTAGATTTTACACCAGATACACCGGTCATACCTGCATCAACAGTATTTCTTTGGTAAGCTAAATATTGCTCAGATCCAGATATTAAAGCTGGTTTACCACCTAAAGAACTTACAAAAGCTCCAAGTGTTTTTCCAAATACTCTGATTTTTTTGTCTTTAAAGTCAGCTGGAGTTTTCATCGGGCCACCATTGGACAACATAATTGCTGATCCATAAGCTTGATAATAAAGTGGAACTGCTCCTGTCTTTGCTATTGCAGGATCAAGAATAGCTCTTATCTCAGATCCAGCTTGAGTTGCTTTTCTTACTTTTTGTTCTGAATCAAATAAGAATGGAAGATAAAAAACATCAACTTCAGGATTAGTTCCTGCAAATCTTGTTATAGATGCAACACCAGCTTCGATCGCTCCTGAACCTACAGCTTGTGGTACCTCTTTATCTTTGTAAAGTTGTGCAGAGTCGTAAATCTCTACTTTAATGTCTGATCTAGATTCTAATTCTTTTTTAAATACCAAAAGGTTCTGACCTAAGTGAGCCTTTAATGGTAATTGAAGCGTAATTCTCATTTTTGTTTCTGCCAAACTTGCACTGGCAAAAGAAACGAAAATCAGAGAAAATATTATTCTTTTTAAGATTTTCATGTTATTTCCCTCTTTTTTGTTAAATGATACTATTTAAGTCGACTTTAAAATTAAATACAATATTAATAATCATCAATGAATTGGATAATTGTAGCTATTTCTGGGGCTTTTTTTCAAAATCTTAGATCAACTTTACAGAAAAAACTTAATCAAAAGGTATCAACTATTGCATCTACTTATGTAAGATTTGCTTTTGCATTACCATTTGGGACAATTTTATTTTTTTTGTATTTTCAAGACTTAAATGTAATCCCTGAAATTCTAAGTCAAAAAAAATTTATATTTAACGTATTATTAGGTTCAATTTTCCAAATAATTTTTACATTTGTTTTACTTTACTTATTTAGATTTGCTAATTTTGTAGTTGGAACTTCATTAAGTAAGACTGAAGTTATTCAGGTTGCAATTTTTGAATATTTGATAATAGGGGACAAATTAAATAAATTTGGAATAACAGGTATTATCGTATCTACAATTGGAGTAATTATACTTTCGATTAAAGACTTAAGTTTATTTCTAAAAAACTTATTTTCAAAAACAACTTTAATTGGTTTATCCGCAGGGCTATTCCTGGGTTTAAGCGTTGTATATTTTAGAGCATCAGCATTAACATTGGAAAATTTTAGTAATAACTTTGAAAAAGCTATAGCAACCCTATTTTTTGGTCTAGTTATACAAACAACATTAGTTACTATTTATTTAATTATATTTGAAAAGACACAGTTTAAAAAATTATATGAAAACAAGTACGAATGTTTGACAGCAGGGTTAGCTGGATTTCTTGCAACATTATCTTGGTTTTACGCTTTTACATTAATACAGTCTTCATTTGTTAGAGCTATCGGCCAAATAGAATTATTATTTAGCTACGTGTCTTCAAAGTATATGTTTAAAGAAAAAGTTAAAATTACAGAAATTTTAGGGATAATTATATTTGTAGTAGGAGTACTAATTTTATTACTTAATAAGAGCTAATTAATTCTTCCAAGATAATTAACCATTACAACGCCAATAATAATTAAAAAAATCCCAATTAACCCATACATATTTGGTATCTGGTTATATTTAATCATACCGAAGACTAAAATAGCAGCCACTGTTATCCCGCTATAAGTAGCATAAGTAAAACCTACTGGTATCATAGACATAGCTTTTGCAAGTCCATACATAGTTATACACATAAAAGCTATTGATAATATCGTTGGAGTTAATTTTGAAAATCCATCTGAAATTTTAGCAAAACTATTTGCGGCAATTCCTGTTGATATAGCTAATACTAAATAAATATAACCAGATAATGGTTTCATTTATTTGTTCCTAATAAGTTAACTATTAAGACACCCGATATAATTAAAATCAATCCAATTATTGTATAAAAATTTGGTACTTGATTAAATTTTATAACACCAACAGCAGCTGTAGCAATTATACATAGGCCCGCAAAAGAGGCATACGTTATTCCAACTGGTATACTTTTCATAACTAAAGACAAAGTATACATGCATCCAACAATTGTTACTGCTGTGATTATACTAGGTATTAATAATGTAAAACCTTGAGCACTTTTAGCAAAACTGTTAGATGCTGTTCCAAGAATTACTGCGATTAATAAAATTATATAAGCAGTTATATTATTCATTTGCCTTCGACCATTTGATTGCATCTTCCATTCTATCATCTCCCCAGAATATTTCATTTTTTACAATAAATGACGGACTTCCAAATATTTTATTTTTTCTAGCCTTTTCTGTATTTGATAAATAAATATTATTAACTTCCTCAGAGCTTGCCTCTGAAACAATCTTTTCTTTATCTAAGCTTAGTTTTTCGCAGATTTCACTCAAGTTTGGTTCAACAGCAGGCTCTTTTCCTTCTTGAAACCATCGTTTATACGTAAGCTGAACGTAATCTACACCCCAATTATTTTTTAAACCTAATATTGCAATTTTATTAGCTAAATCAAATTCTGTTAAAGGGTAAGGGACTGGTGTTTTAGCAAAAAATCCATAATTTTTTGCTCGTCTTTCTATGTCTCTCCACATGTAATCTACTTTATTTTTTTTTTCTTTAGGAAAGGGAACATTGTTCATTTCTTTCATTATTGCTCTCACACTAAAAGGAGTCCAGTTAAACTTAATTTGATGTTGTTTTTCTGCTTCTAGTGCTCGAGTAACCGAAAGATAAGTATAAGTACTTCCAATAGAAAAATAAAAATCTATGTTGTTCACTTATTTTGGCATTGGCGTTGCGCCAGTTTCTAAACTAATCATTTTGCCATCTTTGTATTTGTAGACTGCCATAACTGCTTCTACATTACCATCATCAAATGTTACAAACGCATGGTGAACACCAACTTCATCATTTTCATAAACAATTCTAGTTTTATCTTGCTTAATGTCACCACTCATTGCCCATTTGATAACATCACTTTTAGTTAAAACACTCCCTGATTTATGCATTGTGAATTTAAAATCATCATGCAAAAGTTCGTTCATTGCTGCTTCATCTTTATTTTTAATTGCAGCACTATATTTTTCTAATATTGACATTTTTTTCTCCTTTATGCTCCTTTAATTATTAATGTATTTGATACTGTATTATCTAATCTAATTTGTCTGATAGGTTTATATATTTCTGAATTGTACCACTCAAAAACTTTTTCATAAGATGGGAATTTAATTACAACAGTTCTTGGATATTTCCACTCACCTTCAATGACTTCATTTTCGCCACCTCTTATTATGTACTCGCCACCAAACATTTGAGCAGTTGGAGGAGCTTTTTCCAAATACTCTTTGTAATTTTCAGGATTTAACACATTAATATTTAATATGATATATCCTGAAGGCATTACAAACCTTATTACAAAAATTATTACATATCTACTTTATTTAATTCGTAGACACTGTAACTTTCCATAACTTCTTTCATAACTGGAGCTGATACTGGATTGCTTCCATCTATAAAAGCTTTAAGAGCAGCTTTATCGGTCACAAAAATTTTAAACATTACTGTTTTTTTGTCAGGTGCAACTGTTCCAATTGTTTTTGATACATTTGCAACTTTCGATCTTTCTGCCATACCAGCATCTGATTGCATAAAGCCCATAAATTTTTCTAACATACCTTCTTTTAAATGAGCTACTACTAGTGTTTCTGTTTCCATATTTTATCCTTTCTTTATATTGATTGTTTATCCACTAAAATTTTCCATAAAATCTTCATGCATCGGTGTAACCTTTGCTGAATCTAAATCCACGCCTGCTTCAGCTCTTGCTGCATGAAGTTCTTTGTCATTTTTAAATGCTTCAAAACCTTCCATGGTTGCATACTTAACGATTACAGTAAATTTTGTAGGGTCTTCTTTTGATACACCTGCAAAAATAATCGTAGCACCAAATCCTTTAATTTTTTCAGCATTCGCTTTTACCATATTCATCCAAGATGAAAATGATTTTATATTTTCTTCTATTTTTATGATCATTTCTTTTTCCTTTTTATTTTACCGGTGTCATAATTTTCTGTCCTTCGACACCAATTGCAACTACAATCGCTTTAACTGGAACATTTCCAATATTTTTCGACTCGTGTACAATTCCAACATCTTCAACAAATGCATCACCAGCTTTGAATACTTGGGTTTTTCCTTCATGAATTAATTCAATTTCACCTTGCTGAATCATAATTAGAACTGGAAATGAGTGCGTATGAGGAGTTACTGGAGCTCCTACAGGTACAGTAAATTCAAAAGCTGTTATTTTTGCTTTTCCTGTAGGGTATACAATATCATTTCCCATTCCTGTTTGACTTGTTGATAAAATTCTCTTTACATGGCTATCTGCGTAAACATTAGCTGTAAATAAACTTAAAATTAATACTAAAATTGTTTTTTTCATTTTTTCCTTTCAGTTAGTTCAAATTATAAGTACCAACGATTTGATTGTAAGATTGTACAACTCCATCTTTAGCTGAATCAATTTGCGCATAAGATGTTGTTCCACCTCCAGAAATATTCTCATATTTCCCTGTTCCACTTACAAACTTCCATCTTAATATTTTTCCCATTACGCCTTCGTAATGTGTTGTTGTAGTACTACCATCTTCAAATTTGTTTATACAAACGCCTGTCTCAAAACCTTTTCCTTTAAGTCCAACAATTGATCCAACACAATATGATGAAGATCTGTCACCAAAAGTTGTTCCCTCAATAGCTTTATTACCAATAGTTCCTTCATATATTATCGAAAAATTGCCTTTATCATCACCTATAACTTTAGAAGTGCCAGAGAAAAAACCAGTTTGTTTAATTTGTCCTTGCTCAGCAAAAGCTGTACTCGACATAAATACGAAAATTAAAATAAAATATAATTTTTTCATAAACTCTTACTTCTTAATTGCATTGAACATGCTTAGTGTGTCATCAAACGCAATAAATAATGTCAGTTTACCATCATCGCCTACTTCAAAATAATGACCAAAAATAGTATCCATGCCATCTGCCTTAGCAGTTGCTTTAACAAACACTTTATTCCCCTCACTAATCATCATATCAGGGGTTACTGAAAAATTACTCCAAAGATTTGGAACTTGCATCATGGTTTTCATATATGCCTCTTTGCCTTTATGAGTTCCTGACATTGGATGCTTATCCCCAGGATAAATCCAAGTGATATCATCATGTACCATTTCCATAAATCCCTCCATATCTCCTTTGCCAAAAAGTTCATATCCTTTTTTAACTACTTCTTTTGCGTCCATAAAATTTCCTTAATTTTTTAATTATTATTATTTATTGTAAGTTAAAAATGTAATGGTTTTATTACAGTGCTGATATGCGTGATTATATCCAATCGGGATAAGGTAAACCTTTTTCAATTAAAAAAGGTTTATTAAACATCTTTGAGTTGTATCTGTCTGATTTGTCGCAAAGAATAGTGACAATAGTTTTTCCTGGTCCTAATTTTTTACCCAATCTTATTGCGCCTGCAATATTTACTCCACAACTTGTTCCAAGACTTAAACCTTCATTTTTGATTAAATCATATAGTATTGGCAAAGACTCTTTATCTTCAATTGAAAAGGCTCCATCTATTTTTGCTTCTGCAAAATTAGCAGTTACTCTGCTGGATCCAATGCCTTCAGTTATTGATCCACCTTCAGCTTTTAACTCACCGTTTTCAATGTGATTGTAAAGAGAGGATCCCTTTGGATCTGATAGATAAATTTTTATATCTTTATTTTTTTCTTTTAAAAAACTACTTACTCCACCAATAGTTCCCCCAGTTCCAGAAGAACATACAAATCCATCAACTTTACCTTCAGTTTGTTCCCATATCTCAGGACCCGTTGTATTATAGTGACCTTTTGAGTTTGCTGTATTATCAAATTGATTTGCCCAAACAACTCCGTGATTATTTGAACTTTTTAGGTCTTCAGCCATTCTAGCAGCAACTTTAACAAAGTTATTTTCATCTTTATAAGGTTTTGGTGGAACTAATTTTAAATCTGCACCAATATTTCTTAATGTATCTTTTTTTTCTTGAGTTTGATTATCATTCATTACAATAATCGTTTTGTAACCAAGTGAATTTCCAATAAGGCATAAACCAATGCCAGTGTTTCCTGCAGTTCCTTCTACAATTATTCCACCTTTAAATATTAATTTTTTTTGTTCAGCATCCCTTATTAAAGCAAGTGCTGCTCTGTCTTTTACAGATCCTCCTGGATTTAAATATTCGGCTTTACCATAAATGTTACAGCCAGTTATTTCAGATGCAGCTTTCAGTTTTATTAAAGGAGTATTTCCAATTGATTGGATAAAATCATCCTTGTAATTTTTCATTATTCTTTTTCCTCATTGCCATTTGTAACAGCATAAGGTTTAAATTCTTCAGTTGCTGTTCCAACATTCTTAGCAGGTATTCCTACCATAACAGCATTTTCAGGAACATTTTTTGTTACAACTGCATTAGCACCAATTCTTGCATTTTTCCCTACAACTACAGGCCCCAAAATTTGTGCCCCTGAACCAACAACAACATTATCATGAAGAGTAGGGTGTCTTTTAATTTCTCTTTGATCATTGGAATTTATGCTTGGAGATATTCCACCTAAAGTAACCATATGATAAATTGTTACGTTATCTGCAATGTCAGATGTTTCACCTATAACGACGCCCATACCGTGATCAATAAATAAATTTTTACCTATCTTAGCTCTTGGATGAATTTCAATACCAGTTAAAAATCTTGAAAATTGAGAAATTATTCTTGCGATAAGATCGAATTTTGCAGTAGCAAAAAAATTTGCAATTCTGTGAAAAAATACAGCCTTAACGCCAGGGTACGTTAATATTACACTTAACTTAGATCTTGCCGCTGGATCCCTATCAATAATTGATTGCAAATAGTCATTCATAGACTGCCTATATAGTTATTAATGTTGAAATTTAAAGTTAATTAATATTGTCTAAAGTAAGCCCTTTTACATTAGCAGGCACTGCGACATCCATCATTTTAGGATTTGCAAGATTTAGATTGTTCATTATGTCTGCGTATTCTTCTTTTGAGCTTACTTGTAATCTTGGATTATTATTTTTTTCATTTTCAATAGTGGAAAATTTCTTGCCATTATAATCATGAGCAGGAAATACGAGAGTTTTTTCGGGTAGTTTTAATAGTTTATTAAATATAGAATCGTAAGCATCGTAAGCATTACCATTTTGAAAATCTGTTCTACCACTTCCATTTATTAAAAGTGTATCTCCAGTAAAAACTCTATCATTCATCAAAAAACTATATGAGCAATCAGTATGACCAGGAGTATAAATTGCTTGAAGTTCAACTTCTTCAACTTTAATTTTTTCACCATCTTTAATTCTTAGATCTATCACTTCTGATTTAGATTTTTCTCCCATAACTCTTATACAGTTTGTTCTTTTATTTAATTCATTTAATGCTGAGATGTGATCAGCATGAATGTGAGTATCAATTACTTTTACAAGTTTAAGATCTAAATTATTTAATATAGTTGAATACTCATCAGAATGTTCAATGACTGGATCAATTATTAATGCTTCTCTACCTTCACCACTTGCAATTATATAAGTGTATGTAGAAGATTTTTGATCGAAAAGTTGTTCAAATATCATAAATACTTAACTTTATAAAAGTTTGCTTAGTAAAACAATCTTTCATATAATATTTTTTTTATAAGGAGGAGACAATGTTAAAAATAAATAGTATGTGTCCTGATTTTCAAGCTAAAACAACTGAAGGAGATATTTCTTTTCACGAATGGTTAGGTGATAGTTGGGGAGTTATTTTTTCACACCCTAAAGATTTTACACCAGTTTGTACTACAGAACTTGGTGCTTTAGGATTAATGAAAGATGAATTCGATAAAAGAAATGTCAAAGTAATTGGTTTAAGCGTTGATGGGGTAGAGGATCATAAAAAATGGCTAGATGATATTAAAGATGTATCTGGTACAAAACCAAATTATCCAATTATTGCTGATGAAGATTTAAAAGTAGCAAAATTGTTTAATATGTTGGAAGCAGATGCTGGAACAACCTCAATGGGTAGAACTGCAGTTGATAATGAAACTGTAAGAACTATTTTTGTAATCAGACCTGATAAGAGAATTGGATTATATCTTACATATCCTATGGCAACTGGAAGAAACTTTTTAGAGATTTTGCGTGCAATAGACTCTATGCAGCTAACAGCTAAACATAAAGTAGCTACTCCTGCTAATTGGAAAAAGGGAGAGGATGTTGTTATTTTGCCAGCGATTAAAGATGATGAAGCTAAAAAAATATATCCAGATGGATGGGAAACTGTAAAACCTTATCTAAGAAAGGTCCCAGATCCCTCTAAGTAAATTGGATAAAAATATTTTAAACCGACAATCTCAGCATTGGGAAACTAATTTCTCAAATAAGCCTGAGATGTTTGGTTTAGAACCAAGTTTACCTGCAAAAAAAGCTTTAAATATTTTCAAAGAAAACAATTGTTCTAAAATTGTTGAGTTAGGAGCAGGCCTAGGAAGAGATAGCATTTACTTTGGAAAAAATTCGATAAATGTTACCGCATTAGACTATAGTGAAAATGGAATTAAAGTTATCAATGAAAAAATAAAAAAAGAAAATCTAACATCTTCAATTTCTACATTAAAATTTGATATAAGAGAGGACTTGCCATTTGAGAGTAATTCAGTTGATGCTTGTTATTCACATATGCTTTATTGCATGGCTTTAACTCAGAAAGATTTGGACAAACTTAATAGCGAGATTCATAGAATTTTAAAACCGGGAGGAATAAATATTTACACAGTCAGAAATACTGATGATGGGGACTATAAAAAAGGAATTCATAGAGGAGAAGATTTATATGAAATAGATGGTTTTATAATTCATTTTTTTTCAAAAAATACAATACAAAATTTAATAAATGGATATGAAAATTTGTCTATTGATTATTTCGAAGAGGGTTCTTTTCCAAGAAAATTATTTTTTGTTTGTAATAAAAAAAAAAATTAAATGTATTGCTTGTTATCTTCATTTACAGCATCTTGAAGCCTATCTAAAAAATCAGGAATAGCACTTTTAACTCTGCTCCAAGTTGGAATAAATGGTGTATCCATAGGATTTAAATAAAATGCTTCACCAGCTTTCATTATATTTATCGCAAAAAGTTCAACAGCCTTTTCTTCGGTGTGAGAATCAAATTTTAGACCATTCATTTGTGCATCACTTCTATATATATCAATTAAATCTAAAGCTGACCTATAATAAGTTGCTTTCAAAGATCTAAATTTTTCTCTACTAAAAGAATGTCCTTGTGTAGCTAATTTTTTAATAAAAGTTTTTATAATGTCTATAGACATTCTAGACAAACCTTTTGTTTCATCATCAATAGATAGTTTCTGGTGCTTGTGATCATAAGTTTCTGCAAGATCAACCTGACATATGTTTTGTGGAGAATAACTCCTTTGCATTTCAGATAAAATTCCAATTTCTATACCCCAGTCAGAGGAAATCCTTAATTCAGGTAAAACATTACGCCTAAATGAAAATTCCCCTGCGAGAGGATATTTAAAAGATTTCATGAAATCTAGATAATCACTTTTACCAATAGTTTTTTCTAAAGCTGTCAATAAAGGAAAAACTAATAATCTTGCAACTCTGCCATTCATTTTACCATCAGCAACTCTTGGATAGTATCCTTTACAAAACTCAAAATTAAAAAGAGGATTTACAACAGGATAAAACAATTTAGCTAGCATGCGTCTGTCATAAGTTTTTATATCACAATCATGTAAAGCCACAGATCTTGCTGTATCTCTAGCAATTGACATTCCTATACAATACCATACATTTCTACCCTTACCTTTTTCACTTGGGGCTAAATCCTTTTTTTTTAATTCTTTGTCTAACTTTTTTAAATTTGGTCCGTCATTCCATAAAATTGTAAAAGGTGTTTCAAGTTGCTCGAAAAAAGTCCATGCCTTTCTAGCTTGATCCTCGTTAGCCTTATCGAGACCTATAATTATGTGATTTAAATAATTAGTTTTTTTTATTTCTGAAACGATATTGGGTAAAGCATCACCTTCAATCTCAGAGAAGAGACATGGTAAAATTAATTCCATTTTTCTCTCACTAGAAAATTTTAATAGTTCACCTTCTATTTCTTTGGTGGATTTGGTCCCAAAATCATGCAATGTTGAGACTATTCCATTTTGTGAAAATTCACTCATGGCTGCTACTAATCACATTATTTTAATTTAAGTACCGCCTTTTTGATCACATCAGCCCAGCCCTGAGGAGATGGCTTACTGGAAGTTATTAATTTTTTTATATTTAAGTTAGTTGTCTTAAAATACTTATTGAAAACTAAGCATGGAATATCAGTATTTTTAAGCATGTTTATATCATTATGATTGTCCCCAACCCCAATAGTTTTGATCGGATTTTTAATTTTACTTTTAACCATTTTTAAGAATACATTAATTGCTTTAGATTTATTAACTTTGTCACCAAGGTTAGCGACTCTACCCCCACACTGAATTGAAAGACCTAATTGTTTTATTTGAGAATTAATTTCTTTTTTTTCGTGAGTATTTCCAATAAATTTTATAGGAATTGTAAATTTTCTTTTCAATGCAGCGTT
>CACJQT010000004.1 GCA_902595635.1 uncultured Pelagibacteraceae bacterium | reverse complement strand
TTTTTTTCTATCTTTTTTAGGAATTGCTTTTTGAGGATTGTTTCCTTTTTCAGGCATTGGCATTATATCGTTTTCTCCCAATAACCTTGCAACTCTTGTTGTTGGCTGAGCTCCTTGACCTAACCAATATTTAATTCGCTCAGAATCTAAGCCAATCCTTTCCTTTTTATCCTTCGGTAATAACGGATTATAAAAACCTAATTTTTCGATAAACCTTCCGTCTCTTGGAAATCTACTGTCAGCCACAACAATTTTATATACTGGTCTTTTTTTAGTACCTCCCATTGATAGTCTCATTTTTAACATTACTTATATCTCCTTTATTTTAATTGATTAAATAGTTCAGGCGGGATCCCTTTATCCGCCATTCCTTTCATGTTTCCTTTAGACATTTTTTTCATCATTTCTGACATCATCTTAAATTGTTTTAACAACTTATTGATAGTGGCAATGTCTGTACCTGAGCCATTAGCAATTCTTTTTTTTCTTGATCCATTTATAATTTTAGGATTTTCTCTTTCTTGCTTTGTCATTGATAAAATAACAGCTTCATTTTGAGTTATAATTTTTTCATCTATTCCTGATTGGTCCATTTGTGATTTAATTTTTGAAACTCCAGGGAGAAATGACATTATGCCTTCAATTCCACCCATCTTTTTCATTTGACGCAATTGAGAAAGATAATCTTCCATCGAGAATTGACCTTTTTTAAGTTTCTCTTCTGTTTTCTTTAAATTTTCTTGATCTAAATCTTCTGAAGCTTTTTCAACTAAGGAAACGATATCTCCCATTCCCAAAATTCTATTTGCAATTCGATCAGGATGGAAAACTTCAAAATTCTCAATTTTTTCTCCAACACCAAGAAACTTTATGGGGACCTCAGCAACATATTTCATACTCAATGCAGCTCCACCTCTTCCATCTCCATCTGCTCTTGTAAGTATAATGCTGCTCAAATTTACTGTATTTTTAAATTCCTTTGCTACATTAGCAGCAACTTGACCTGTTAGAGAATCTGCTACCAGTATAGTTTCTGCAGGATTAATAATAGTTTCAATTTGTTTGATTTCATTCATCATTTGAAAATCTATTTGTGTTCTTCCAGCAGTATCAAATAAAACTACTTCACAACCATTTAAATTTGCAGCACTTAAAGCTCTTCTACAAATATCAGCAGGAAGCTGGCCTTCTATAATTGGCAAAGTTTCAATATTATTTTGTTCACCCAAAAGTCTCAATTGCTCTTGCGCGGCAGGTCTGTAAACGTCCAAACTAGCCATCATAACTTTTTTCTTGTTATTTTTTTCTAAAAATTTCGCTAATTTTGAGGTTGTTGTAGTTTTTCCTGAACCTTGCAACCCAACTAACATGATTGGAACTGGAGGGACAGCATTAAGGGAGATTTCTGAATTCTTATCACCTAAAAAAGATACTATTTCGTCATAAACGATTTTTACAACCATATCCCCGGGAGAAGTTGATCTTATAATTTCTTGACCTAGCGCTTTAGGCTTAACTCTACTAATAAACTCCTTAACTACGTCTAAAGAAACATCGGCTTCTAATAAGGCCAACCTTATACCTTTTAAACCCTCATCAACTTGCTTTTCATCAAGAGAAGGAGCTTTTTTTAATGAAGAAAAAATTTCTTCAAATTTATTAGTTAAATTTTCAAACATAATTTCGCACAGCAAGTATCGCACCAGTGGGCGAACCCTCGCTGACTGGTGTCGATCTCTTTGTTTCCAAAGACACCGCAAATTGCTGTATTTTGCGGAAGTGCGCGTAAACTATATTAGAGGTTCAAAAAGTCAATAAATAAGTTAAGTATTATTTATATGGAATTTGAAGCATTTAAAATGGATGGATTAGGTAACGACTTTGTTATTATTGATCAGAGAATAAATAATTTAAACTTATCAAATGATCAAATCTTAAAAATTTGTGACAGAGATTTCATAGGGTGCGATCAGTTGATCTACATAAAAAAAAGTCAAAAAGCTGATGCTGATGTTGCTTTTTTTAACTCGGATGGAAGCCGCTCAGATGCATGTGGAAATGGAACTAGATGCGTTGCTTATTTACTAAGTATTGAAAAAAATAAAAAAGAAATTGAAATTTCGGTATCCTCAAAAATATTAAAATCTAAGGTCCTTAATAATAAAGATGTTGAAACAATAATTGGAACTCCAAATTTAGAGTGGAACAAAATTCCTTTAAGTAAAGATCTTGATACTAAAAATCTATCACTTGGTATGATTGATATTGACGGAAATAAAATGAATGGTGGTATTGCAGTGAATGTTGGAAACCCTCATGTCATATATTTTTGCGAGGATATAGAAAAAATAAATTTAAAAAAGTATGGACCATTAATAGAAAATCATGAAGTTTTCCCTGAAAAATGTAATGTCACAATAGCTCAAAAAATTAGTGAACAACATTACAAAATTAAAGTTTGGGAGAGGGGCGCTGGTTTAACAAAAGCTTGCGGGACTGCAGCATGTGCAACGGCAGTCGCAGCTAATTTAAATCAACTACAAAATAGTAATTCAAAAATAGAATTTTCAACAGGAATTTTAAATATTCAAATTGATAATGAATTAAATATAAAAATGAGAGGTCCTGTATCTGAAATTGAAAAAATTAATATCAAAATATAATGGGTATTTTTGAAAAATTTAAAATCGGATTTAAAAGAAGTGCAAGTAATATAGCATCAGGTCTTAAAGAAATAATAGTTAAGAAAGAAATTGACGATACAACTCTTGATAAAATAGAAGAATTCTTGATCGGCTCAGACGTGGGCATAGATGCAGCATCAGAGATAAAATCTATAATTGCTCAAAAAAAGATTGATCCAAAAAATGATCCAATAAAGGAAGTTTTTGAAATACTTAATAATTATATTTTAGAACTAATGAAACCCCTAGAAAAGAAAGATTTTTTCTTAAAAAAAGAAAAGACAAATATAATATTAGTTTCAGGTGTTAATGGAGTTGGTAAGACAACTACTATTGGAAAATTAGGAAAAATATTTATACAAAATAATAATAAAGTTCTTTTTTCAGCATGCGATACATTTAGAGCAGCTGCTATTGATCAATTAGAAGAATGGGCTAACAGGGTTGATGCTAAAATTGTAAAATCAGATCCTGGTTCAGATCCAGCTTCAGTTGCTTTTAAAGCAATGGAAATAGCTCAAAGTCAAAACATAAATCAAGTAATAGTAGACACGGCAGGAAGATTACAAAATAAAAAGAATTTAATGGATGAATTAAAAAAAATAGGGAATGTAATTAAAAAAAGTGATGAAACAGCACCTCACGAGGTTATCTTAGTTTTAGATGCAACATCGGGACAAAATATAATTAATCAACTCGAAGAATTTAATAAATTACTTCCAATCACAGGCATCATAATGACAAAACTTGATGGAACTGCAAAAGGTGGAATATTAATTGCGATTTCAAAGAAATATAAAGTACCTATTGTTGGTCTCGGGCTTGGAGAAAAAGAGGATGACTTACAAATATTTGAAGCTGAGAAGTTTGCAAGTGCATTTACCCAAGTTAATTAAGCAAATTTTTAGAAATTAAAGGTTTATAAATGTTGCACTCAAAATTATTTTTTAGAGATTTATAACCACAGTTTTCAGCATAAGAAGAGATTATAAAATTTAATTTGCCAGAGGTATTAGCAATTTCTAACTTATTATTTTTTATGTCATATTTTAAATTTTCATAAAAATTTTTTTTTGCACTTATCAAAATTAAAGTGTTGTTGTCATTTAATAAATAGTAAGCAAAATCCTCTGGGAAAAGTGGGTAATTATATTTTTTTGATATTTTTTTAACTTTTTTTGGAAACCAGTCATATGAAATCAGAGGGTAATCTTTATTTAAATTTTTATCATATAAGTATAAGTCCTGTGGAAAATCATTAATATAATTATAAAATTCTCCCTTTGCTAAGATAGCTTTCTTCCGTGTTTTAAAATATAGAGTGAACTCACTATTGTAAGAGTTCATTTTTCCAATATGAAAATAATTGTTATCATAGTACTCATTATTTATTTCTGAACTAAGTTTTGTTGGCAATATTAATAAAAAAAGAAATAAAAGGAATTTAACCATATCTAAAATTAGAATTTAAAAGTGATGTGGATTTGTTTAAATTATGTCTTAATTTAAACTTTTTATAAAATTGTCGATTGATTGAATTAAATTTTTATTAAATTCCATCATATGGTCGTCGTTTTCATTAAAATAATTTGACTTAACACCACCATATTTATTAAATATTTCTTCGCCCATATAAAATGGCACAATATTATCCTTTTTCCCGTGCATCACATGCATGGGAAACTTTATTTTGTTAATTTTTTCAATAGATTTGTATTTATCTTTTAAAATAATTTTTGCAGGAAGATATGGATAATATTTTTGTGCCAAAATCTCCATAGATGTAAATGGGGACTCTAATATTATACCTGCAAATAAATTGTTACTTGCGGTCTCTATTGCTACAGCAGTGCCAAGAGATTCTCCATAGAGAACAATATCTTTATCTTCTATATTGTTTTGATTAAGCCATTCTTTGGCTTTAATTGCATCTTTATAAAGTCCAATTTCTGTTGGTTTGCCTTTATTTCCACTAAAGCCTCTATATGCAAAAATTAAATAGTTTAAATCTAAATCTGCAAACTCATTTAGTTTATAAATTCTATTATCTAATTTTCCAGCATTTCCGTGAAAAAAAAGCAAAGTTTTAGAGTTATTATTTTTTTTGTAATACCATCCAACTAGATCATTATCAGATTGAATACTTACTTTTTCGATTTTGTGAGATAGAGGTCCCTCATCTAAATAATTATTTTCTCCAGGATGGTATAATAATTTTCTTTGATAAAAATAAACTATTAGAGAAACTCCAAAGTAAATAATAAAAATATAAAACAGAATTTTTGCAAATAACATTTTAGGCTTTAATTTCATTTTTACTTTTTCTTCTTACCAAATAAATACCAAAAAACACAAATATGGTACCTATTAAATGATAATTTTCCAAAATCTCTGAAAAAAATATTATTCCATAAAAAGCTCCGTAAATTGTATAGAGGTATAGTGTGAAACCGGTTGTTGATGGTCCTAAGTATTTAATAGTTAATGTGTATAGTGAGAAAGCGATTATACCTGGAGAAATTGCTGCAAACAAAATCCAATAATAAAATTCTTCATTGAATAAAGTTTTTTCAAAATAAATATGCTCTATAAAATAAAAAGGCAAAATAGATAAAAAACCAAAGAAAGATATAATTGTTAGTCTTGGAAAAAAATTGAGTTCTGAATTCCATTGAAAAAGCATAACTGTATAAATCGCCCAGCCTAATGCTGCTCCTAACATCCAAAAATCTCCAGAAGCAAATTTTAATTCAAGAAGTAAATTGATATCGCCCTTTAAAATTACAGCAAACACTCCAACTAGACAAAAAAGTAAGCCAATAAATTGGAAAATATTTATCTTATCTTTAAAAAGAAAATATGAGATTAAAATTATAAATATTGGTGAAGAAGTATAAAGAATTCCCATATTAACAATGGTTGTAGATGAACCAGCCATATATGGAAATATTCCACAAACACCACATCCCATCAAACCTAGAAAAAAACTTCTTTTACTCTCTTTTTTAATAGTCTGAAAATTATCAAATAAATACTTATAATTTAGGACGAATAAAATAATGAAAAAAATAAACCATCTCCAAAAAGATAAAGATATGGGAGGAACATCATCAACACCACCTCTTGCTACAATTAAATTACTAGCCATAAAAAGTGGCTGGAATAATAATAGAAAATATCCGATAAAATTTTTATTCATTTTTATTTAATATTAAAAAAAATAAGTAACTTAAAACGCATAAAAATAAAAAAATTGAAAAAGAAATTTGATAGCTCATTGTAATAGTAGCACCTAAATTTCTAGAAAAATCTATTATTAAACCAATTATCCATTGTACAAAAAAAGTACCAGAAAATAAAAATACATTGAATGAAGTTAAAGATTTTCCTGCTAGTTTAGTAGGAAAATTTAATGCTATTGCTGGTTGGGTTAAAGAAATTACTATTGATGATAAAATATAAAGAGTGAACATGGTTGCACCAGCTTTGTCTCCCATTATGACTATTAAAAATAAAATTATATAACTTACAGGAAGTGTAAATTTTACAATTCTCATACTATCAATTCCCTTGGAAGATAGTTTTGGCAAAAAATATCCCCATATTAAAAAAGAAAAAAGCATAGTTACATTTATCCAAAATAAACCTGTCGCACTTTGTATTGCATCATAACCCGTCACATTTAGCATCCATGGGCCAGCCCATAATGTTTGTATTGCTTGAACACCTCCATAATTAAAAAATGCAAGCGGTACTAAGCTAATAAAGAATTTATTTTTCCATATGTGGGAAAGATTTTGAAGATTATTATTTTGGTCTTGATCCCTCTTAGTTTCCCACGAAGGTATTAAAATTGATATTAATATTATGCTTATCAAAATTAAAGAGGCTATAATTAAAAAAATAGATCGCCAACCAATTATTGGTAATAAAATTTGAACTGGTAGAGTTGATGCAACAAATCCAAAATTTGCAACCATCAACATCCATGAATTTGCACGTTGTTGATATTTTTCTTCAAACCATACTCTGTAACCAGTTAAAGGACCCATTAAACAAGCAGCAACACCTACACCGATGAAAATTCTAGAAATTAATAAACCTGCAAAACTTTTAGCAAAAGCAAATGAAATAGTTCCAATAAGAGCAATGATTAATAAATATCCGATAACTTTTTTTGGACCAAATCTATCTAATAACATACCAGTAGGAATTTGCATGAGCGAAAACCCTAGAAAATATCCTCCAGCTAAAAGTCCAAGATTTGCGGCACTTAAATTGAATTCAGTTGAAAGAGCAGGTGTTAATGTTGCGGTAATTGATCTCAGTAAATTTGATATAAAAAAGCCAAAGGCAAATACAGAAAAAATTAGAATACTTTTATTTATTTTATTGATCATTTATATTTTTTATGAAATTACAGTTCTATTATGAATAATCATTCAACAAAAGATAAAGATGCCATTTCTTCAAATGGTATGGCCGCAACATCACATCCAATAGCGACAGAAGAAGCTCTTAGAATATTGCAAAAAGGTGGAAATGCCGTGGATGCAGCTATTGCAGCTTCTGTTGTTCTCTCTGTTGCAGAGCCTAATGCCACAAGTATAGGTGGAGATTGTTTTGCAATAATAAAAATGAATGGCAAAGACCCTATTTCATATAATGGATCAGGTATTGCTCCAGCAAAAGCAAATTTTGATTATTTCAAGGAAAAGAATATAGATAAAATTGGTTTAACAAGTCCTCACGCAGTAACTATTCCTGGTGCATTAGATGCTTGGAATTCAATTCATAATGATTTTGGAAAACTCGATTTTGAGGAGTTGTTTCACAAAGGTATAGATATTGCAAAGAATGGTTTTAAAGTGACTAAAGTTGTTGCTAACGCCTGGAGCAACGTATTTAATAAATTAAACGATAACCCATATTCTAGAAAACATATGCTAAATAATGGTAAGAGTTATCAATTTAATGAGGTAAATAAAAATCCTGCACTTGGAGAGACTCTCGAAAAAATTTCAAAAAATGGAGTTAAAGAATTTTATGAAGGATCAATTGCTGAAGATTTAGTTAAAACTTTAAAAGAGTTTGGGGGCTTACATACAATTGAAGATTTCCATGAGCAAAAAACTATTAAATCAGACACTTTATCAGATAGATATAGAGATATTATCATTCATCAATGTCCTCCAAGTGGCCCTGGAATAACAGTTTTAGTAATGATGAAATTATTAGAAAAGTTAGGTATTGAAAAATATGATGTGAATTCATTTGAAAGGTTCCACCTTGAAGCAGAAGTTACAAAGCAGGCTTATAAACTTAAAGAGGAAAATATTGGTGATCCAGAATTTGTGGATTTAGATTTAAAAAAAATATTAAGTGAACAAAACATAGATAATATCTCAAAAAATATATCTATTAATGGCTGCGCAGATGTAGGAGATCTAAATATTCCAAACCATCCTGAAACAGTTTATTTAAGTGTAGTAGACAGAGATTTAAATGTAGTTTCAATAATAAATTCTGTTTGCTATGCTTTTGGATCTGGAATAACAGGTGATAAATCTGGAGTGGTTCTTCACAATAGAGGAACTAATTTTAGAGTTGAAGAAGGTCATCCTAATTGTATTCAAGGATTAAAAAGACCACTACATACCATAATTCCTGGAATAGTTATGAACAACAAAGGAGAATGTGAATTATCTTATGGAGTAATGGGAGGACAATATCAACCTGTTGGACAAGTTCATGTTTTAAATAGCATTATTGATTATAACTTAACTCCTCAACAAGCCATTTCATTTCCTAGAGCTTTCCATTTCAATAATATTTATAAATTAGAGAAAAGTATTGATGAAAAAATTTTTAATAATTTAAAAGAAGTCGGTCATAATGTTGAGTATATAGATGGTACTCATGGAGGTGGACAAGCAATTCAAATAGATAGAGAAAAAGGAAATTTAGTTGGTGGTTCAGATCCAAGAAAAGATGGATACGCAAAAGGTTATTAATTTAAATGAACTCTAGAATTGTTAGGAATATTATAGAACCACAAAATGATAATCGAATTGCAATAACATCTGAAAGTAGTTCTCCACTAAAATTTGTAGATTTAAAATCATTAATAGAAAGAATTTCAAAACAATTATCAGGTAATGGTATTAATAATAAAGATCGTGCAGCAATAGTTTTGCCAAACGGTCCTTACATGGCAACTAGTTTTTTGGCAATTTCAAGCTACATGTCTGCTGCACCTTTGAATCCTAACTATAAGTCTGAAGAATTTGAATTTTACCTAGAGGATTTAAAGCCAAAGATAGTGATTGTAGAGAAAAATTCTAAAAATCCAGTAGTAGAAGTCGCAAATAAATTAAAAATTCCTGTTTGCGAAATAAAAACAGACGGAAATAATTTAAGTGGAGATTTCAATCTTTTTGAAAAAAGTAGTAATTATGTTTTGCCAGGTGAAGATCATGAAGCTCTTGTGCTGCATACTTCGGGCACTACATCAAGACCTAAGATTGTTCCATTAACAAATAAAAATATTTTTTCTTCGGCAGATAATATCTCCAAAAGTCTTAATTTAACTGATAAAGATCGTTGTCTAAATATTATGCCATTATTTCATATACATGGTTTAATTGCGGTTCTTGCAGCATCTATGAAGGTAGGGGCATCTGTATGTGCAAGCAGTGGATTTAATGCATTAAAATTTTTAGATAATGCAAAAAGAGAGAAAATAACTTGGTATTCTGGAGTACCAACAATGCATCAAGCAATATTGATGAGAGCGGATAAGAATCTAGAAACTGCTAAACAATTAAATCTTAGATTTTTAAGATCATCATCAGCATCTCTACCTCCAGCTGTATTTGAAAAACTAAATGAGGTATTTAATTGTCCAGTAATAGAAGCATATGGGATGACGGAAGCTACTCATCAAATGACCTCAAATCCATTACCGCCTAAGTCCCAAAAACCTGGATTTGTCGGAATTCCTGCTGGGCCAGAAGTTTGTATTATGGATACTAATAACAAGATTTTAAATCAAGGAGAAGAGGGAGAAGTTTGCATTAGGGGTGAAAATGTTACTTCCGGATATGAAAATAATCCAGATGCAAATAAAAATAGCTTTTCAAATGGTTGGTTTAGAACAGGAGATCAGGGATATTTTGATAAAGATGGTTATCTAAAAATCTCTGGAAGATTAAAAGAAATAATTAATAAAGGTGGTGAAAAGATTTCACCTTTAGAAGTCGATAACATTCTTATGGATCATCCAAATATTGAGCAAGCTGTTTGCTTTGGATATGAAGATAAAATGCTTGGAGAAGATATAGCTACCGCAATAATCATAAAAGAAGGCATGAAGTGTACTGAAGATGATATAAAAATTTATGCAAATGAAAAACTTGCTAAATTTAAAATTCCAAAGAAAATATTTTTTGTAAATGAAATCCCTAAAGGTGCAACAGGTAAATTACAAAGAAATACTTTAGCTAAAAAGTTTGGATTAGTGAACTGATGACTAAAATTTGTATATTTGGAGCGGGGTCTATTGGTGGATTTATTGCTACGAGTCTAAAGAAAACAAATGCACAAGTCTCTTTAATTGCTAGAGGAGAACATAAAAAAGCAATAGAGCAAAATGGATTAACTTTTATTAGAGATGATAGTAAAGTTAATTTTAAATTTGATGTAACAGACAATCCTAAAGATTTGGATGAACAAGATTTCATAATTATTTCTGTAAAAGCTAATGCTATCAGTAAAATTTCAGAAAGTTTAAAACCAATTATGGGTAAAAAAACTTCAATTATATGCGCCATTAATGGATTGCCTTGGTGGTACTTTTATAAAGCTAATACGGGCACCAAATTAGACAATCAAATAGTTGAAAGTGTTGATCCAGGTGGAAAGATATGGCAAACTCTAGGACCTGAAAGAGCAATTGGTTGTGTAGTTTATCCAGCCTGTCAGATATTAGAGCCAGGTGTTATTAAACATAATGGTAATGGTGAACGATTTTCTCTAGGTGAACCAGATGGAACCAGATCAGAAAGACTAAAAATAATTTCAAGTTTATTCATTGAAGGGGGTTTAAAAGCCCCTCAGAAGAAAAATTTAAGAGACGAAATTTGGGTGAAACTGTGGGGTAACTGTTCGTTCAACCCAGTAAGTGCTCTAACGAATAAGACTATGGATGAGATGGGTAATGATCCAGAGACTTACAATTTAATAAAAGTTTTAATGCAAGAATGCCAACAAGTTGGGGAAAAAATTGGAGTTAAATTCAATATATCAATTGAGGATCGAATTAAAGGTGGAGTCTCAATTATAGGCCATAGACCTTCGACAGCTCAAGATCTAAATGCTGGTAAACCATTAGAAATAGATCCAATAATTGGTTCAATTATAGAAATTGCAAATAAGCTTGATTTAAATGTTCCAAAATTAAAAGAGATTAATGAAAAATTAAAGTCGAAGGCAGAAGACTTGGGTCTTTATACAAGATCAGAATTAATTGATAAATTAACAGTTTAAAAATTTAGTGAAATATCTCTATGTATTGAATTACATTTAGATACATAGATAGCTTGCTCTTTGGTTAGTTTAGACTGCAACCTTAATCCAATTGTTTCTTTGATTGCATTATTATATTCCTCAAGTTTTGGCATTAAGTTTTCTTTAGCATTTGCTCTCCAGCTAACTTCTTTATTGAATAACTCAACAACTTCTTTTGATTTTGTTCTAATCGCCATTGGATCAAGTTCGTCTGAGTCAACCATTGATAATAAATCATCTACACTATTTAAAAATTCATCCATTCCAGAGATCTCACTCAACTTGTCAAACAATCCATCCATAATTGTAACTGATCTTTCATATACTTTTGTATTGCTTTCCATAGCTATAAAATAATCTAACTGTTTAATATCTTTTGATACTTCTTGAAGTTTTACTCCATCGTTTATGAACATTGCGAACTGATCAAGTAGATCGTAGGCTTCATCTACATTCTTTCTATATCTTTTTGTTGTTGTATTTTTAGCTTTATTTATTTTATCAAATTCTGAATTCTTAGCTTGCCAAGTTTCTGGAATTGAGTTTTGAATTTCCTCAATTTCAAGTTTTACATCCTCAATTCTTAATTCTATTTTGTTTTTCTCATCTAATTCGTCATCATCTAAATTTCTAATCTCTGCTTTATATTTTTCTATTTTTTTATTTAATTTAAGTATTTTCTTTTGCTTCTTTCTAACAGTGAAATGCAGATCCCTATAATCAACAGCATATGCGTTATATTCGACCTCAACTTTTTTTAATTTATCAACTAGAGCAAAAGTTCCTAATGCACTATCAAAATGATCTTCTAAAATTTCCATTTTATCGTCTGGCAGATTAGTTGGTGCCTCAGATTGGAATTTTAATATTGCATTTTTAATTGTCTCACCGTTTGAATCAAATCTTGCAAATTTGTACTCTTGTAAACAGTACTGTAGTTTAGGATTCATTGGTGGAGGAGCAACATTAGAAGTTAAATATACTCTATTTGGCAGATAATTTACTAAGCTAGGGTATGCACCGACTATTCCCAATCCTATAAGCTGAAGAATTATAAACGGCACAACACCTTTCCAAATATCAAGTGTTTTGACAATTTTGGGAGCTACACCTTTCAAATAAAAGAGTGCAAATCCAAATGGCGGCGTTAAGAAGGAAGTCTGCAAGTTAACACCAATCATAACTCCTAACCAAACGGCTGTGACGTTAGCCCCTGTTTCAGCTAATAATATTGGTGCAATTATTGGAACAACAACAACTGCAATTTCAATAAAGTCTAAGAAAAATCCTAGCAAGAAAATTACAATCATCACAACAACAAATTGTGTCCAAAAACCACCCGGTAAATCTTGTAAAAAATCTCTTACTAATTCTTCTCCCCCAAAAGCTCTAAATCCTGAGGTAAGCATTGCTGCTCCTAAAAGAATAATAAATACCATTGAAGTAGTCACACAAGTTTCTGTTACAACTTCTTTTAAAACATTTTCTGTTTTAAAAGTTCTCCAAAAACTCCAACCTATTCCGTATACAAGTATAACTACAAAGAAAGCGGTAATAAAGATTGCGCTTAAATCTCTTTCCTCCAAATTTTTTACATTTAATTCATAATTTGATGCAAAAAATGTGATTGGAATTAGAGATCCAATAATTAAAATTAAAGGATAGAATGCACTTTTCTTTCCTTCATATAATCTATAACCAGCCATCAAAGTGGCACCAATTGCTCCGATTGAACCTGCTTGGTTTACAGTAGCAATACCCATTAAAATTGAACCTAATACAGCAAATATTAATGCAAGTGGTGGTATAATAATTACAACTACCCTTAACCAAAATTTTAAATCAAAATTTCCTTTAAATGGAACTGGAGGTGCAACACCTTTCTTTATTCTAGCAAAAATAAATACATAGATCATATAAAGAGCAACTAAAACTAGGCCTGGTAAAAGTGCTCCTAAGAACATATCACCTGCACTTGATGAACCTACTCTAAATTCACCTGGCATATTAAATTCACCAGTTAAAGCTTTATAATCATTTTGTCTTAAGTTGTTTGCAACATCAGATGCACTTGCCAACTGGTCAGCAATAATAATTAAAACAATTGATGGAGGAATAATTTGACCTAATGTTCCTGATGAACAAACTATTCCACTAGCAAGTTGTCTATCATACTTGTTATTTAACATCGTTGGTAATGAAATTAGTCCCATCGCAATTACAGTTGCTCCAACGATACCAGTCGTTGCTGCTAATAGAGCTCCAACAAATATAACTGAAATTCCTAAACCACCAGGAATTGGTCCAAACAATTGGCCCATTGTTATTAATAAGTCTTCGGCAATTTTTGATTTTTGAAGCATAATTCCCATGAAAATAAATAAAGGAATTGCGATCAAGGTATCTGTTTCTACATCCCAGTAATTACTCCTAAAATTTGTAATACCAGCAACGAGCCATTCTATAGGTCCATCTACAGCAAAAAAGGCACTGGAGTCTCCCTCGAATATGTAGCCAAAAAATGCAGCTAAACCAATTGCAATTATAGCTGAACCAGGTAGTGCAAAAGCAACCGGGTAACCCGATGCAAGAGCAACAATCATTATGACAACTAGAACAGCTAAAAAGAATGTTTCCATAATTTAATTTTTGACACCTTTTAAAATTTTGTGACTACTTTCCATAAAATAGCTAGTAAATTGAATTAACATCGTAACAGCAAAAACAGCTAGATAAACAGCCATCAAATATAAAAGATAAAGACCATTAGATCCTTGTTGCGTAACTTCAAAAGCTACAACAGGACCATTTATAATGCTTGCTTTTCCGTTTAGACCTAAAAATATAACTATTAATGTAAGTGGTACTCCTAGAACTGCCGATCCAACCATATTTGTCCATGCCTTCTTTTTTTCACTAAAAGAAGAATAAAGTACGTCAACTCTTACGTGCCCTTCATGAATTAATGCGTATGCACTGGCAAATAAATAAAGTGCAGCATACCAAAATCTAACTAGATCCCCTTGAAATGCTTGTTCGTATGAAAATATAAATCTTGATAATACAATTACGAATTCACTTACAACAACCAATACTGCTAGCCAAATAAAACCAACTGATTTTGTAAAATATCCAATCACGAAAGAAATTAATATTATTGGAAAGTGAATATAAGTAATTCTTACAGGGGCTTTAACCATCAATGCTTTTACTTCAGGACTGAAGATTGCTTCCCATAATCTTTCAACAACCATAAAAGATATTACAAAGTCAGCTACGCCAACTAAAAATACTGCCCAAAATGATGATCTAACAAGATATGCGGAAAATCTTGATAAAATTTTTGAGTCTTGCTCCAAAGTTTGGCTATATGTTTTAAATACATAAAAAACGACTGCAGCAATACAAATCAAATACAATCCAATTTGCATATAACCATAATTTAAATCAGATCCCTCTAAAGCTTTTTTCTTATATCCAAACATCTCATGATGTGAAAAAATTTTTTTTATTCCTGGCCAATCACTCCAAACTGTTAAAACATTATTAATAAGAAATGCTAAAGTAAAAGCTAAAACTGAATAACTGATTATTCTAAGATATAGAGAAAGATTTGAATTTTTTGTCACCATAGTATTTTAAAATACCTTAGTAATACTCGATTTTGTTTAAAAAAAAAGGGCCCAATTAAGGGCCCTTTAATAACTAAATTTAGTTAGATTACATTCCTAATGCTCTGTTTCTTTGAGAAATGTAAGGTGAGTCAGACAAGTTGGTCCAAGAACCAATGTCTTTTCTAGCCTGTAAGAAACTAGAGTGGATTCTCTCAGCGAGACCACTGCTTGCTCTTGTTTCCTCAAATACTTCATTAGCAGCTTTAGCAAAACCATCATAAACTTTGTCGCTAAACTTCTCTAGTTTAACACCATGATCGTTTATTAATCTTGCAAGCGCAGCACCATTTTTAGCGTTGTACTCTGACATCATAACGTCATTTTCCATCGCAGCTGCAGCTTCAATTAATAGCTGATCTGATTTTGATAAGCTTGTAAACCAAGATTTGTTAGAACCACATGCTAACATAGATCCTGGCTCGTGCATTCCAGGATAGTAGTAGTATTTAGCAGCTTCTTGGAATTTCATAGCTTCATCATTCCATGGACCTACCCACTCTGTTGCATCAATTGCACCAGAAACAAGGTTTTCGTAAATTTGTCCACCAGGAAGTGAAACTGGAGATCCTCCAAGTTTACCGATAACTTGTCCACCTAATCCAGGCATACGCATTTTAAGACCTTTGAAGTCATTAGGGCTTCTAATTTTCTTATTAAACCATCCACCCATTTGAACTCCTGTGCTTCCACACATAAAGTTTTTTAGACCGAATTTGTCTGATAGTTCATCCCATAATTGTTGACCACCAGCAAATCTAATCCATGCGTTCATTTCAGTGTAAGTGAAACCGAAAGGTACAGCTGTAAAGTAACCCCAAGCCGGATCTTTTTTAACCCAGTAGTAGTCAGCAGCGTGATACATTTGCGAGTTACCTGAAGCAACTTCATCAAATGAGTCAAACGCTTTAACCCTTTCGTTTGCTGCATAGTAAGTGACTTGAATTCTTCCATCACTCATGTCTGTAATTCTTTGAGCAAATCTTTGCGCACCAGTTCCTAAACCTGGGAAATCTCTTCCCCATGTAGCTACCATAGAAGCTTCAATTCTTTCTTTGGCAACGGCTGGAGCAGCTAAAGATGATGCAGCTACAGCAGCAACACCAGTCGCAGCAGCAGCCTTAAAGAATTTACGTCTTGAAGGAGTTTTACCCTTCAATAGTTTTTTTTCTTTAATCATTATTTCTCCTCTTTAAGTTAATTAACTGATGCATTTAAAGCATATATGCATCTTAGAGTCATTTTAAAAAACTGAGGATTTTTCACTTAATTACAATCTATGATTGTAAATGTTTGTGAATTATCTCTATTTCTTGAATATTTTGGCATGCTTTAACATGCTTAGATCTTCAAATTTTTTGCCTATGATTTGCAATCCTAAAGGTAAATTTTTTTCGCCTTTTAAAATTGGCAGTGAAATGCAGGGAACATGTGCTAGAGACCAAATCTTATTAAATTCTGGACTACCAGTTGTCTTAAATCCTTTGTCTGCGATTCCACAACTGCTTGGCGTTATAATTGCATCAAACCTTTCAAATATATTATCTAAGTTTTTTGAATATGTTCTCATCGCATCTAAAGCTAAAGCATAATCTTTTGCCGAATGTTTTAGTCCATTAATAATTGCTTTGTTAATTTCTATAGAAAGTTTTCCTTTTGAAGTTTTGTAATAATGATGGAAATTTTGAGCCATCTCTGTCTCGTATATAATTGTATGACAATCAATCATATCTTCAAAATATTTGGGAGCAGTCTCAACTTTTACTATTTTTTTATTATTTAAAATAAATTTATTAAATGATTTTTTTGAAATACTATCAACATTTCTCCAGCGTTTGGTTTTATAAAAAACAAATTTTGATTTTTTTATTTTAATTTTTTTATTAAGAAAACTAATACTTGTTGTTGTTTCATCTGCATCATCTCTAGCAAACAAAACTTTCGATAAAAGTTCTACATCACCAATTGTTTTTCCAAATACTCCGACTTGATCCAAATTATATGATGTTTGCAAAACACCATTTCTAGAAATTAATCCATAAGTAGGTTTATAACCAACAACTCCACAATAAGAGGCTGGCCTAATTACAGATCCACCCGTTTGAGTTCCAATTGATAATGGCGCCATATGAGATGCAATAACGGCTGCAGAGCCACTAGATGAACCCCCTGGTGTTCTTGAATAATCATGTGGGTTTTTAGTTTTAGATGGCGATAAGAATGCTAATTCACAAGTTACAGTTTTACCCATAATTATTGCTCCAGCTTTTTTTAAGAGCTCAACAATTTTAGCATCTAAATTATTTTTTTTTTTTAATTTTATTCTTGCGCCATATTTTGTTGGCATTTCAGATGTTGAGATAATATCTTTAAGTGCTACTGGTAGACCATGCAAAACTCCTAAAGATTTTAATTTTTTTCTATGATTGTCAGATTTTTTTGCATCACTTAGTAGTTTTTTTTCATTAAAATATTCCCAAGCCTGAATATTCTTATCATATTTTTTTTTTTGATTGATATAAGCTTTACAAAGTTCAACGGAAGTTAATTGTTTATTTTTAAGTTTTTTTAAAAGTTGTTGTGCTGATAAATTTAGGAGTTTCATTTATCCTTTAAACTAATTTTTCATCAGAATAAACGCAACATTTCTCAGGTGGAAAATATAAATTTAATTCTCCGTCTGGAATGGGTTTTTCTCTTTCTACTTTTGACTTAATCACTAAATTACCCATTTTTCCTGTAAGAAGCTTAAAATTACCAAAGTCCTCAACTCTTGTAAGTTTAATTTTAACAGTATTATTTTTTTCTTTTTCAGCCAACTCTATGAACTCGGATCTAATTCCGAGTTTAACATTTTTATCTTTTAAATTTCCTAAATTTGAATTTGTCTTAATAGTGGTATCATTAATTTTTACTTCATGATCAGAGGATACAGTTGAATGAAAAATATTCATCGCAGGAGAGCCAATAAAATAACCGACAAAAGTTGTTTTAGGTTTTTCAAATAAATCTTTTGGCAATCCAACTTGTACGATTTCACCTTGATCCATAACAATTATATTTTCGGCAAAAGTCATAGCTTCGTTTTGATCATGAGTTACATAAACCAATGTTGTTTTATATTGTTCATTGATTTCTTTTAAGTTTCTTCGAAGTCTAAATTTTAAATCTGGGTCTATAACTGTAAGAGGTTCGTCCATTAAAACAGCTGCAACGTCTTCTCGAACCAACCCTCTACCTAAAGAGATAAGTTGTTTTTGATCAGCAGTTAATTTTCTCGCTGGTGAGTTTAAAAATGACGATAAATTTAAAGTATCTGAAACTGCTTTTACTCTTTCTTCAATTTTATCTTTTGTAAATTCCCTGCATCTTAGTGGAAACGCTAAATTATCATAAACAGTCATTGTATTGTAAATTACAGGGAATTGGAAAACTTGGGCAATATTTCTATCTTCCGTTTTTAAATCGGTCACAGGTGTTTCATCGAATAATATTTCACCTTTGGATGGTCTCACTAGTCCAGAAACAATGTTTAACATTGTGGTTTTTCCACACCCAGAAGGTCCCAAAATTGCATACCGCTTGCCATTTTCCCATGTCATTGAAAACGGATTAAGAGCATATGTTGGTTTTGGATCTAGAGGATTATAGGTATGAGAAATATTTGATAAATCAATTTTAGCCATTTGTTCCTCCATATGGCGACGAAACCAATTTTTCATCTTCTCCAAAAGCATAAAACTTATTTACATTAAAATTTATTTTTACTTTCTCATGAATTTTAAAATTCATTACTTCCTCGATTAAAGCAATTATTTTTGAATTTCCTCTTTTTAGGTGGAGCAATGTTTCTGACCCACTAATTTCTGCTAATTCTATTTCAAATTCTTCACCATTTTCATCAAGTTTAATTTCTGAAGCTCTAATTCCAAAATTATAATCTTTATCTTCTAAATTCTTAAAATGATTTGGAATTTCTAAAGAAATATTCTCAAAATTCAGATTTTTTAAATTTTTTGAACCCTTTAAAACATTCATTGGTGGATCATTTGATATTTCTGCAACTTTTAAATTAGATGGATTTTCAAAAATCTCTTTAGCAGCCCCTTTTTGTAATACTTTCCCTTCATCTAAAACAATTACTTCTCCATTTAGTTCCATTACTTCTTGGGGATCTGTTGTTGAGTAAATTAAAATTGTATCTTGGGACAGTCCTTCTGAGAAAATTCTTTTAAATTCTTCTCTTAACTGCTCTCTAAGTTTATAATCTAAATTAACTAACGGTTCGTCTAGCAACAAAATTTTTGCTTTTTTTGCAAGTGATCTTGCAAGTGCAACTCTTTGTTGCTGTCCACCGGATAATTCCTGAATTTTTCTATTTTCAAATCCAACTAATCCAACAGTTTTTAGAGCTTCATCTACATCTTTTTTTATTTGCTCAGGACTTAATTTTCTTTGTTCTAATGGAAAAGTTATGTTTTCATAAACATTTAAGTGAGGATAATTAATGAATTGTTGATAGACCATAGCAACATTTCTTTCCCAAACTGGTATTTTAATAAAGTCTTTTTCCTCAAAAGAAATTGAGCCTTGATCTGGATTTAATAATCCTGCAATTGTTTTTAAAAGTGTAGTCTTACCAGATAAGGTTCTGCCTAAAATGGTATACAAATTACCTTTTTTAAAATTAAATGAGACATCGTTTAAATGAAACTGCTCATCAGGTTTATAAGAAATTTTCTCTCCAATTAAATTCATTATTTTAATGCTCCTGATAAATTTCCTTTTGATAGATATCTCTCAACTATAAATGCAACAATTATTAATGGTGCAACTGAGACTAAAGCTGATGCCGAAAGGCTCCACCATGGTGTTATTGATGAATTAAGTGCAACAACTTTTACAGGTAACAATTGTACTTCAGTAAATGTTAAAATAAATGCAAAAAAGAAATCTATCCATCCAAAAATAATACAAAACATTCCTGCAACAATTAAACCAGGTATTGAATTTGGTAAAACAACTTTATAGAAAGCTTGATAAGGATTACACCCATCAATTAATGCAGTCTCATCTAATTCTTTTGGAACTCTATTAAAAAAATCTACCATAATCCAAACAGCAATTGGCATTAATAAAACGATATATACGACCACTAGACCTAATAAACTATCAAGCAATCCTATTGTGCTTAGAAAAATAAAGAAAGGAATTGATAATACAATTGGAGGCATGATTCTTTGTGAAATGAAGAAAAAAGTAATATCGTTGTTTCTTACAAATCCAGCTTTAAAAGTAAATCTTGATAGTGCATAAGCAGCAAGTGTTCCAAGAACAATACTTATTAAACTAGCAGTACAAGTTACAAAAATACTATTAAAATAGGGCTCAACAATATCTACTCCACCTTTCGCAGGAGACTTAATTAAAACTCTCCAACCCTCCAATGTTGGTTCGAAATCTAACCAAGGAATATAAGTTACTTTACTATTTACAGATTGGAAGTCTTTAAAAGATGTTGATACAGCCCACAGAAATGGTGCAACAACAAATACAGTCCAAAATGTAATAAAGAAATATTTAAGAAAAGTGTAAAGTTTGCTCATATTTATTCTTTGATCATTAGTTTGGTTAAAACTTTAGCTATTATCGTTAAACTGATAATCATTATTACAAGATAAGTGAAAGATAAGGTTGCTGCATAACCCATCTGAAATTCTCTTAATCCTTTAATATAAATATAAAAACTTGAGGTCTCAGTTGCAGTACCTGGTCCTCCTGAAGTCAAAACAAATACTGTATCCATTATTTTTGAAGCCTCGATAAGTCTTATAATTATTGCTCCAATTGATATTGGAGCCATCAAAGGAAAAGTTACATAAACAAATTTTCTAAATGGACTTGCTCCATCTATAGCGGCTGCCAAAAAGGGTTCTTTTGGAAGTGACAAAAGTCCAGCGAGTAATAGTAAAAACATAAATGGTGTCCATTGCCAAACCTCAACAATTATAACAGTAAACTTTGCAATAACTGGATCACTCAACCACAAAATTGGTTTTACTCCTAATCCACCTAACAAATCATTTACAGGACCTAGTGACTCATGAAAAAATGTTCTCCAAATAACTGTCATTATTACTGGAGTTGTCATCATTGGTACGAGAAAAATTACTCTAAAAAATCTTTTAAATTTTATTTCTCTCCAAACCATCATCGCTAGTGCAAATCCGATAACATATTGAAGAATAACTGTGGTTACCGATAAAAAACTTAGCCTAAAAAAAGACTCCCAAAACCTCGGGTCATCAGTAAATAACCTTATATAATTCGTGATACCTATGAAGTTCATTTCTGGTGTATAACTATTCCATCCAGAAAGACTTAATCTAATAGTAAAAATAATTGGAAAAATTAAAATTCCAATAAGTACAAACAATCCTGGGAATAAAAAAACAAACTTGTGTTTAAAATTCATAATTTTTTTGGATTATTTTAAAATGTGGCCGTTAAAAAACGGCCACAAGTTTTATAAAATTATTGCTTATTATCTTCCATTGCTACACCAACAGCATAGGCTTTTCTTACGTTATCTTTTCCTACTCTGTTAAGTATATCTTCCCACTGTTTAGCAGCTTCGTCTAAAGCAGCTTGTGGAGATAATTGACCAGCTAATGCTTTTGCAGCAGCAGTAGCCAATGCAGCATTAAACTCAAAAGTTCCAGGAACTCTTAATGGAAATACTCTATTTTTACTTTGTTCCATTTGTGCAAGAGTATCAACATATGATTGAGCAATATCTTTATCCCAACCAATTTGTGTCCATACATCAACTTTAAAGTCATCATTTCTAAATGGGTTTACACCAAATCTACCAATTCCAATATCTGCTTGGTGGTTAGCTTCGTTAGCGAAGAAACATAGGTAATCGAAAGCCATTTCTTTCTCTTTACTTTTCTTAGCTACTCCAACTGCCCATCCCCATACGAAGAAAGGAGCTTGGTTAAAGCCTTCATCCCAAGAGTTAGTTTTTCTATTCCAAACTTTCATTGCTCCTGGTAACTGTGCAGCACCAACTTTATTGTTTATTGGACTATCTGGTTGCATAGCAGCAACAAATGCATCATCCCATGAAAAACTAAACAAAGTTTGTCCTCCACCAAATGATCCAATTTCATCACCTAAACCAAAATTTATTCCTCCTGGAGGAACATATTTAGTTGCCTCAACCCAATCTGTTAATGCTTCAACAAAACCTGGATTGTTAATTAGTGGTTTCATAGTTTCTAAATCAAAGAAAAAACCACCTGGTGTTTTTGGATTTTTAGAGTAAGCAGCAGATCTTGAATAGAAAGCAGCATACATTAGGTCATCTTTTTTCATAACTTCTGCTGATCCATATTCTTTCTCGCCATCACCATCCCAATCCCATCCATTGAAATAAGCGGCCATTTCTCCATATTCTTTCCAAGTTGTTGGTACCTTTAACTCTTTACCAGTAGCTTCCTTATATTGTTTTTGGTACTCAGGATTATCAATTACATCTTTTCTATATTTTAGATAATGTCTGTCTCCATCAACCGGAAACTGATACATAACACCATCCCAAGATGCTACACCAATGTGAGACGGTGTAACGTCTTTCATTTGTTTCATCTCAACGTATTTCTTTGGAACTGGCTCTAAGTATCTTCTCCAATCGTTAATGAAGTTTGAAAATCCAAAAACGATGTCATATGGAGCTTGTCCAGCTTGAAATGGTACCATTGCTTTCGCATATAAGTCACCTGCTGGTGTATGAGTAACATCAACTTTTGCTCCAGTAAGTTTAGCGAACTGCTCAGCATGTAGAGCTGTTGGCTCTCCCATGACTGGTACAGCATGTGTATTAATCTTAAGCGTCTTGCCTTTATAGTTTTTCTTAGACATAGACTCGTAAGAACAATCACCAGGAATATCCCCAGTTGCTTTGATATGTGGAAACTGATCACTCCACTTATCAGCATACGCAACAGGACTAAATACCAACAAAGCTGATATTAGAGCGGTTACGCAAGTTTTTATTGTCTTCATCTTTTTTCCTCTCTTTGTTGTTAATTATGGAACTAACACTGCACGACCTTTAATCTTACCATCATTTAAATCATGTAGTGCTTTATTAGCTTCTTCAAGTTTGTATTCTTTCATTGAAAGTTTTACTAAACCTTTATCTGCTAGTTCCATTAATTCATATAATTCAGCCCATGTACCTACTAAGCTTCCAACTATACTTTTTTCTTGATCGATCATATCAATCGCCAAAACTCTTATTTCTTCTCCGTAACCTACAATATAGAAAGTCCCAGTTGCTTTGGTCATTTTAATTCCCATTGGCGTAGAACCTTTTTCACCAACAAAATCTATAACAGCCTCTGCACCTTTTCCTTTTGTAAGTTCTTTTACTTTTTCAATTTCATTACCATCTATTAAAACTCCATGGTCAGCTCCTAGTTCCATTGCATGTTCTAAAGGTGCTTTTGCTTTTTCAACAACAATAATATTTGCAGCACACATTGCTTTCATACATTGAATTGCTATATGTCCTAATCCACCAGCACCTATGATTACACAATTTTCACCTGGCAGAAGGTGTCTAGTAGCTTTTTTTACAACTCTGTAAGCAGTCAAACCTGCGTCTGAAAATGGCGCAACGTCTATTGGACCTAAAACTTTTGGAATTTTTATTAGATTTCTTACGCTAGTTTGAAGTAATTCTGAATATCCCCCGTGTTTTACATTCAAACCTGCAAAAATTGGATCTTCAGCATGCATATCGTTTCCTCTTCTACAATCTAAGCATGTTCCTCCTGTGCCAGAAACTTTAGGGTGTAAAATAACTGCATCACCTTTTTTAAATCCTGTAACATCTTTACCAACTTCCTCTATCCATCCAGCGTTCTCATGTCCCATTACCATCGGCAACAGATCGTTATTTTGATCTGTAATGTGCTTCCAAACTCCTTCAATTATATGCAAATCAGTTCTACAAACACCTGCAGCTCCAATTTTAACAATCACATCGCTTGCTTTCTCAATTTTTGGATTTGGTAACTCTTCACCTGTGACCCAAACATCTGCTTTCATTTCTGGGTCATACTTATGTAAAACCTGTGCTTTCATTATTTCCTCTCTAAATTTATTTTTTATAAATAAATTTTAAATTGAAATAAAAAATATGTCTAGAAAGTTAGAATAATTTTAATTACCAATTACAACTTCAGATTGTTAATTTACTTTGTTTTTGCAGTCTCCTGTTTTGAAAAACTCATCCATATTATCTATGGCCAGATTGGCCATTGCAGTTCTAGTTTCTTTAGTTGCGCTACCCAAATGAGGAAGAATAAAAGCACTTTTGTGTTTAAGATATCCTGGATTTAAATTTGGTTCATTTTTGTATACATCTAGCCCGACTGCATAAACTTTTCTTCTTTCCAAAGCATCTATTAAAGCTTCATCTTCAATAATATCTCCTCTTGCAACATTGGTCACGACTGCACCTTTTGGTAATAGTTCTAGTGTATCTTTATTGATTAAATTTATTGTCTCTTTAGATGCAGGACAACATACCGAAAGGACATCAGAGACTTTCATTAAATCATTTAAGTTATCGTGGTAAGTTGCGCCTTGTTCTTTTTCTTCGCTTAATTTTGAACGATTGTGGTAATGAATTATCATACCTAAAGATTTAGCTATTTTAGCTATTTTTTGACCAATTCTACCCATGCCAAGTATTCCAAGTCTAGTGCCCGTTAATTGTTTACCAATCAACATATCTGCTGACCAAACCCAGCCACCTTCTCTAGCTTTTTCAATTCCTTCAGATGCTCTTCTGCATGCACCTAATATCAACAAAACCCCAATTTCTGCAGTAGCATCAGTTAAAACATCTGGCGTGTTTGTTACTGCAATCCCTCTTTTCTTTGCAGCTTCTAAATCTATATTTCCAAAACCTACAGCAAAATTTGATATAATTTTTACACTCTCAGGTAATTGATTAATTGTTTCTGCATCTAGCTTATCTGTTAAAGCCGATAAAATACCATCACAGCCTGTACTCATCTCTATTAGCTTCTTTTGAGAGTAGAGTTCATCATTTAAATTAAAGTTAGCATCAAATAATTCTTTAGCTTTATCCTCACAAGATCTTAAAAGCCTTCTCGTGATTAAAATTTTTTTCATTTTAATTTGGATTAATTTAGATCAAAAACCTTACCAGGATTCATGATATTGTTTACATCAATGCTTCTTTTAATAGCTTTCATTACTGGCAAATTGTCTGGGTGCTCTCTTAATAAGTAATGTTTTTTTTGAAGACCAATTCCATGTTCTCCTGTAATTGTTCCCTCTAACTCTAAAGCTTTGTTAATTAGATCATCGCTATACTGTCTAATTTTTTTTTGTTTTTCTTCATCATCAGGATCATACAATATTATGGAGTGAAAATTTCCATCTCCAACATGACCAACCATTGGTGCAGTTAGACCTAATTTTTTTACTTCTTTTTCCGCCCATGAAATGCACTCAACTAACTTGGAAATTGGTACACAAACATCTGTAGAATACACTTTCATATCATGACCTAAGGCTTTTACTGAATAATAAACATCATGTCTTGCTTTCCAAAGTATTTTTTGTTCTTCCGGAGAAGATGCCCATTGAAAATCACTTCCACCATTATTTTTTGATAATTCTTCTACAATTTTAATAGACTCATTATTCGATAGCTCACTTCCATGAAATTCAAAGAATAAAGTTGGTGATGCTTTGATGTTTTCTAACTTTGAATATTTTATGCTAATTTCCATTTGGTCTTTGTTTAACATTTCAATTCTTGCAATTGGAACACCGTACTGAATAACTTCTTGCGCTGTCTTTACTGCTGAGTCTAAATCTGGAAAATAGCAAACTGCACTCATTATGCTTTCAGGTATTGGTGATAGTCTTAATTGAACTTCTGTAATAATTCCTAATGTTCCCTCAGATCCAATAAACAAATTAGTTAAGTTATATCCCGCGGAAGTTTTTTTAGTTCTTGCACCGGTTTTAATTATGTCTCCATTTGGTAAAACAACTGTTAAGCCAGAAATAACTGTTCTCATTGTTCCATATTTCACTGCCATTGTTCCTGAAGCTGAAGTAGATGCCATCCCACCGAGTGCAGCATCCGCACCAGGATCTATTGGAAAAAATACTCCATCTTCTCTTAAATATTCATTTAATTGCTTTCTTGTTACATTTGCTTGCACTCTGCAGTCAAAATCCTCAGCATTTACACTTAAAACTTTATTCATTTTTTCTAAAGAAATCGTAATACCATTTTGATTCCCAACAACATGGCCTTCAAGAGATGTGCCGGTTCCAAACGGGACAACAGGGATTTTATGCTCGTTACAAATTTTTAGAATTTTTGAAACTTCTTCATTAGTTTCTGGAAATACAACTGCCTTCGATAATATTGGATTATAAGTATCTTCTCCTCTTGCATAATTTGCACGAGTAGACTCAGAAGTAGAAAATCTCCCGTTAAATATCTTTTTTAATTCTGCTTGGACAGTTTCGTTCATTCTTTAATAATACAAAAATATTAGTTAAAAATACAGTTTATTTAGAAAGCATCTTGCCTATATTTTCTAAGGCTTGCATTATATTATCTCTAGATGCGGCAAAACTAAATCTAACGTAATCATTACAAGTTTTACCGAATGCAGTACCAGGAACAATTGCAACTCCTGCTTCATGCATAGCTTTTTTGCAAAACTCAGATCCATTCATGCCAGTACCTTTTATATTCGGAAAAGCATAAAAAGCTCCTCCTGGCAAACTACACTCAACTCCTGGTAAATCATTTAATCCTTTATGAATTAAATTTCTTCTTAAAGTAAACTTGTCTAACATATCTTTGATTGAGTCCTCTGGACCATCTAATGCAGCAATACCCGCATATTGAGCTGCAGCATTTACACATGATACACTATTAATCAAAAGTTTGTTTACATGCTCAACTAAATGTTCTGGCCAAAAACTCCATCCAAGTCTCCATCCAGTCATGGAATATGCTTTACTCCAACCCTCAAGAACAATTAATCTATCTCTTAAGTTTGGGTAATTAAAAAAAGTTGGCATTTCTTTATAGTCAAAAACTTGTCTACTATAAATTTCATCACTTAAAATTGTTACGTGAGGATGTTTTTCTAATTCTTTCGCTAAGTAATCTATCGCAGGTTTTTCAACAAAACTTCCAGTGGGGTTATTAGGGTTTATTAAAATTAAAAGTCTAGTTTTATCAGTTATTAAAGATAAAAGTTTATCTGGATCAAATTTTAAATCTTTGTCCTCAGTTAAGTCATAAGGAACTGCTTTTGCTCCAGAGTAGTTAATCATTGATTCATAAATAGGAAAGGCTGGTGTTGGATGAATTATTTCAGCACCCGGTTCACCAAAACAAGTGATTGCATAATACATTGTTGGTTTGCCACCTGGCATTATTAATATTCTATTTGGATCAATATCTGCACTATAAAGTCTCTTTACCCATCTAGCTACAGCTTCACGACATTCTGGAATGCCATTTGATAATACATAACCGTGATGTCCATCATCTAGTGCTTTTTTTGCAGCTTCAACTACATGTTTAGGAGTTTTAAAATCAGGCTGACCTAAACCTAAATGGATCATAGGTTTACCTTGTGCTTCTAATTTTTTTGCCTCTGCAAGAACAGAAAATGCACTTTCAGTTCCTAAACGGTCTAAAGCTTTTGATAATTCAATCATAATTTTTCGTCGTCAAACTAACTGAAAAGCAACTTCATGTCTATTTATTTAGAGTGAAAATAATAATAAAATTTATTTATAAAAAATATTTAATTACGGTAAATTATCTTTGATCTATCTAACTCTTTTACACTTTTGCAGCCCATAAGGATCATATTTCTTCTAATTTCATCATGCATATTTTGAAGCAGCCTCTCTACCCCTTGCTGTCCACCCGCTCCTAAACTGAACAAAAAAGCTTTACCAAAACTACAAGCAGTTGCACCTGCAGCTAAAGCCTTGAGAACGTGAGTTCCCCGTCTAACACCTCCATCTAAAATTATCTCAACCTTATCACCCACAGCATCTGAAATAGCCTTCAGTTGATCAAATGGAGTTCTAGATCCATCAAGCTGTCTTCCTCCATGATTAGAAATTATTATCGCTGTACAACCAATATCAACTGCTCTCTTTGCATCTTCTACAGACATCACACCCTTTAGCGCAAAAGGTCCATCCCATTTTTTTATACAATATTCTGCATCATCCCAGTTCATATTAGGATCGTACTGTTCATTAACATAATCTATAACTGATTTAGTTATACTAGTTCCTTTATCAGTTTTGTGTTTAATATTAGCTAGTTCAAACTTTTTGTTTGTAAAATATCTAAATAACCATCCAGGTCTCTTTGCGAAATTCATTATGCTTTCTAATGTAAATTTAGGAGGAGTTGTAAAACCAGTTCTGTGATCTCTTTCTCTATTTCCCGCAACCAAAGTGTCGACGGTTAAGCACAAACCATCAAAATTTGCTCTTTTGCACCTATCAATTAAATCATCAGTAAATGATTTATCTCTATGAATATAAAGTTGAAATAATTTTGGACCACTTGATATGTTGGCAATTTCTTCAATGGAAAATGATGCCATTGTCGACATGCTATACATGGTACCAAATTTTTCTGCAGCTCTAGCTGAAGCTTTATCTCCATCAGGATGATATAAACTTTGCATAGCAGTTGGAGATAAAAAAATTGGCATATCTATTTTTCTACCAAAAACTGTGGTTGATAGATCTGGTTCTCCTACACTTCTAAGAATATTGGGGATTAAGTCACAATCATCAAATGAATTTGTATTCCTTTTTAAAGTGGTTTCGTCATCTGCACCACCATCAATGTAATGAAAAATCGGAGCTGGTAATCTTTTTTTAGCTAACTTTCTAAAATCCTCAAAATTGTAACAATTCTTCAAACTCATGCATTTCGGAATCTTAAATTATTTCGATTAAGATCACTAATCTTTGTGCAGCCCATTAATTTCATGTCTCTTACTAATTCAGTTTTATATAAGTTAAGTGCTCTCTCAACGCCTTCTTGACCTGCTGCAGCTAAAGCATAAAGATATAATCTTCCACCAGCACATGCTTTTGCACCCATAGATAAAGCTTTTAACATATGAGTACCTCTTTGAAATCCACCTTCACAAATAACATCTAACTTATCACCAACTGCATCAACAATTTCAGCTAATTGATCGAATGGTGATCTAGATCCATCAAGTTGTCTTCCTCCATGATTTGATACCATTATACCAGTGCATCCGATATCAACTGCCCTTTTAGCATCTTCAACACTCATAACTCCCTTAAGCGCAAAATGGCCACCCCACTGAGAGCACAATTTTTCAGCGTCGTCCCAGTTCATAGATTGATCCAACATAGTAGAAAAATAATTACCAATTGAAGTATTTGTGTCAGTTCCTTCTTTAACGAAATCTTGAAGATGTGGTAGTTCAAATTTTCCTTTGGTTAAATAATTTATTCCCCACATTGGTTTTGTAGCAAAACTAAACAAACTCGAAAGTGTTAATTTTGGAGGTGATGTAAATCCAGTTCTTAAATCTCTTTCACGATTTCCTCCTGTTATCGTATCAACAGTTAAAGCCATCACATCAAATTTTGCTGCTTTTGCTCGTTCTAAACAAGAGTCATTTAATCCTCTGTCCTTATGGAAATAAAATTGAAACATTTTTGGTGTGTCTATTAAAGATGAAATTTCCTCAACACTAACTGTAGCCAATGCCGAAACACCAAACATCGTATTAAACTTCTTTGCAGCTTTTCCAACCGCTCTTTCTCCTTCGTAATGGAATAACCTTTGCAAAGCTGTTGGAGAACAATAAAAAGGCAAATCTAATTTTTTTCCAAAAATAGTTGTCGACAAATCCACATTTTCAACACCTCTTAAGACATTTGGAACTAAGTCAACATCATTAAATGCACTACTATTTCTTGCATAAGTTATTTCATCATCCGCAGCCCCATCAATATAATGAAATATTGGAGATGGAAGCTTTTGTTTTGCTAATTTTCTAAAGTCATAAAAGTTATGACAATCTTTTAATCTCATATCTTAAGTTAAAATTTTCTTGTAAAATTAAACATATAACTATTTGCCCCAGGATTTTTATCTCCAAGACTCGCATTAGAAATATGATTATAAGAAATACCTAATTCAGAATTAGATGAGATATCAAATAATATCTGTATTTGTGTCTTAAATTCAATTTCGTGACCTAAGTCCTTGCCATCTCCTTCGTCATAATATCCAATTGCAAAACTAGGAGAGAAAGTAGTTGAATTAGATTTTTGCGTTAATTGATAACCTGTATAAATATATACTGCATCATCAGCCGTTATCATTGCACCTGTCACAGGCTGAACATTTCCTAAGAACATATCTTTGCTAGCATTAAAATTTATATATTCTGCACCAAATAGATTTGCTCTCTTACCATCATCGCTGAAATCGAACATGCCAGTGTAAAAACTCCATTTATTTTCTGCATTAGAAAATGAAACAGTAAGAAATGAAATTATCAAAGTTTTAATTAAAATCTTCATATTAAAAATCCCTGCTACTTTATAGATACTTTTCTAATAATTAAAAGGCCGCCAAAAGCGAACAAAATCAAAGGTATTGACCAAAGTAAAAATGTATTTTGGTTTAATTCTGGTTCATATACAATCCACTCTCCATATTTATTTTTTAAATAATCATATATTTCTTCTTCTTCTTTACCTTCATCAATCTTATTTTTTACAACAAGCTTCATACTAACAGCAAAATCGGACTGAGAATCGTAAACAGATTGACCTTGACATATCAAACACCTTAAGTTTTTTGTAATTTGATCTACTTTGGTATTTATTTCATTAGCATAGGAAAAATTAAAACTAAAATATAGCAGCAATATTAATTTTAAAATTTTAAGCATTTTTTTTTAATAAATTTTTTATTTCTATTAAATTGTCGCTCGTCAATGGACCAATATACTTTTTTATTATCTCATTTGTTTTACCACTTATAATAAAAGTTTCAGGAACACCAATAGCTCCAAATTCTATTGATTTTGTTCCATCATTATCGGTAATAACTTCTGAATAAGGATTTCCAAGTGAGCTTAAAAAATTTTTCGCATTTTTTGGACTGTCTTTATAATTAATTCCAATTATATTTATGTTCATATCTTTTAATTTCATTAAAAACTGATGCTCTTCTCTACATGGTGCACACCAAGATGCCCAAATATTTACTACTGAAGGACTATTTTTATCAAATAAGTCTGAAATATTAATTATTTCATCAGAAAATAGTTTTTTTGCATTAAGTGAAAAATCTATTTTACTTTTTAATTTCTCGTTAGAGTAATCTTTCGATACGTTCAATCCCTTGAGCAAGATAATAAAAATTATTATTAATGTTATTAGTAATCCTAAAAATTTAATATTTTTGCTCATTTTTTTTAATAACACTTAATAAACCACCAAAACCAATAAATATAGTTGAGATCCATATCCAAATCATTAAGGGTTTATATTGATATCTTACATTATAATAACCATCGTCTTTTAGAATATTAAATACTAAAAAATTATCTGAAAATAATGTTGTCTTAATATCTGCTTCACTCGTAATAGTTAAAGGCTGCTGGTAAATCCTAACTTCTGGGTATAAAGCAAAAGAGGAATTTTTATTTGTAACTTCAAAACTAGCTTTTAGAGATTTATAATTGTCCACATCTGTAACATTAACTTCTTTTAATTTTACAACTTTTTCGTTGAATATTCTTTCATCTCCTACTTTCATATTTGAATTGAATTCATTAGAAAAAAGGCCATTCAATAAAATACTTGTAATTAATAAACTAAAACCAAAATGTGAAATTTTTTGGCTAATCGAGGATTTACTAACAAAAAAATCCTTAATTGTTACTAATAAAAGATAGATGCTCAAAACTATCAGAGGAATAGACAACAGAAACGAATTTTCGGTTTTTGTTAAAATGACATATGAAATAAGTAGTGAAACTAAAAAAATAATTAAAATATTGTAGTTAAATTTTTTTAATTTATCTTTAATCCATTTCAAACTTGGGCCAAAGCTCATGAATATTAAAAAAGGAATTAAGAAAGGTATTAAAAGATTATGATAAAAAGGTGGACCAACAGAAATTTTTGCACCGTTTAAAACTTCAAGAAAGATTGGATAAATAGTACCAACAAGAACAACAGATAAAAAAAACATCATAAACCAGTTATTCACTAATATTGCAGTCTCTTTACTTAAAATAAAATTCTCTTTGGTTGTGCTTGATATTTTATTCTGATTAAAAAAGAAAATTAATATAGACATCAATATTAGGATAAAGAGGAAACTTAATATGTATAGACCTCTTGATGGATCGTTTGCAAAAGTGTGAATTGAATTTAAAATTCCAGATCTAACAAGAAAAGTGCCACTCATACTCAGTGAAAAAGTTGTAATTGACAAAATAATAGTCCACTCTTTAAACAAATTTCTTTTCTGTAATACAATTACAGTATGCAGTAGCGCTGTTAAACAAAACCATGGCATTAATGAAACATTTTCTACAGGATCCCAAAACCAAAAACCTCCCCAGCCCAGCTCATAATATGCCCATATAGATCCTAGCAAAATACCGATTGTTAAAAATACCCAAGATACCAAAACCCACTTTTTAATATGTCTTGCCCAGTTATCTCCAATATTTCCGCTAATCATTGCGGCAAGTGAAGCTGAAAAGATAATAGATGTTCCAACATAACCTAAATATAAAATTGGAGGATGAATAGCTAAAGCAGGGTCTTGTAAAATAGGGTTTAAACCTAATCCCTCACTAGGAATTGGATATAGCGTTTTAAATGGGTTGGAAGTTAATAAAATAAAAACTAGAAAACCTAAAATAATAACTTGTTGAAATAGTATAGTTAGAAGTTTGTATTTAATATCTTGTGATCTTGAATTTAATAAAAAAATAAATAGAAAAATTGAAAGAACTAATAACCACAATAATAAACTTCCCTCGTGATTTCCCCATGTGCCTGAAACTTTATAAAATAAAGGTTTTAAAGTATGAGAATTGTTGAAAACAGTTTCATTACTAAAATCTGAAATTACAAAAGCAGCAACTAGACTAAAAAAACTTACCGTAATCATTATAGTTTGTATTGAAGTAATTAAAATAAAGTTTTTATCTAAATATTTATTTTCTGAATTTACATCCAAGTATGACTTAAAAATTAAATAAACAGATGCAATTAAAGCGATATATAAAGAATAATTTCCTAAATAATTAGACATACAAATTAATTATTTTTCATAGCTTCGCTGACTTCAGGAGGCATATAATTTTCATCATGTTTCGCTAAAATCTTATCAGCATTAAGAAAACTTTTATCCTTTAAGAAACCTTCCGCAACTACACCCTTACCCTCTTCAAAGAGATTAGGTACCGATCCATTAAAGTTGACTAATAATTCATTTTTGAAATCCGTAATTACGAAAAAAATTTCTCTATCGTTTATTTTAATAGAATTTTTTTTCACCATTCCACCAACTCTTATTTTTTGAGCATTTTTGATTTCATTAAGGTTTTTAATATCTGTTGGAGACTTAAAATATACTACGTTTTCCTCAAGAGATTTAACCACCAAAAAAATTGTAAGAACTAATGAAATTAAAATTAAAAAAATAAAAAGAGCTCTAAATTTAACTTTTTTTCCGTACATGTGAATTTTAGTTAAACTTTAGATGTGGAAGTGTTTGCTAATATCTCTCTGTACGTTTTTTGCTTAGCTACTGATGCAAGTTTCTTTTCATCTAGTGATTTATAATTTTCCTCAAATTTCTTTTTCTCTTTAATTAAATTTAATTTTACTACCGCGTACAAGAAGCTAAAAGAAAATAGAGTAAATATAAATGATGACCAAACGTATACACCGTATCCATTCATATTTAGTAGTTCACTAATCATAATCTATTAAGACCTTTATTTTTAATCTTTAACAGTTCTGTATTATATTTCATTAAAAATATCAAAAGTGAAAATAGAGCAAATGCCGCAGTCATTATAGCTAATGGTGTCAACATTGAAGAATGAATTGTTGTTTCTTCCAAAATTTTTACTGACGCAGGTTGGTGTAAAGTATTCCACCACTCTACTGAAAATTTTATAACTGGAATATTTATAAGACCAATAATTGCTATTATTGAGCTAATTTTTTCTGCTTTACTAGTATCTGTCGTAATCTTCCAAGAAGTAATGAACAATAAATAAAAAATTGAAAGTAAGAGCATTGAAGTTATTCTTGCATCCCAAGCCCACCAAGTTCCCCAGGTTGGTTTTCCCCAAATTGATCCTGTAACTAAAGCTATTATGCTAAAAACAAAACCAGAAGGTGCTAAACTTTTTGTTATTAAAGAAAAATTTTTATTTTTAAAAACAAAAACTCCAAAAGAAAGAATGGAAATAAATGAAAATATTCCGAGTGATATCCAAGCTGATGGAACATGGACATACATAATCCTAACTGAGTCACTCTGCTTATAATCCTCGGGAGAAAGAACTAAAGCTTCAACTAATCCAAGTAACAGTACAATTATAAATAGCGCAAATACAAACTTTTGTATTTTATTAATTATCTTTAAAGTATTATTTGGATTGAAATAATTAATCATAATTTTTTATAACACATAAATTTTAGATTAAAATTGTTCAAAATTTTCTGACCAAGAATACAGAGGGAGATAGAGGAAAAACAGTACTCTTGATCAGAATTAAATATTTTATAACAAACAGATATGACAGAGATTTGGGACAATTGTGTTTAAATATTGGCTTTTAGTTAATTTGAAGGCTTGAAGTAGCTTGATCCACGCTTACCTGAAAAAATTTCATTAATTAGAGGGTGTTTTATAGGCTCTTCAGAGTCATCAAATAATAGATTTTGCTCAGACACATAAGCCTCGTAAGTAATTTCGTCATTCTCTGCTAGTAAATGATAAAATGGCTGATCCTTTCTAGGTCTCACGTTTTTTGGAATTGATTGGTACCACTCCTCTGAGTTATTAAATTCAAAGTCAACATCGTAGATCACGCCTCTAAAATCGAAGTGTCTATGTTTTACAACGTCTCCAATTGAAAATTTAGCTTTTTGAGTACTCACAATATTAAATATGGATATTTGATGAAAAAAATCAATAAAAAAAATATAAATGTTTTATTAATCTGTTAATATGTAGCAGTGAATAAATCACTTCTAAAATTCATTACGGACGTTGGGCCTTTAGCTATTTTTTTCTTCTTTTATTATAACAGTGATAAAAATTTAAAAGTTGCAATACCACCTCTAATTGTCGCAACAATAATTTCTGTTCTCTTGGTTTGGATACTGGAAAAAAAAGTTCCTATGGTTCCTTTGTTAGGAGGAATTTTAATTACTTTATTTGGAGGTTTAACAATTTATTTTGATAATCCAATTTTTATTTATATGAAACCCACTATTATAAATATTTTATTTGCCTTAGCTTTATTCTTTGGAAAATACTTCACCAATGAACCAGTTTTAAAATTAATACTTGGAAAAACACTGCCAATGTCTGATGAAGGTTGGAAAATTTTGAATAACAGATGGACTTATTTTTTTATTTTTTTAGCTATATTAAATGAAATTGTTTGGAGAACTCAAACAGAAGAATTTTGGGTTAACTTTAAAGTTTGGGGAATGCTACCAATTACATTCATTTTTACAGCATCACAAGTTGGGTTGATTAATAAACACAAATTAAATGAGTAATTTAAAATTAGTAATAAATAATTCAAATAAAGAACAAAACCAAAGGTATTTTTTTGAAAAAAAAGAACTAAAAATTATATTAGACCTATATGCTAAAATGGTATCTGAAGGATCTTGGAAAGACTATGGCCTCTCAATATCAACTAAAAGAGTAAGTTTTAGTATTTTTAAAAATGCAGCAGAAAAAGCTATCTATAACATTAGTAAAAATTTTAAACCTTCTAATAAGAATTTGAAATATTTAATAACTGATAGAAATGGTAAAATTTTAAATAATGCTTATGATTTAGAAATACTTCTAAAAAAAACAAATTGGAAAAAACTATAGTTTTTGATTATCTTCTTTGACCAAACAATCTTAAAAGCATTATAAATAAATTTATAAAATCTAAGTATAATGTTAAAGCTCCCATAACAGCTTTCTTGCCAATTACTTCACCTGAATCTGTTGCTGCGTACATATTCTTAATTTTTTGTGTATCGTATGCAGTTAATCCAACAAATATAAGAACTCCAATGATTGAAATAGCAAAGTACATCATTGAAGATTTTAAGAAAATATTTACTAAGGATGCAATTATAATACCGATCAAACCCATCATTAAGAATGATCCAAATTTTGTGAGGTCTCTTTTAGTTGTGTAACCATATATACTCATAGCTCCAAATGTTGCTGAAGATATGAAAAATACTCTCGTCACACTAAGTCCTGTGTAAACTAATAAAATTGATGAGAGTGATAAACCCATCAAGGCTGCAAAAATCCAAAAAGTTGTTTGAGCTTTTGAAGAACTCATTTTATTTATCCCAAAACTCATATAAAAAACAATTCCGAGAGGAGCTAACATAACTACCCATTTCAATCCTGATAGATAAATTGCATTTCCGAACTCAGTTAAAGCAACTATTGATCCACTTGCATCTGTGACTACTGACATTTTAAAAGATAGTAATGCAATGATTCCCGTTAGCAAAACACCAGTTGCCATGTAGTTGTAAACTTTAAGCATGTAGGCTCTAAGGCCTTCGTCCATCACAACAGCTTTTTTTGCTGTCGTTGATCTATTTAAGATATTGTCTCTATTGAATTCCATAATTAAATATATAGTAATAAATTTTAAGTTTTTCAAGCAGTCAAAATGTAGGTAACAAATACTTAAAATTTAATGAATTATAAAAAATTAGGAACAACTGATATAGATATTAGCACAATTTGTCTCGGCACTATGACTTGGGGTGAACAAAATAGCCAAGAAGAGGCCTTCGAACAAATGGATTTCTCACTAGAAAATGGGGTTAATTTTTGGGATACAGCAGAACTTTATGCGGTACCTCCTAAAGCTGAAACTTTTGGTCATACAGAGACGATCATTGGAAATTGGTTTGAAAAAACAAAAAAAAGAAAAGATGTGATACTTGCAACTAAAGTTTGTGGTCCTGCAAGAGATTATATTAGAAATGGTGAAAATAGTTTTGTAGGAAAGAATCTCGAAACTGCACTTCATAACAGTCTTAAAAGACTTAAAACTGATTATATAGATTTATATCAGCTTCATTGGCCAGAAAGAAATGTAAACAATTTTGGAAGACTTGGTTATGTGCATAAAGAAAATGAATGGAATAAATTCGAAGACGTATTGGTTGAATTACAAAAGTATATTGAGCAAGGTAAAATTAGACATGTAGGTTTATCTAATGAAACTCCTTGGGGTGTTATGAATTATCTCAAACTCTCAAAGGAAAAGAGTTTGCCAAGAATGATGTCCATACAAAATCCCTATAGTTTATTAAATAGGTCATATGAAGTTGGATTGGCTGAGGTGTCTATAAGAGAAAATATTGGCTGTTTATCTTATTCTCCTTTAGCCAGTGGTTTTTTAAGTGGTAAATATAGAAATAAGCAATTTCCAAAAGGATCTCGTATGGAAAGAGATTGGGATTTTTGGACAAGATATCGAAAACCAAATACTAACGAAGCTGTTGATGAGTATTTTAATATTAGTGAAAAATACAACATTGATATGAGTCAAATGTGTATAAAATTTTGTGAGATACAGGATTTCATGTCTAGTGTTATTATTGGTGCAACAACAATGGAGCAGTTGAAAACAAATATAGAAAGTGTAAAAGTGAATCTTGATAAAGAAATAATTAATGAAATTAATGAAATTCAAAAAAAATATCCAAATCCATGTCCATAATTTTTAAAATAATTTTTTTTATTCTCTTATTAGGATCAACTTCTTATTCAGAAGAATTAAATAAAATAGGAACATTTAAAGACTGGGATGCAATTGTTGTTACCAATGGGGATAGTAAAGTATGTTTTGCTCAATCTAAACCTGTTCTTCAATCTCCTAAAAAAAATGATAGAGATGCAAGATTATTTGTAACTTTTAGACCATCTGAAAAAATTAAAGACGAAGTAAGCACAACCTCAGGCTATGAATACAACAGTCAAAATTCAATTACAGCTAGCTCTGGTAAATCAAAATATAAATTTGATATAGCTCAAGATAATTTTGCATGGATTTCAAGTAATAAAATTGAAAAAAAAGTTGTTAGCAGAATGAAAAAGGCCTCAAGATTAATGGTTACTGGATATAATAAATCTGGTTCTCAAACAATTGATCATTATTCTTTGATGGGCTTCACTAAAGCATATAACGCGGCTAAAAAAAGCTGTAGTTAAATAATGAAATCAAAGAAAAAGATAGTTCTTGCCTATTCTGGAGGTTTGGACACATCAATCATATTAAAATGGTTACAGGAAAATTATGATGCAGAAGTAATTTGTTATACTGCAGACATTGGTCAAGAAATAGATAGAAATAAAATTTTCAGAAACGCAAAAAAACTTGGCGTAAAAAATATTATTATTCAAGATCTAAAAGATATTTTTGTAAAAGATTATGTTTATCCAATGATTAGGGGCCATGCAATATATGAGGGTGTTTATTTGCTTGGAACCTCAATTGCTAGACCTTTAATAGCCAAAGATCAAATTAGAATTGCTAAAAAATTTAATGCCTATGCTGTGTCTCATGGATCAACAGGAAAAGGAAATGATCAAGTAAGATTTGAGTTAGGTTATCATTATTTTGGTCCTAAAATAAAAGTTATTGCGCCTTGGAGAATTTGGAAGCTGAAATCTAGATCAGATCTAATTAATTATGCAAAAAAAAATAAAATTGAAATACCTAAAGACAAGAAAGGAGCGCCACCTTTTTCGGTAGACGATAATATTTTTCATACATCAACAGAAGGAAAGTTGTTAGAAAATCCAAAAAACTCTGCACCCGACTTTATCTTTCAAAGAACGGTATCTCCAGAAAAAGCACCTAATAAATCTTCAATTTTAAAAATAGACTTTAAAAGTGGAGATCCGATTGCAGTGAATGGGAAAAAATTATCTCCATCTAAATTGCTTGGAAAATTAAACGACATAGCTGGAAAAAATGCTGTTGGAAGAGTTGATTTAGTAGAAAATAGATTTATCGGTATAAAATCAAGAGGTGTATACGAAACACCAGGCGGAACTTTATTAATGCACGCTCATAGGGCTATAGAGTCTGTTACACTTGATAAAGATACAATGCATAAGAAAGAAAAAATTATGCCTAGATATGCGGAACTGATTTACAATGGATATTGGTTTTCTAAAGAGAGATTTAAATTACAAAGAATTGTAGATCTTAAGAGAAGTAAAGTTAATGGATCAGTTAAATTGAGGTTATATAAAGGGAATGTTATTATTCATTCAAGAATAACTAAAAGTTCAGCTTATTCTATGAAAAAAGTTTCATTTGAGGAAAATAAAACTTTTAATAAATCAAATGTTGAAAGATTTATTAATTTTCACAAGAAAAAATTAAAATAAAATATCATGAATTTTGAACCAAGTCGGGCGCAAGCCACTAATAAACTAGATAATTTTGTTGAAAATAATCTTTCTGAATATTCAAGATTGAGAAATTTTGATTTTGGTCCAGATAAAAGATCAAATATATCTTGTATTTCTCCATATATATCTCATGGAATATTAAATGAGTTAGAAGTTATAGATAAAGCCTTAAAGAAATTTTCATTTTCTAAAAATGAAAAATTTATTCAGGAGGTTTTGTGGCGTACTTATTGGAAAGGATGGTTAGAATTAAGACCTAATGTATGGACAGATTACATAATAGAACTAAAAATTATAAGAGAAAAATACAAAGATAATAAAGATTATTTAAATGCCATTGATGGAAATACAAATATAGAATGTTTTAATGAATGGGTTAAAGAATTAAAAGAATTTAATTACCTTCATAATCATACAAGAATGTGGTTTGCCAGTATCTGGATTTTTACTTTAAATTTACCTTGGCAATTAGGAGCTGAATTTTTTATGAAGCATCTCTATGATGGAGATGCAGCATCTAATACATTGGGATGGAGATGGGTTGCTGGGATACAAACTCAAGGTAAGCATTATTTGGCAAGTGAATGGAATATAAAAAAATTTACTAATAACAGATTTAATAACATTAATTTAAATGAAAATGCACCACCTAAAGTTAGCGAGAAAATATACAAGGCTGTCTTAAAAGATTTTAGTAATCCAGTAAGTTTGGATGAGCAAAATTTAATTATTTTTGATAATAATCTTTCCTTTGAGTTGACTGATTTCAAAGACCATAAATTTAAAAAGATTTATTTAGTTAAAAATAATAACGACAGTAGAAATATTACACTTAGTGAAAAAACAGTGAAATTTAAGACTAATTTAATTCAGGATCAAAAAAGAAGGTTGGATGAAAAATCTTTGGATTGTGAAATTATTGATATTGGTAATCTTAAAACAATTGAGAATAGTTATTTTTTATATCCTTGTGTTGGAGAAAACTTAGATTTTTTAACTTCTCAAGGAATAAATAATATAAAATTTCTTTATCGTAATTTAGACCGAAGTTCTTGGAAATATTGCAATAAAGGTTTTTTTAATTTCAAAAAATATATACCAACTATAATTAAAGAATTTTTTTAAAGAACTATTGTAAATTATCAAAATTATGAGATAACAATAGTATGAATAACCCGCAAGTTCTTGAAATTATTGAAAATCTTAAAGGCAGAAGGAATTACGAAGAAAAGAAAGCTTCAAAATTAGGTTTCAACTCTCTTTACGCATACATTGAAAATAAAATATTAAAAGAGAAAGAAGCTGAAGCAGCAAAAATTTTTGAACAATCGGCCCCTAAAGAAGAAGTGATTGAAGAAAAAAAACCGGAGAAAAAGAAAAGCTGCTCTTGTTGTTAATTAGTTATTTTTTGAACATTTCTTAGAACAATATTTCACTTTATCCCAGTTTAATTTCCATTTTTTTCTCCAAGTAAAAGGTCTCTTACATACAGGGCAAATTTTTGTGGGTAAATTTTCTTTTCTCACTATGCAGTATTTTGTTTAATAAATTTTTCTGCCTCAGCTAAAATTAATTTTTTTCTATCAGGTTTCATTTTATCAAAAATTCTAACCATCATAGAAAGTCTAGGATTTTTTAAAAAGAAGGCTCTATTTCTATTTATGAATCTCCAATAAAGACCATCCATGGTATTGCACCATTCTCCTTTTTTAAAATCCATCATTTTCATGAAATAAGCGGAGCCGCAGATATATGGTTTTGTTGCAAATATTCCTCCATCACTGAAAAGCCCCATTCCATAAACATTCGGGACCATTACCCAGTCAGAGGAATCCACAAACATTTCCATAAACCATTTGTAAACATACGTTGGCTTAAGTTCACATAAATTCATTATGTTTGATAAGATCATTAACCTTTCAATATGATGTGACCAACCATAATTCACTGCATTTTTAATAGCATAATCTAGAGGTGGTAATCCTGTTGTTCCTTCGTACCATGAGTTTTTCATTTTTCTATTTTGTTTAAAAAAATTTCTAGTTTCCATTTCTTTTGAATAGCTTTGATATATTCCCCTCATAAATTCTCTCCACCCGATTACTTGACGAATATAACCTTCTAAGGAATTTAATCTTATTTTATTTTTGTTGTGAAAATCTAAAACTTTTTTAATTATAAATTCTGGAGTGATAAGACCTAAATTGATGTAAGGACTTAAAGCACTATGAAATAATATATTGTCTTTCTGATCAACTGCATCTTCATAATCCCCAAATAAATTTGATTTCTCTTTAATAAAAAAATTTAATAATTTAATTACATCATCATATTCCGTAGCAAACCAAAAGTCTTTCGTATTACCTGGGTGACTTTTAAAATTTTTATCTATTAAAATTTTTAGTTTTTTCGTATGAACAGTCTCAGTAATTTTAGGAAATTTGGGTATAGATATATTTTTTGGAAGTTTATTTCGATTTTCTTCGTCAAAACTCCATTTACCTCCTTCTGGATTACCATCTTTTTTCATGAGTATATCCAAATCTCTTCTAGTCTCTTTATAAAAAACTGCCATAAAAGGTTTTTTTGATTTCGATAAATAGTTTTTAAATTTTTCTCTAGAATTTAAAAACATTGGTGTTTGAATAATATTCCATTTAATTTTTTCCTTTTTTAAAAAATTGGCAATTTTATTTTCAAAAAACTTATCCTCAATTTCGAAACTTGAAATTTCTTTAATTTTTTTTGCTTTAATTATTTTTTTTAATTTTTCTGTGTAATCCAGCTTGAAGGATTTATCCTCGATCGAAGAATATTCTAATTTAAATTTATTTTTTTTTAGTCTGTCTGCGTGAGATCGCATGCAAGATAAGAACAATAATATCTTTTGTTTATGATGCTTTTCGTATGTACAAAGCTGATAATCTTCAGCCATAAAGAAAAAGTGGTCTTTTTTGTACTTTTCTAGATATTTCTCTGAGAAAAGCTGATTTCCAAGTAGAAAAAATAATTTCATTAACTATATATAACTCTTTAAAAATTTATGTCAGAAAAATATTTAGTAGTAGGTGCGACAGGATCTATCGGATCTAATTTAGCTGAACAGTTACATGCGGCCGGTAAAGAAGTACATTTAATTGGTAGGGATGAAGAAAGAACAAAATCTTTGTCTGAAAAACTAAATTGTAAATATACAGTCTCTGATGTTTTAGAAAATGGTTTTGTTGAAAAGATTAAGTCCGAAATAGATGATATCAAAGGTATAGCTTATTGTGTTGGTTCAATTGATTTAAAACCTTTGAGAATGGTTTCAGAACAAGATTTTACAAAATGTATGAAACTAAATTTATATTCTGCAGTAGATTTAATTAAAGGTTATCAAGAAAGTTTAAAAAAAAATAAAGGATCGATTGTTTTGTTTTCAACTGTTGCTGCTCAAAGGGGTTTTACAAATCATGCAATTATAGCTTCAACTAAAGCAGCTGTTGAAGGATTAACTGTTTCTTTAGCAGCAGAATTTGCTCCTAATATAAGAGTAAATTGCATTGCTCCAAGTTTAACTAATTCAAAAATTGCAGAGCCAATGCTTAAAAATAAAGTTTTAGCTGATGGTATAGCAAAAGCCCATCCATTAAAAAGACTTGGAGAAGGTAAAGACTCAGCTTCGCTTGCAAAATTTCTAATTACTGAAGAAAGTTCTTGGGTTACAGGACAAATTATTGCTGTCGATGGTGGTAGATCAAAACTTTCATAGAGTGAAGAAATTATTATTTCTTTTATCATTAATACTATTATCAACTAATTCATTTAGTAAAAATTTTAATTTTAATAAAATTATTGAATTAGAAGCACCTTGGGGTTCGTCATTCGTTAATGATAATGAAATGATTGTTACCGAGAAAGGTGGCAAAATAAAACTTGTTAATATTTCGACAAGAGAGACGAGTGAAATTGGTCATAACTTAAATTTTGTAGAATATGGACAGGGAGGATTATTGGATATTCTGTATAATGAAGATTACATTTACATCTCATACACAGAAAATAGAAATAATTGGAAGACTAGTACTTCAATTGCACGTGCAAAATTTAATAAAAACAAATTAAATTTTAAAAATATTTTTCAAGCCAATCCACCAATTGACTCGCCTTATCACTTTGGTTCAAGACTGGTAATTAAAGACAATTATTTATTTGCTTCTGCAGGTGAAAGAGGCGGGGGAATGATTGCTCAAGATGGAAATAAACATCCAGGGAGTATAATTAGAATTTATCTAGATGGTGGCATTCCAAAAGACAATCCTCGTTTTGAGGGGAAATCAGACTGGCTGCCTGAAATATATCAAATTGGTGTAAGAAATCCTCAAGGTTTAGCTTTATCACCTTTCGATGGAAAAATTTATATGAGCAATCATGGTGCAAAAGGAGGCGATTGGTTTGGTGAAGCAAAGAAAGGTGAAAATTATGGTTGGAAAATTCTTGGATGGGGTGGCACAAATTATTCAGGTATACCAATAGGGCCAAAATGGAAACCTGGCTTTACAAAAGCCATTCAATATTGGGTTCCATCTATAGCCACAAGTGCGATCACAATTTATAAAGGTAATGAATTTAAAGAATGGAAAGGTCATGCATTAATTACTTCTCTTAAAGATAAGTCTTTAAGAAAATTAGAGTTTAATGATTTATCAAACGTAAAAGAGGAAATAATATTTAAAGATAAAATTGGAAGAATCAGAGACATACAAATTCATCCTATAAATGGTAAACTATATTTTTTAAATCAAGATGGATTGTGGTTGATGGAAAATTCTAGTTAGTATCAAAAAGCTCTTTAAATAATTTAAATTCACCAATTTTAAAAATAATTGCATCATCTTTTTTAAATCCAAATTTTTCTGCATTTTGCTTAAACCTTAAAGGGGGCTCTAATATTGGTTCAAGTGATAAGACAAAAGTTCCCCAATGCATTCCAATTACTTTTTTACTTTTTAAATCTTTAGCAAGTCCAAGGGCTTCTTCAGGGTTAGTGTGGTAAGCAGAAGAGTCTTTAATTGAAGCCATAGGATAAAAATTATATGCGCCAATGTTAATAAATGTTAAATCAATTGGACCATACTTATCTCCCAATTCTTTATATATTTTTCCAACACCAGTATCACATGAAAATAATATTTTTTTTCCTTTGTATTCAATCAAATAGCTGCCCCATAAAGTTTTATTAGTATCCGTTAAACTCCTTTTTGACCAGTGGACTGATGGCAGAAAAGTGATATTTAAATTCTGATTTATTCTTATTTGATCATACCAATCCATTTCATTTACATCTTTAAATCTATTAATTTTAAAATATTTTTTTAGTCCTAAAGGTAACAAAACTTTAGAATCTTTATATGGAAATCTCATTATTGTTTTCATGTCTTGATGATCGTAGTGATTGTGAGTTAGTAGAAAAATATCTGTTTTTGGTATTTCATTTAGTTTTAATGCTGGTTCGGTAAATCTCTTTGGCCCAAAAAATAAAGGTCCTGCATTTTTTGAAAAAACTGGATCTGTTATTATTGTTATTTCCCCTAATTTTAATAAAAATGTTGTATGACCTATCCACGCTACATAATCTTCTTTTTGGAAATTATTTAAATCCAATAAAACTTTTTCTTTTTTAATGATATTACTTTCAGGAAAAGTCATATCTAATTTTTTTTTTTCTTGGTTAAAGACCTTAAACGACCAATTGAAATTCATATCAATCACCTTTGATCCTTCAGGATTACGAAATGTGCCATTTGCTAAATGATGATATTTTTTTTTCATATCCGATTAATAATTTTTTGAAATAATATCTTGAATTGTATTACTTATAACTATTGTTCCAGCTTTGTTAGGATGTATGCCATCTTGTTGATTTAGATTTGGATCAAGAGCAACACCCTCTAGCAAAAATGGAATTAAAGGTAAATTATATTTTTTTGACAATTTAGGATAAATAGCATCAAAATTTTTTTTATATTTAGTTCCATGAGTTGTTGGCGCAACCATCCCAGCTATTATAATTTTAATTTTTTTACTGTTAGCGATTTTAATTATTTCTTCTAAATTTCTCTCAGTTTCATCTGGTTGAATTCCTCTGAGCATATCATTTGCCCCAAGACCAAGGATGATTAGATCAATACCGGGTTCTGATAAACTCCATTCTGCTCTATTCAATCCACCAGAAGAAGTACTTCCTGACACACTTCCATTTATTACCTTAATATTTAAACCACTCCTTACGAGATTACTTTCTAAAACCAAAGATAAGTGTTGTTCTTTAGGTAGACCATAACCCGCCATTAAACTATCGCCGAATAATATAACCTTTTCTATTGCACTTGCATTTATGTGCACTAGAAAGAATAACAATATTTTTATAAATAAACTTTTATTCATGAACACACTTCTTAAATTAAAAAAAATAAATCTCAAATACCAAACTGGGAAGGACAATATCAATGTTTTAAAAAATATTGATTTAACTATAAAAAAAAAAGAAACTGTATCTGTGGTTGGAGAAAGTGGGTCAGGAAAAACAAGCTTGATTATGTTAATTGGTGGACTAGAACGTCCAACCTCAGGGAAAATTATATTCCAAGAGAGGGAAATAACAAATCTTAAAGAAGACGAAGTATCTGAAATTAGAAAACATAATATAGGAATTATATTTCAATCTTTCTATTTAATTCCAAATTATACAGCTGTTGAAAATGTAGCTTTAACACTTGAACTTAATGAATTTAAAAATCCTGAGAAAGAAGCTAAAAGTTTATTAGATCGATTTGGTCTAAAACATAGATTCAATAATCTTCCAAGTCAATTGTCTGGTGGAGAGCAACAACGTGTCGCGATTGCAAGAGCTATTGCAATGAAACCAGATTTAATTTTAGCTGATGAACCAACTGGTAATCTAGATACCGAAAACTCAATAATGATCTCTGAAATTTTATTTAAATACGTCAAAGAAGAAGGGTCTTCTTTAATAATGGTCACACATGATCCAAAATTAGCAGACAAAGCAAAACGAAAAATTAAAATCAAAGATGGAAAAATTAAATAATTCTTCGAAGTTAAGTTTAATATTCAAGTATGCTTTAAAGGATTTAAGCAGAAATTATAAAAAAATTTCAAGCATTATTGTAACGCTTTTTATCAGTCTTTTTATTTTAAGTGCCATCTTTACAATCGAAGATAGTTTAAAAAAAGAGCTTAATGATAATGCAAAAGTTCTTTTGGGTGGAGATCTCGAAATCGATTATAACCGTAATCAGGGGGATCTTAATTTAGTCAATAAAGTAAAGGAATTTTCAACTGTCTCACAAATGATAGAGTTCAGTACAATGCTTTCTACGACAGGCAGAGAAAAAAATAAATCATTATTTACAAGAATTAAAACAGTTGATGAAAAATATCCACTTTACGGTGAAGTTGTTTATGAGCCAGAAGATGCTTATGAAAGAATGCAAAAGGAACCAAAGACAATTTTGATTAATGAAAGTTTATCAAAAACTTTAAAGATAAAAATAAATGACAAAGTTAAGGTTCAAGATCAAAGTTTCATAGTTGTTGGAATTATAAAATCTGTACCTGATGTCAGTGGGTTTGTAGCTTTTGGAGATTGGGCATTAGCAGGAAAACAAACTTTGGAAATACTAAAACTAAATGGAATAGGTAGTTTTTTAAATTATGAATATAAAGTAAAGTTTAAACCAAGTGATGATCCAGAAAAAATAGAAAGTAAGATCAAAGATATTTTTAAAGATGACCAAAAAGTAAAACTTAGATTTCCAGAAAATTCAGCAAGTGGCTTAAAAAGGATAATTAATAATTTTTCCCAATTTCTCTCTTTAGTTTCAATTAGTGCAATGTTAATTGCTGGAATAGGTATCGCTAATACATTGTTATCATTTATAAACCAGAACAATATGTCTATAGCTGTAAGAAAAGCTGTAGGATTTTATTCAGGGAATATAAAAACACTTTATTATCTTCAATTATTAATATTATTATTTATTATTACTGTAATTTCTTATGGCTCAAGTTTTTTAATTATACCAATTGCTGATAAATATTTATCTGATGGGTTGGGATTAAATGTTTATCCAAAATTCTCTTTAATTAATTTTATAAAAATATTTATTGTAGGTTTGTTAGTTCTTATAATTTTTTCAATACCAACAATAAGTTCAATTGATCAAGTTAAAGCATCAAATCTATTTAGAAATGTATTCCAAAACCTACAATTTTATTACTCAAAAAAGTCAGTTATTTTAAGTTTTATCTTGTTATCATTTTTAGTTTTATTGTTTACACTAGGATCTGAAAGGCCTTCTTATAGCTTGGGTTATTTTCTGGCTTTTTTTGTATGTCTAATTGTATTTTTTTTACTTTCGAAAATTATAATTTATTTACTGAAAAAGTTTAATTTTATTTCAAATATCTCTTTAAAAGTATCGATAAAAAATATAACTCAAACAAAAAGTATCACTCCTATCACAATTATGTCTTTAGGCTTAGGTGTAACTTTATTATTAACTTTAGCTTTAGTAGGAACTAATTTTAAAAGAGAAATTGCAAGATCTATTCCGGATATTGCACCTGATTTTTTTTTTGTTGGAATTCAAAAAGGTGAAAAAGAAAAATTTGAACAAGGTGTTTACAAAATGAACCCTGATGCGAACATTGAAATAGTGCCTATGGTTTCTTCCGGAATAGTAAAAATTAATGGTGTAAATCCAAATAGCTATATTAAACCAGATAATGATAGTTACTGGGTAATTGGGAGTGAAAGAAGATCTTCATGGGCTGAAAATATACCTATAGATAACCCAATTTTAAAAGGGGAATGGTGGGATTTATCTAAACCTAACCAACTTCAGATATCACTTGATGCAAAAGTGGCTAAAGATTTTAACATTGAGTTGGGAGATATTTTTACTTTAAACATTTATGGTCGAGAAATTGATGGAGAAATAGTTAATTTTAGAGAAGTTGATTATCGTGATCTAAGTATTAATTTTGCCATGTTATTTAATCCACAATTTGCAAAAAAAATTCCTCATGAATATTTAGCAACTGCTAAGTTTAAAAATCCAGATAATTTTGATGAAACCAAAATGTTAGAAGTATTACCGAGTTTATCTATGATAAAAATTGCTGATTACCTGAATAAAGTAACATCAGTTTTAAATAAAGTTTTCATAGCTGTAACCCTAATTTCCGGTGTAACAATTGTCATTGGATTGATTGTTATCTCAAGTGCTATAATGGTCCAAGGAAAAGTAAAAGAGTACCAAAATCTTGTATTTAAAATTTTAGGTTTTTCAAAAAAAGAAATTATATTTTCGTCTTTGATAGAATTTATAATTATTTTTATGTCAGTAATATTAATTGCAATTTTTTTTGCAGTAATTGGATCAAAATTTATTATGGAGAATATTTTTGAATTAGTTTGGCAATTTGATTTTAAAGTTTTAATTTACCTTGGTGCCTCTATAGGAATTGTGACCTTGATTTTAATTATGCTAACCAATCTTAAATACTTAAGTCCTAAAGTTTATCCATTAATAAGAAATCAATAGTAAATTTATTTATTCGCTCTTTTAAAACATTCGATTGTATTTTTAAGTAAACATGCAATAGTCATAGGGCCGACTCCACCTGGAACTGGAGTTAAAGCTTTTGCAACTTTTGATACTTCATCAAATGCAACATCACCAACTAAGCCTTTTTCAGTTTTATTAATACCAACGTCAACCACAATTGCATCTTTTTTAACCCAATCACCTTTTACAAGCTCAGGGATCCCAACAGCAGCAACTATGATGTCTCCTTTTAAACATTCACCTTTTAGATCATTTGTTTTTGAGTGAGTAATTGTAACTGTGCAATTTTCTTTTAACAACAACTGTGTCATTGGCTTACCATTTAAATTTGATCTTCCAACAATTACGGCTTTTTTTCCATTAAGGTTTGGTTCAATTTTTTTTATTAATAAATAACAACCTAAAGGAGTGCATGGAATAGAACTTTCATAACCTGACGACAGATTACCAACATTCATGGGATGAAATCCATCTACATCTTTCTCTGGCTTAATTGCCTCTATAACTTTTTGTTTATCAATATGCTTTGGAAGTGGCAGCTGAACTAAAATTCCTGAAACAGAATCATCATTGTTAAGTTCATCAATTTTTTTTAAAACTTCACTTTCCTCAACAATGTCAGGGTATCTAATCACCTCTGATTTAAGACCTACTTCATTGGCAGATTTCTCTTTATTTCTAACATAAATTTGACTAGGTGCTAAATCACCAATCAATATGACTGTTAAACCTGGTACTTTATTATGCTTATCTTTTAAGGATAAGACTTCCTTCTTGAGTTCTTCTCTTAAATCAGCAGCAGCTTTTTTTCCATCAATTAAAATCATTTATTAAAATATTAGTGGTGCAATGTAGAGTTTCATACACATTTCTAAGAACCATATCAACAAAAGAAGTACGATAGGAGAAATATCAAAAGCGCCAAGGTTAGGTAAAAATCTTCTAATTCTCATTAAAATCGGTTCTGTCATTTTATAAGTGAAATCTAATATTAAATATACAAACCGATTGCTTGTATTTATTACATTAAAAGCGACCAACCAACTTATAACGACATTGGCAATTACAACATATGAATAAAGTTTTAAAATTTGAAGAGCTAAATAAAATATAGCAATCATTTTTTTTCAACATAAATAGACTGACTTGGAAATGCAAAAGCAGCTCCCTTACCTTCAACAATTTTTTTTATTTCAAGTGCCAAATTTTCTTTTACTTGTAAATAATTGGTCCAACTATTTGTTTTTGTAAAACATCTAACATACATATCAATCGAGCTATCTGAAAACTTATCAATTCTTACAGCGACTCCTACAGATTGGTCATAATCATCACCTTTATTTATGTGATCTTCAATTTCGTCTCTTATTGTTTTCAATTGATCAATTGTAGTGTCATATTGAAGAGTTATTATCCAACTAATAGCCCAGTTAGTCTTTCTTGTATTATTAATCACTGCATTTTCTGCAAATTGAAAATTAGGAATAATAGCCAGTGATTTATCAAATTTTCTTATAACAGTTGATCTGAAACCAATGTTCTCAACAACCCCTTCGATAACTCCCTCAACTTTAATCCAATCACCAATTCTAAATCTTTTTTCAACTAATACTAAAATTCCAGATATTAAATTTTTAAATAAATCTTGTGCTCCTAATGCTACTGCTACTCCAAATAAACCTAATCCTGCAATTATTGGTCCAATTTTGATTCCCCATAACTCAAGAACAGCAGCTGCACCTAAAATTAAAATTAAAATTTTAAGAGACTTTATAATCCAGCCTATTAATTCTTTTGTCAGGACTTTATCTAATCCACTTAAAATATACGATATAGGCTCAATTATCTGATGTATTATCCAAAATATTAAAATTGTTATTAAGGTTCTGTTAACATTATCTATGAAACCCCTAGTCTCATTATCAAATGACATATAGTAACTGGCAAAAAAGAAACCGAGAACAATTGGAAGAAACCTGGCAGGACCTTCCATAGATTTTACAAAAGTATCATCCAATTTATTGGTTGTTCTTTTTGAAATTAATTCCAATTTTTTTATTACAAGTTTGCTGATTAGACCTCTAAATATTAAAAATAATACAAATATTCCAAGACCTACTATTATCTGAAAGAAATCTACCCCAAGAATACCCTGCTTCCAAACAGATAAAAATAGCTCATTAAGTTTATTTAAAACGTCCATTTTTAAATTTTATATAGCAAAAACTCCTCTTCACCAGGGTTAAAAAGAAAAATTTTTTTCCATTTAATGTTATTTAATACTGATGATGCTTTTTCACCCATACACATAAGGTTAGTTTCCATCCAAATATTATCTAAATTATATTTTTTTATTAAACTGTAAAAAGCCTTTGCACTATTTTCAGAATATATAAAAATAATTTCTGGCACAGAAGATTTGATATCTTTTAAAAAATCATCACTTAAATTTTCATTGGGTATTGCAGTATAATTTATAATTCGCTTGATGACATAGTTTTCTGAAATTAAGTCTTGATCAAGATTATAAGAAACAATTTCTCCACTTAAATATAGCATTGATCCAATCTTAGGATCAAAATTTTGAAGTATTAACTCTTTAAGATTGTTTACATTTCCGTCTGCACAGTATATATTTTGAAAACCTAATTCTTTTGCTTTTCTTTCAGTTGCAATACCAACACAAAAACAAAAAATATTTTTATCAATTTTTGAAATATCTAAATTTTTTATAGCATTAGCACTAGTAAAAATAATTGCTTTAAATTGATTAAGATCTATTTCAGGTATTTCTTTCTTTTTAATTTGCAACAAAGGTAAATACGAAACTTTATGATTCAATGAACTAAATTTTAATATTAATTCTTTGCTATCATCCAATGGTCTGGTTAATAAAATATGCATACTAATTTTTATAAGAACCTTTTGATTGCAACTTAAGTTTCTCTCCAATCATTCTACTAGCAGTTTCTATTTTATCTTTTTTTACTGTTTCTCTAATAAAATATCTTATTTTTCCATCTACAGAAAAGAGTTCGGTTACCAATTCTACATTTCCACCAGTAATTTTTGCAAATACCCCTACTGCTGTATCACAATCTCCTTCTAGAACTTTCAAAACCTCTCTTTCAGCATTTGCTAAAATTCTAGTTTCAATATCATTAATTTTTTCTAGCAAATCTATAATATCACTATCATTTTTTTTACATTGTATTGCAATGATTCCTTGTCCAGCACAAGGTACGAGTTCATCAACACTAAATTCTTGTGTGATTTTATTTTGTAATTTTAATGAGTCTATGCCAGCTTTTGAAAGTAGTATTGCATCAAATTCACCATTTTCTAATTTTTGAATTCTTGTATCTACATTTCCTCTGATTAATTCGTATTTTAAATCAGATCTTTTATTCTTTAATTGAAATTCCCTTCTGAAGGAAGAAGTGCCAATTACAGAGTTAGGTGCTAGATCGTCAAATTTTGTATTGTTTTTGCTAATTAATATTTCATTTGGTGAATTTCTTTTTAAAAAATTGTTTGTCAAAAGACTTTCTGTTTCAATTGTTGGCATATCTTTTAATGCATGCACAGCAATATCAATATTCTCATTAAGTAATTCTTTTTCAATTTGCTCCGCAAATAATCCTTTGCCACCTATATCGGACAACCTTTGGTCTTGTTTTTGATCCCCGGTTGTTACTATTTTTTTTAGTTTTATTTCATTTGGAAAAATTTTATTTAATTCATTTTTTACTTTTTCTGCGTAAATTAATGCTAACTTGCTACCTCTTGTTCCAATTGTTAGAGTTTTTTTTTTCATAAAACTTATTTTTATTACAATCTTATAGATTAATTGTAATAATTATAAAAAATTAATTTATGACTAAAAAATCAATAATTCTAGGAATAGAAACAAGTTGTGATGAAACTGCTGTTGCATTAGTTCAGGATACCGGTAATGATATACCAGAAATATTATCAAACGTGGTATCTAGTCAATTTGATATTCATAGAGAATTTGGTGGAGTTGTCCCTGAACTCGCTGCACGATCACATGTAGAAAAAATAAATTTTATAGCAAATAAAGCTATTCTTGAAAGTAAAATAAAGATTAATGAAATTTCTGGAATAGCGTGCACATCTGGTCCTGGATTAATAATATGTCTCAGTGTTGGTTTAAATTTTGCAAAGGGCATGGCATCTACTTTAAAAATTCCTTTCATTGGTATTAATCATTTGGAAGGACATGCACTTAGTCCAAAATTACACACAAAACTAGAATATCCTTATTTACTTTTGCTAATATCTGGAGGTCACTCTCAATATTTAAGTGTAAATGGCTTAGGTGATTATAAAAGATTAGGGACAACCATTGATGATGCGCTAGGAGAAGCCTATGATAAAACAGCAAAGATTTTAGGGATAGAATTTCCTGGAGGTCCTAAACTAGAAGAATTTGCAAAAAAAGGTGATCCTAATAAATTTAAATTACCAAAACCTATCCTAGATAAAGGAGGTTGCAACTTGTCTTTCGCAGGACTCAAAACAGCTATTTTAAGAACATCAAAAGAGCTAAAAAATGAACAAGAGAAATTTGATCTTGCTGCTTCATTTCAGAAAACTATAGAAGAAATATTACATGTTAAAACTGAAAAAGCATTTGAAGAATTCAAGAAATTAAATACGACAAATAAATATAACTTTGTTGTAGCTGGTGGTGTTGCTGCAAACAGTGGAATAAGAAATAAATTAACAAATGTCAGTGAAGAGAATAATTTTAAACCAATATTTCCAGACCTAAGTTTATGCGGGGATAATGCAGCAATGATCGCGATGGTTGGATTAGAAAAATATAAAATAAAAAATTTTGATAGTTTAGATTTAAATGCAAATCCAAGATTGGCTTTGGACGAGAATGCAAAATTTCTAAAAGGTGCTGGAGTTGAACTTTAGTGAAAATTTATAAAGAAAATCTACTAGAAGGAGAAGACTTCCTGATAGTAAGTTTTTTTACCCAAAATTATAAGGATAAAGCTGACAGATTAATAAGTTCACTTAATAATTTTAATCTTAATTATAAAGTATTTGAAGTTCCAACCATTCATTATTCAAAAAGTGAGAAAGGATCTAATGATATAAACTATTGTATGCCTAAACTAGTGTTAAAGATGTTAAAAAAATTTAAAATACCAATTATTTTTTTAGATTGTGATTTAGTTTTGGAGAAAGAACCAAAATTATTTTATGCACTGAGAGAAAAAAATATAGATTTTGCCATATATAATTGGTTAGAGGACTCCGAAAATGATGGATACTTGCCAATAAAACTCAAAATAAATTCTGAAAGAGGAGAAGTAGAAAATATCTACTATATAAATAGTATAAGTGTAAAACTTTTAAATAATCCAAGTAAAGAAAGACAACTTTTCTCAAGTGGTGGAGTGGCATATTTCTCGGATAATGATTCAACTATCAATCTTTTAAATGAATGGTTAGAAAATATAATTAGATACCCTAGAGCTCCAGATGATCAATTACTTGATTATACTTTTAATTATTCGTCTACCGCAAGAAAAAATTTAAAAGTTGAATGGCTAGATAAAAGTTATTGTAGAGTGTTTTGGTGGATTTTTTCAGAGCCAATTATTAACCATCCTGAACATATGACTCATAGATCAAATGATAATTTTTTTAAGATAACTGGAAAAGAAAGATTTAAAATTGGAAACACAATAAAGAGGAATAATTGTAAAATTTCGAATGAATTTATAATTGACACAATGAACAAAAAAATATTGAAAGTAGAAAAAGGTAAAATATATATTGTAAATAGAATAACGGAAAATGTTTATGTCTAGTTTCAATTCAACAGTATGAATTATTGGTTACTTAAATCAGAACCGGATGTTTGGTCTATTGATCAACAAATTAAAGCTGGAAGTCAAGGAGCTAATTGGGATGGGGTAAGAAATTATCAAGCAGCAAATAATTTGAAAAAAATGGAAAAGGGTGATCTTTGTTTTTTTTACCATTCAAATATTGGTAAAGAAATCGTTGGAATTGTTGAAGTAATTAAAACAGCATTTATTGACCCAACAGATAAAGATAAGCGATTTGTAGCAGTAAAAGTTAAGTATAAAAGTAAACTAAAAATACCTGTTTCTCTTGAAAACATTAAAAAAAATAAAGATTTAAAAGATATTGCACTAATAAAACAAAGCAGACTGTCTGTCATGCCAATTGACACTAAATGCTGGAAAATTATTTTGAAGATGGGTAGTATCTGAAAAATTAATAACCCATGCCCAAAAAAAAAACTAAAAAAAAAAAGAAAAAAGTAATCGCCAAAAGGAAATCTAAGGTAAAGTCTTTTGCGCCAAAGCAAGAAAAAGAACTTATATATAGAACAAAGAAAGACTGGATTAGCAAAGCTCTAGTAAATAAATCTCAGTACGAAAAAAAATATAAAGCTTCAATAAAAGATAATGATAGCTTCTGGAAAAAAGAAGGAAAAAGAATTAATTGGATAAAACCATATACAAAGATTAAAGATGTCAAATATAGTAAATCAGATGTTAAAATAAAATGGTTTTATGATGGTACTCTTAATGCATCAGTAAATTGTATTGATAGACACTTAAAAAAAAATAAAGATAAAACGGCGATTATATGGGTTGGTGATGATCCAAAAGTTCAAAAGAAAATTTCTTATAAAGAATTACACAAAGAAGTTTCTAAAGCTGCAAATGGTCTTAAAGAATTAGGGGTCAAAAAAGGTGATAGAGTAACTATTTATTTAACTATGATACCAGAACTTGCATATACTATGTTAGCTTGTGCAAGAATAGGAGCAGTGCATTCCATAATCTTTGGAGGATTTTCTCCAGATAGTATTTCTGGAAGAATAAACGATTGTGAATCTGATTATCTAATTACAGCTGATGAAGGAGTACGAGGTGGAAAAATAATTCCATTAAAATCAATAGCTGATGAGGCTTTAGTAAATTGTCCAAATGTAAAAAAATGTGTTGTTGTTAAAAGAACTGGCAATAGAATAAATTGGGATGAACGAAGAGATGTTTGGTACCACGAATTGACAAAAAAAGTATCAAATAAATGTGAACCCGAGGAAATGAATGCAGAGGATCCTTTATTTATTTTGTATACTTCGGGATCAACGGGAAAACCAAAAGGAGTGATGCATACGACCGGTGGGTATATGGTTTACGCATCAATGACCCATCAATACATATTCAATTATAAACCTAAAGATATTTATTGGTGCACAGCTGACATTGGATGGGTAACCGGACATAGTTATATTATATATGGACCATTATCAAATGGAGCAACAACTATAATGTTTGAAGGAATTCCAACTTATCCTGATAGCTCAAGATGGTGGCAAATAGTTGATAAATATAAAGTAAATATTTTTTATACTGCTCCTACAGCAATAAGAGCTTTGATGAGAGAAGGTGATAAGCCTGTTAAAAAAACATCAAGAAAAACTTTGAAATTATTAGGAACAGTAGGAGAACCAATCAATCCAGAAGCATGGGAATGGTACTATAAAACTGTTGGAGATTCTAATTGTCCAATTGTTGATACTTGGTGGCAAACAGAAACGGGTGGAATATTAATCAGTCCACAAACTGGTGCTATAAATTTAAAACCAGGTTCAGCAACAAAACCATTTTACGGAATTAAACCTGTAATAGTTAATAAAGATGGAAAAGTTTTAAAAGGAGAGGCAGAAGGTCGTTTGTGTATTGCACAATCTTGGCCTGGTCAAATGCGGACAGTTTATGGTGATCATCAAAGATTCATTGATACATATTTTTCTCAATTTGATGGTAAATATTTTACAGGAGATGGATGCAGAAGAGATAAAGATGGATATTACTGGATCACAGGAAGAGTTGATGATGTAATTATTGTTTCAGGTCACAATCTTGGAACTGCCGAAATAGAAAGTGCGTTTGTTGCTCATCCAAAAGTAGCAGAAGCTGCCGTGGTCGGATATCCACATGATATTAAAGGTAATGGTTTATATTGTTACGTTACTTTAAATGTGGGAGAAAAGTCAACTTTAGATTTAGAGAGAGATTTAAAGCTATGGGTAAGAAAACAAATTGGTCCGATAGCTACACCAGATCTAATTCAATTTTCGCCTGGACTTCCAAAAACTAGATCAGGCAAAATTATGAGAAGAATTCTCAGAAAAATTGCAGCAAATGAACATGACCAATTAGGTGACACAACAACTTTGGCAGATCCAAGTGTAGTAAAAAGCTTAGTTGAAAATAGAAAAAATACTTAAAAATTTATTAATTCAATAAATTCCTTTTTAACATTATCCCATTTCAAGATCATAGAATTTAAAACTATTTTTTTGTCTAAAGATTTTAACTCTTCAGCTATTGGTGACCATTCATATAAAGATAAAGCACTAGTATTAAAAGGTAATGAATCATGGTACTCATTCCAATTGATGTTTTGATATCTTTCAAGAAATTTTTTTTTTGCATTTTCATATATTTCATTTGGCATTTCATTTTTTTTAAGTTCATTATCCAAAATCTGAAAATATATTTCATTTGCTTTTTCAGTGTCATGTTGATTTCTAATATTTTTTAAAAAAGAAATCGCATAAAATGTAAGATCTTGTAAAGCAACTGAGTAGATGTTCCATTTAGCTTTGTTAATCGATCCTAAAAATATCTCATCTTCGAACATCAATACATATTTTGCTCCCATTCTTGTTTTAAGATATCCATATAGAGTGACCTGACTTACCCATGCAGATTTTTTTTGAATAAATTCTTTCAGATCGGAATAATTTTCGATTTTTTTTGTTTTTTTGAAATATTTTAAGAATGGAATGAAATATTCCTTTAAATACTCAAATTTCAAATCTTTGAGCTTTAATTTGTATTTAATGCCCATTTAGAACCGATATTACTACTTTTACTATAAATATATGCCATTTTTTACCCTTTAATTATCACATTAAATGAGTATGAATTATATCTTTAACCTATAGGGAGGATTAAAATAATGTCAAACAAAGAAAAGCACTGGGAAAAAACCAAAGGATTAATGATAATTACATTAATTATTTGGTTTGTTTTCGGTTATCTGATCTTCATGTTTGGTTCTGACCTAAACACTTCAAGTTTTATGGGATATCCATTAGCGTATTACATGTGTGCGCAAGGTTCCATCATTGCATTTGTGGTCCTAATTTTTTGGTTTGCAAATAGACAGGAAAAAATCGATGAAGAGTTTGGTTTTACCGAAAAGGAGGATGATTAATGTTTAAAGGCAATTTTATTGACAACCTACCAAAAATTTACGGAACATATACTGGAGGCTTCTTTATATTCATCATTTTGATGGCAATAGCAGAGCAAGCAGGTATGACCGCAAAAACAATTGGTATTTTGTTTGTCGCCTTTACAGTTTGTATATATGCCATAATTGGATATCTATCTAGAACTGTACAGGTCGACGCTTATTATGTTGCTGGAAGACAGGTACCAACAGTATTTAACGGAATGGCAACTGCAGCTGACTGGATGTCAGGTGCTTCATTCGTTGCAATGGCTGGTGGTATTTACTTTGGTGGTTATACTTATATGGCTTTCTTAGTCGGATGGACTGGGGGATACGTTTTAGTATCATCACTTTTAGCACCATACTTAAGAAAATTTGGATGTTATACTGTGCCAGATTTCATTGGAACAAGATATGGCGGAAACTTCGCAAGGTTCTGTGCCGTAGTTGTTTTAACATTGGCATCTTTCACTTATGTAACAGCTCAAATTAACGCAACAGGAACAATCGCATCAAGAGCACTAAGTATTCCATTTGAATTAGGAGTTTGGGTTGGACTAGTAAGTATTTTACTTTGTTCAATGCTAGGCGGAATGAGAGCGGTAACTTGGACACAGGTTGCACAATACATAGTATTGATTATTGCTTATCTAATTCCAGTATTCTGGATTAGTAACAAATCAGGATTTGGTTTCTTTCCACACTTTATGTTAGGTGAGGAAGTAGCTAGATTAGGTGCACTTGAATCGCAATTTGGATTAGTTAAAAATGCTGCTGCAGACATTAAAGCTGCAGGTGTACCAGGTGGTCTAAAATCTATCGCTGTATCACACGCAGGTGTGCCAGAAGGTGGAATGGCTGCATGGAAGTTTATTTCATTAGCACTATGTATGATGGTAGGAACAGCTTCTTTACCACACATTTTAATGAGATACTTCACTACTCCAAGTGTTAAAGCTGCAAGAAAATCAGTGGCATGGTCACTATTCTTTATTGCATTGCTTTATACTTCAGCGCCAATGCTTGCAACATTATCCAAAATCTCACTAATAGATCCAAACTTACCAACAGGTATTATTGGAAAACCAATTGCTGAAATTATGCAAATTGAGTGGGTAAATGCTTGGATTAATGTAAAACAAGCCTTCATAGCAGACTTTAACGGAGATGGTATTCTTCAGTTAAATGAATGGTTTATGAGAGGTGACGTAGTTGTACTAGCAACTCCTGAAGTTGCTGGATTACCATACGTAATCTCTGGACTAGTTGCTGCAGGAGGAATGGCTGCCGCGATGTCAACTGCTGATGGTCTAATTCTTGCTATCGCAAACGCTTTATCACATGATATCTATTACAAAATCATTGATCCAAAAGCGGATGTAAGAAAGAGATTGTTAGTTGCTAGAGCACTTCTAATAGTTATTGGTGCTGCTGGAGCATACATTGCATCAATGAGGATCACTAGTATCCTTGGTGCAGTTGCTTGGGCATTTGACTTTGCAATGTCAGGATTGTTCTTCCCATTAATACTTGGTGTATGGTGGAAGAGAGCAACAAGACAAGGAGCAATAGCAGGTATGATAGCGGGTCTTGCATCAGGAACAGCTTATCTAATTTATGTGTATCCTAAGTTTATGGGTAATGCACCTTGGTTAGGTATTGACCATTTACGATTCGGTATAATCGGAGCGTCGGTCTGTTTAGTTGTAATGGTTGTAGTAAGTTTAATGACTGAAGAGCCAGATAAAGCTACACAGCAAATGGTAGACGAAGTTCGTGTTCCATCAGGTAAGACAATACTTGGTAAGCAACACTAAATTAAACTTTATTGGGGGCGATATTCGCCCCCATCTTTTCAGAAAATGCCAATATATATTTTAGTAATAGACTACATTTTAGGTATCATCATGTGGACTTTAATTGGAAGATCCGCAATGAATATTTTTCAAAAAGAAGATTCTGAATTCTTTTTTATGAAAGTATTTGTAAAATACACAAATCCAATAATTAAAATTTTTAAATTCATAACTCCTAGTTTCATTATAGGACCATTAGTTCCACTTTATGTAGCGTGGTTTTTTTATATGTTTAGATTTTATTTAATGCCCTATTTAATGGGTTATTCTGTTATGGGAATGTTATCGTTTCCATTAGAAAGTGAAATAGCTGCAGAAATTTATAAAATATTTGGTAAATAATAATTCAAATATATCGAAAAATTGATAGTACTAGTTTTTATTTATTAATGAAAAATATACAAATTTCGCCTTCAATACTTTCTGCAGATTTTAGCCAGTTAGGCGAGGAAATTAAAAGATTAGAAGATGGTGGCGCTGACTTAATTCATGTCGATGTAATGGATGGACATTTTGTTCCGAACATCACAATAGGCCCCCCAGTAATAAAAACTTTAAGAAATTATACAAAATTACCCTTTGATGTACATTTGATGATCTCGCCGGTTCATAAATATATTAAAAATTTTGCTGAAGCAGGATCTGATATAATAACAATTCATCCTGAAGCAACTGATAATTTAATTGAGTCAATTCAACTTATAAAGCAATTAAAGAAAAAAGTGGGAGTATCTTTAAATCCAAATACGGAAATAAATATCATAGAAAAACTTTTAAAAGATATTGATTTAGTTTTAATCATGAGTGTACATCCAGGATTTGGTGGTCAAAAATTTATGCCAGAGGTAATTGAAAAAATTAAAAACCTTTTTCAAATTAAAAAAGATAATAAATTAAACTTTGATATTGAAGTTGATGGTGGAATTAACTTTTCTAATTCAAAGGAAGTTATATCAGCAGGAGCAAATATATTGGTTTCAGGAACAACTATATTTCATGAAAATAATGGCGATATTAAAAAAAATATAGAAACGCTAAGATCAATGTAAAATGTATTTAAAAAATTCTTTATCTTTTATAAATGAATTTTTTAACACATCCAAAAATCAAATAAGAAAATTATACTTAAAATCAAATTTTTATAATAATAAAATTTCAAAAATTGAAATAAGTAATATTACATATAGACCAAGTCTAAGCATTCTGAGTTGCTTAGTTAAATATGACAAAAAAAAAATTAAAATTGATGAATTAGATAAAGATAATATATGGGAAAATAAGTTATTGAGTGGGCATAACTTATATAAACTTAATAATTTTTATTGGTTGTTTAGTATAGATTTAAAATCTTCACCAAATATTACACAATCAATAATTATTAAATGGATTGAAAAAAATCAAAGTTACAATTCATTAACATGGCAAATCGATATTTTATCGAAGAGAATAATATCTTGGATTACAAACTCTAAATTATCTTACGATGAAAGTGACGCTAAATATAAGGATAAATTTAATTTTTCTGTAAACAAACAAATTAATCATTTAATAAATGAAATAAGCAAATCCCAATCTGTTAATGATAAATTATTAGGATGTACTGCAATAATAATTACGGGATTATCATACGAAAATGAAAAATTTTTAAATTATGGATTAGAATTACTTAGAAAAATTATTATCAATTCTTTTGATGATGAGTATTTTCCAAAAACAAGAAGTATTAGGCAATTAAATTTTTATTTAAAATATTTTGTTCTTGTTAGAGAAATATTAAAGGAGTCTTTTAATGATATACCTGAGTACCTTGATGAAATAATTTTCTATCTAGGAAAATCTTATTCTGTTTTTTCTAAAATCGAACAAAGTTTACTATTCAATGGGAATCATCAAAATGATTTAAAGGAATTTAATAAATATCTTTCACTTTATAAATATAAGTTTGAAAATTCAAATAATGAAGTAGGAGGATATGCTGTACTAAAAAACAAAAATTGCGTTCTTGCAATGGATGTTGGAAATTCACCCCAAAAAACATTTTCATATAACTATCAAAGTGGAGCTCTTTCATTTGAATTCTTATACAAAGGTAAAAAACTTATTTCTAATTCTGGTTACTTTCAGGATTATAAAAATAAATTAAATCTAATTTCAAAATCTACTGCTGCTCATTCTGCACTTATAATTGATAATCATTCAAGTTGTTCGTTTAGAAACAATGGAAACTATAAAACATTAGAAAATGGTTTAAAAATTAGTGATAAAAATATTGTTAATGAAAAGAACTATTGGTTAATCAAAGCATCTCATAATGGTTTTTTAAAAAAATTTGGAGTTTTGTATGAAAGATCTATAGAATTTTTTGTTGAAAAAAATAAATTGATAGGAACTGATAAAATAATTTCAAAAAACAAGCTAGATCCGAAAAAATATGATATCAGATTTCATATGGAGCCAGGTGTTAAATTAACAAAAACTTTAGATAACAAAACTATACTAATTGAAATTGAAAATTCTGGATGGAAATTTTCAACTAACTGCGAGATTATAAATATTGAAACGGGTATATATTTCGGTAATAAAAATTTAACTAGTGAAAACCAAAATATATGTTTATCAGGCAAAATAAAAGATATAACTCAGGAAATTAAATGGGCATTCGAAAAAATACAATAAAAATTAAGACTGCTTTAATTTCATTGTCAGATAAATCCAGTTTAAGGCCATTATTAAATTTACTAAAAAAATACAAAATAAAAATAATAAGCTCAGGTGGTACATACAAAAAAATTAAAAGTATGGGTTTTAAATGTTTAGAAGTATCTAAATTTACAAATTCAAAAGAGCTGCTAGATGGAAGAGTAAAAACATTACATCCAAAAATTCATTCTGGAATTTTGAATGTAAGGGAGAATAAAAAACATCAAAAAGAAATGAAAATTAACAATTATGAAAATATAGATTTAGTTATTATAAATTTTTATCCGTTTGAAAGGGTTGTGTTAAGCAATTCTGACCATAAAAATGTAATTGAAAATATAGATATTGGAGGACCAACAATGGTTAGATCAGCTGCAAAAAATTATAATGATGTAGTTATCATAACTAATACAAGACAGTATGAAGATTTAGCTATTGAATTAGATAGAAATAAAGGATCTACGAATTTAAAATTTAGAGAAAAATTGGCCGAGGAAGCATTTATGGAAACCGCATATTATGAGTCAAAAATTTTTAATTATTTCAATGAAAAGTCAAAAAACCTTTTCCCAATTAAGAACATTTTTTCTGGAAAGTTAGTTGAGAAGACGAGGTATGGAGAAAACCCTCATCAAAAAGCGGCGATATACTCACAAAATAACAAACAGGAAATTATTCAAATCAGTGGAAAACAACTAAGTTACAACAACTATAACGATCTTTATTCGGCTCTAAGTATATCCAAAACTTTGCCAAAAAATAAAGGTGTAACAATAATTAAGCATGCTAATCCCTGTGGTGTTTCCATTAATCCAAACAAAATCAAATCTTTTAAAGAGGCTTTAGAAAGTGACCCAATTAGCGCCTATGGTGGTATTGTATCATGTAACTTTAAATTAAATATTAGTTTAGCTAAAGAGATTAATAAAATATTTTTTGAGGTAATAATTGCAAATGGATTTGACAAAAAATCAATCAAACTTTTAAAAAAGAAAAAAAATCTAAGGTTAATTGATTCTAGTAAAGTAGAAAAAAATTTTAAATTTAATTTTATAAATAAATTTAATTCTATTTTAGTTCAAGATCCAGATAATCAAAATTTTTCTAAGAAAGATTTTAAAATTGTATCAAAATTAAAACCTACAAATAAAACTTTAAACAAACTTATTTTTGCATTTAATATATGCAGAAGTGTAAAATCGAATGCGATAGTTATTACAAAAGACTACAAGACAATAGGCATAGGTTCTGGTCAACCAAGTAGGTTAGATAGTTGCAAAATAGCAATTGATAAAATGAAAAAGTTTCAGAAAATAAGCGACAGTGATGAAATCTTAGCAGCATCTGATGCGTTTTTCCCGTTTGTGGATGGTATAGAAAAATTAGTTCAAGCAGGTGTTTCGGCAGTCATTCAACCGTCGGGTTCAAAAAATGATAAAGAAATTATTAAATTTGCTAACCAATCAAATACTATTTTAGTATTTTCCAAAACAAGACACTTTAATCACTAATCAATTTATCTTATCTATTTTAGCAGCTAAAATAAAATCACTCTCAGCAAGACCTTTAATTGCATGAGTAAATATTTTAATTCTTGCATAGCCCCATCCAAACCACAGATCAGGGTGATGTCCCTCTGTTTCAGCAATTTCTCCAACTTTATTTACAAATTCTTGACTTTGTAAGAAATCATCAAATTTAAAATTTTTTATTAAATGAAATCCATCTATTCTATCCTCTATAACTTCCCATCCATCAACTTGTTTTAAATATTTATGAATTTCTTCTGTGTTAAATGGCGGGATGTTGCCTTCGCACGGGATACATTTTTTATTTGCTAAATCACTCATAATATAATTCCTTTAATGGAGCGGGCAATGGGACTTGAACCCACGACCTTCTCGTTGGCAACGAGACGCTCTACCACTGAGCTATGCCCGCTTATTCTTACATGACAAAATTAAAAGCTTTTTTGAATTTTAGCAAGTGATTAAATAATCAAATGCGACTATCAAATCATTTCTGTCCAGTTGTATCTTGAAAAAGAATAATTATAATCAAGTCATGAAACTTGAAGAATTACCAAAAACTATACCTATTTTTCCACTATCAAATTTTATAATGTTTCCGGGCACAACTGTTCCACTAAATATTTTTGAGCCTCGATATTTACAAATGGTGAATGATAGTATGAAAAAGCATAGAATGATTGGAATGATACAACCAAAAAAAACAGGTTCTTTAAAAAAACCTGATTTATACGAAATAGGATGTATTGGAAAAATCACAAGTTTCAATGAAACAGAAGACGGTAGAATACTTATTATTTTAAATGGGATTTGTAGATACAAAATTAACTCAGAGTTAAATACTGACAAATTGTACCGCGAGTGCAATGTTCAATATGATAATTTTTCAAAAGATATAATGCAAAAAAGCAATGAAGTTAACTTTTCAGACTTAAGCTTAATTATGAAGAACATGAGAACATTTTTCAAAAAACAGGGGTATATTGTGAACTTAAAAGACTTAGAAAAGAAGGATCTTAGCCAAACGCTTAATGATCTATCAATGGCATCACCCTTTTCATTAGAAGAAAAACAAATATTATTAGAAAGTCTTGATATAAATGTAAGAAAAGAAAAAATGGAACAAATTCTAAATAATTATATTAAAGACGAATTCGAAAATACTACTCTTCAGTAATTTATAAATTAAATCCTTTATCCGATAAAATATTAGAATACTTTTTAAAAATAGAATTTTTATTTAGAATACTAAAAACTGGTTTTGAAATTGAATTATTAATATTGCTATCTAATCTAAAAAATTCGTAAATCCCGTCGATAGCTTTTCCATAAAGATAATTAAGATGTTTCGTAGAATTCTGAAAGTCTTCAGCAACAGAGATATCTATTGGAAGGCCTAGAGATATTCTATGATTTACTATTTTTGACATTATTTTAATATCCCTAATTGTCATGTTAAATCCTTGCCCGGCAAGAGGATGTATACGATGTATTAAATCACCGAAAGCCAGGATATTATTATAAGTGTAATTTCTAAGCATTTCAAAGCTCAGAGTAAAGTTTTCAATTTTATTAATTTTAGTAAATGCATAAAAAGAATTATATTTTTTAAATATATCAAGGATTTTCTCATCATCTATTTTCACTCCCTTGTAAGAAAAGACTATTGAAGTTTTAGTATTAGATAATGGCAGAAATGCCAAAGGTCCAAATTTTGTAAAAACTTGAATGGCGGTATTATTATCTTTGCGAGGATGATTTATTAGAAATGTATACGCTCTACTTCTGTAATTTTTTTTTATTTTATTTGTAAAAAATTTATTTGAAATAAAATTTTTATTTTCACTATTAATAACTAAATCATATTTTTTTATTTTATTTAAGATAAGTGAACTTGAAGTATCTGAATAATTTAATTTTATAAATTTTGATTTTCTTATTTTTTTAAAAAAAATTTCATTTAATTTTGAGTAGGATGCTAAATTAAAGACCTCTTTATTTTTTTTATTAAAGTTAATTATCTCTTTAGATTGTGAACCTTCTGTAAAAATTTTAATTTCCTTACTTTTCCAAGATATAATATTCGATTTTGCTATAAATTTTAAATAATCAAAATTTTCGCTTGATAATGCTATTGTTCTATCTGTTTTAATGTTTTGAAATTTTTTATTTAGGTATATATCAACATTGAGTTTTTTTTCATTAAAAACGCTAGCAAGAATCAAATTTGTTAAATTTTGGCCTATAAGACAAATTTTCATAACAAAATAATTTTAACAATAAAAATTAAATGATACAAAGTGACAAAAGCAGTTTTGATTCATGATATTTAAAAATTATATCAATAAAATAAACGATTTTATTATAAGGAGATTGGCCGAATTAGTTGGTATTTTTTTGGTAGTTATCTCTATATTGCTTTTTATATCTTTAATTAGCTATTCTCCAGAGGATCCAAATTTCATATTTCCAGAAAATCAGGAGATAAAAAATTTGCTTGGATTTAGGGGGAGCTTCATTGCAGATATATTTTTTCAATCAATTGGTATAATTTCACTTTTAATTCCTTTTTCTCTTCTATTTACTGGGGTAACAATAACAATTAACAAAAAGTTTATTATTATTATAGAAAATATTTTTTTTATAATTCTTTACATTATTGTTGCATCATTTTTCTTTAGTATTTTCCATAAGGAAACCTATTGGTTAATAATAAATGGGAACAACGGTTTTGTTGGTGATTTAATGTCAGAAACTGTAATTGCAGATTTTTTGAAAATTAATCAAACAGTAAGTTACTATTTATTAATATTTTTTATTTTATTATTTTTTTTGCTAAGCAGTAATTTTAAAATTACTCATATTATAAGTTTTTTTACTATGATAAAAAAATTGTTTTCTTCAAAAAAAGATAATTTAATTACTCAAGAAAATATTTTTAAAGAAAATACTACAATTGAAAGATCTAAGGAACCACCCGTTCAAGAAGATTTGTTTTCTAATAAAAAATCAATTTTAAGTGACGTAAAAATTAAATTACCTTTGATAGATTTTTTAAAAAAACCTGAAAAAGGCTCTAATAAAAAAGATGATATTAAAATAGATGCAGAAGGATTAGAAAAAATACTTCTTGATTTTGGTGTTGAGGGAAAAATAAAAAAAATAAGTCATGGACCTGTAGTTTCTCTCAACGAATTTGAGCCTGCAGCTGGAGTAAAAGTATCTAAAATCATTAATTTATCAGAAGATATTGCAAGAAATACAAGCTCAGAATCTGCAAGAATAGCAACTATACCGGGAAGTAATACAGTGGGTATTGAATTACCAAAAATTTCAAGAGAAAATGTTTTTTTAAGAGAAATAATTTCAGATAAAAATTTTAAAAAACGAGAAATAAAATTACCGATTGCTCTTGGAAAAAGTATATCTGGTGAGCCAATAACTAGTGATTTAAGTTTAATGCCTCATTTATTAATAGCTGGAACAACAGGTTCGGGAAAATCTGTATGTATTAATACAATTATACTATCTTTAATTTACAAACATACGCCTGATATCTGTAAATTTATTTTGATCGATCCAAAAATGTTAGAGCTTTCAACTTACGAAGGGATCCCTCATTTATTGTGTCCAGTTATTACTGAAGCGAAAAAAGCAGCTTCTGTTTTAGGTTGGGTAGTTAAAGAAATGGAAAGCAGATACAGATTAATGACAAAAGTAGGTGTAAGAAACATCGATGGTTATAATGAAAAGCACAAAGTTAAGATGCCTTATATTGTCGTAATTGTTGATGAAATGTCAGATCTTATGTTAGTAGCTGGTAAAGAAATTGAAAACTACATTCAAAAATTATCACAAATGGCTAGAGCAGCTGGTATTCATATAATAATGGCTACACAAAGACCAAGTGTAGATGTAATAACTGGAACTATAAAAGCCAATTTCCCAACTCGTATTTCGTTTCAAGTTACTTCTAAAATTGACAGTAGAACAATTTTGGGTGAACAAGGAGCTGAGCAACTTTTAGGCAAAGGGGACATGTTGTATATGTCTTCTGCAAACAGAATAACAAGAATACATGCTCCTTATGTATCAGAAATAGAAATTGATAAAGTAAATAATTTTCTAAGAAATCAAGCAGAACCAGATTATATTGATGAAATTTTAAGCTTTGCTGATGAAAAAGAGATTAATGAAAAAAACAAAGATAATTCTGAGACAGATGAATTATATAATGAGGCTCTTGAAATAGTTAAGTCTGATAGAAAAGCATCAACTTCGTTTTTACAAAGAAAGTTACAAATTGGATACAACAGGGCTGCGAGAATTATTGATCAAATGGAAGCTAATGGAGAAATTAGTAAAGCAAATCATGTTGGCAAAAGAGAAGTATTAAAATAGTGAAATATATAATTTTTATTATAATATTTTTTTATCCATTAAATATTTTTGCCTCGTCAAAAGATTTAATAAAAAATAAATTAGATCAAACAGATAATATATCTTTTAAATTTATTCAGAAAATAGGGAAAAAAATTGAGCAAGGTAAATGTATAATTTCGTATCCAAAAAAAATTTTATGTAAATATGATGATATTAATAATAAAATTTTAGTATCAAATGGAAGATCTTTAGTAATCAATAGTAAAAAAATCAAAAATTATTTAAGGTATAAACTTAAAGATACTCCTCTTAATTTAATATTAGATAAAAAATTTTTACTAAGTAAATTAGACCAAGTTGATATGGTTCAAGAGAATGATGAAACATTTTCTTTTGAAATTGAACATAATGATAATTTATTAAATATTTTTTTTGATAAAAAAAATTATGAAATTAAAGGATGGACAACAACTGATATTTATCAAAATAGAGTTGAAACGAAGTTATTCAATATAGAGATAAATATTATGATTGATGAAAAATTATTCAGAATCCAAAAATATATTAACTAATATCCAAATTGATAGATTCGGATTTAAAAATTTTCATGCCTCTTCCCAAATAATTTTTTAAAGCATGTTTGTGATCTAAAGAGCATGTATGAAGCCATACTTTTTTAGTCTTTTTTCTAAACCCTAACTTCAGAGCTTCTGTTAAAAGATATTTTCCATAATTTTTTCCGATGTATTGATCTAAAATTCCAAAATAGGCAACTTCACATTTATTGGTCTCGGGATGAAATAAGAGCTCAAAAAAACCTACTAAATCATCGTTTTCTCTCAATATATATGTTTCTAAATTAGAATTATTTGTATAACTCATCCATTTCTCGTCATCCCAAGCAAGGCGATCTATCCAACGATAGCTTTTTCCTATCTGCTTATAAAAAAATTTATTTATTTGAAAATCTGGAGGAGTTTTAATTTCAATTTTACAATTAATCTTTGGTTCACATGAATTAATTTCATTAGGAGAGTTAATTTCCAGATACTTTCTATCAACTTTGGTTATCACGAAACCATTTTTCCAACTTTTTCACCACCAAATAAATGAAAATGTAAGTGTGGTACCTCTTGACCGCCATAGTCACTAATATTAGCAAGGGCTCTATACCCATTACCATCAATCGATGAAATTCCTAGTTTTTTCGAGACTGTTGTTATTCCTTTCATTAGACCTACTATTTCCTCATTTGAAGCATTTGAATTGAAATCGTCTAAATCAATATATTTTCCTTTTGGAATTACTAATGCATGTATTTTTTTTTGAGGATTAATATCATGAAAAGATAAAACGTAATCATCTTCGTAAATTTTATTACAAGGAATTTCTCCTCTTAATATTTTAGCGAATATATTTTGGTCATCATATGACATAAAATTAAAATAATTATATAATTAAATATTTAAAATTCACACAAATTAAATTCTTTAGATAAAATGTCATCAGATCCATTCTTATCTTTATCACCTATGTTAACGGTTACACAAGCTACATTGCCAGCCATTCCACAAGTATTATTTTTATGCGCATACCCAAGTATCATTTGTCCTTGGGAAGGTGAAGGACCTGGGCATGAACCATTACTCCAATCAACAGGATTTGTTGCTGAACTATTATAAGGATTTTTAAAATTATCCTTAATCTCTAAGAAAGTATAATAAGCAATATTGTCAGCATTTACCAAATTACCCTGGCAGATCCATGTATTTGGGCTTCTATTTTTAAACGGTCCAAACTCGACTTCTATACCAGCCATACATGCTGTAATTGAAGATGCCAATTTCTTCTCAATATTTTTAAAACTAGTCTCAGACGTTTTAATTTTTGCACCACTAGTGTAACCACTATAGGCAACCACTCCTACCGCAGCCAATATTCCAATTATTGCTACAACAACTAATAACTCAATTAAAGTAAAACCTTTTTCTCTCATTTTATAAAAATCTAATCCAAGGCAACAGCTAATTTAAAAATGTATTTATAGTTTCCACTAGAATCTTTAGTGTTGCAAGGTAATTTATAACACATTTCTACTGTTGCGTTTTTATTTCCTTGAGTGTTTATTATAATATAGCCGTGTTGTTTGTCTTCATAAGCTGCCCCACCACTTTTTATTGCTTTCTCCGTAGTACCATCGGATTTACCAAAAGGATTTTTATAATTGTATTTTTTGAATGCTTCATCAACGTATTGAGCGATTGTTTGTGCTTTAACACTGCCACATTTAACATTAGTTTGGTCAAAAGGATAATGGTTTTGGTCTACATTACAAAGCATTAGTTCATTTGAAATAAATTTTGATACACTACTAAAATTTGCTTTTGCAGCTGCTATTTTAGCGCTTGCGGTATATCCACTATATGCAACAACACCAACTGCTGCGAGGATACCAATAATTGCTACTACAACAAGCAATTCTATTAAAGTAAAACCATTGCGCTTCATTTTGAAAAAATATTCTATTAAATTTTTTAAAATTTTGCATTGTTAAAATATATGCAACTAATAAGATCAATTTTTAAAAAAGAGAGGAAAAATGAATAAATTTAAATCAATTTATAAAGCTATTATTAGCTTAACGTTTATTTTTTCATTTGTTCTTACTTCAACAGCTGCTTTTTCTGAAATAGTTGGACGTTTATCAGTTCACTGGAGTCCAAAGCACCATAGTGCAAAACATGCACAAATATTTGCTGATGAAGTCAATAAAAGAGCAAAAGGAAAATTAAAAATAGAAGTTTATCCATCGAAACAATTATTTGGAATTAGAGAAGTGATGGGTGCAGTGACTTCTGGTGCAGTTGAACTTGGAGGAATTGTTGGAGTAGTAAGTTTTCCACCAATCAACAAGAACTTTAATGTTGCTTCATTTCCAGGGCTATTTAATTCTTGGGAACAGCAAAGAGGTTTTTTTCAAAACTCACCAAAAGGAAAAGAGATTTGGGGTGAATTGACTAAAAAAACTAATTCAACATTAGTTATGTATAACCCAGTTGGACCTGTAATGACTTTTTCAAGTGCTAAAGAATTAACAGGTATTGATGCAATGAAAGGTTTAAAAGCTAGAAGACTTTTAAAAAGCGAAGAACCTATGTGGGATGCTTTAGGGGCAAACAGAGTATCGTTACCTACTGGTGAAGTTTATACTTCTTTACAAACTGGAATGATTGATACAATAAATAGTCCTCCAGGAAGTATTGAGGCATACAGTTGGTGGGAATTTTTGAAATACGCTCAAAAGCCTTATCAATATTATGCTGATGCATATATCATGGCAAACTCAACTTGGTTTAATAGTCTATCTTCAGACTTACAAAAAATTATAATGGATGTTGGTAAAGAAGTTGGAAAACAATCAACTGACTTAATTATGGATACTGGAGAAAGCACTCTTAAAAAATTCCAAGAAAGAGGCGGGGTTGTTACTACACTTTCAGGCGCTGAAAAAGCTAAGTTTGATAAGCTTATGAAAGATGAAGTGATGCCAGCAATGGCTAAAATGATTGATGCTGATGCTTTAGAGGCAGCACAAGCATATGCTAAGAGTAATTAGAAGAAGTTAAACTTTTTCTATAAAGATTATGAGGGCATTGCGAGCTATTAATAATTTGCTAGCAAAAGCTGCAATTTCGCTCGCAATGTTCATTGTCTTTTTAATGGTGGCAGCTTTAGCTTTAAGCGCCACAACAAGATTTATTACAGGTACAGGATTTGCATGGTTTATCGAATTACCTCCAGTAATGGTGAGTTGGCTGGTTTTTCCATTACTTGGCCCTCTACTAAAACAAGGACAACATATTAAAGTAGATTTTTTAAGTCACTATTTGTCTGACAAATCAAAAAATATTGTTGGAATAATTGTAAATTTAATAGCTCTAATTTCTGCGTGTGTCTTCTTTAAAGCAGGAGTTGATGCAACAACAATGTATTACAATTTAGGACAGATGATGGAATTAGAAATTAATATTCCTATCTGGTGGATGTTTTTAGCATTTCCAGTTGGTTTTTTAATTTTAGCATTAACTTCATTAGAACTTATTTTAGATAATATAAAAAAATTTTTAGGTAAAGAATAAATGTTTGGATTAGCTTTTATTATTTCTCTTGTAACATTAGTTATTTCTGTACCAATATTTTTAGTTTTTGGCTTAGGGAGTTCATTAGCTGCAATTGCTGGATTAAATTTACCGTGGTCAGTTTTGATTCAAGTTTCGTTTGGTGCGTTAACTAAACATGTTCTTATTGCAGTTCCATTATTCATATTTACTGGAATGGCAATGTTAAAAGGTGGGGCTGCATCAAGATTAGTAAAGTTTACAACAACACTAGTTGGTCATTGGCCAGGTGGATTAGGTGTTGCTATGGTTATTGCGATGGGTTTTTTTGCAGCTTTTTGTGGATCCATACTTGCAGCAATCACTGCTGTTGGGACAATCATGATGCCAAAGATGATTGAACAAGGTTACCCAACTCCGTTCGTTGTTGTACTTGCAGCTTCTGCTGCTCTTTTAGAGGCATTGATACCTCCATCCAATGCTGCAATATTATTTAGTGCTCTAACTAATGTGCCTGTGTCCAAAACTTTTGCTGCGGGTGTTATCCCAGGCTTAGTTCTCTTAGTTTTGATGGTCCTTCTAGTTTTGTTTAAATGCAGGCATATTAGAACAGATGAGAAGGCATCATTGAGGGAAAGAGTAAGTTCTTTCATCGCTGCACTACCAGCATTGATCACTCCAGTGATAATTTTAGGTGGAATTTATGCAGGGATATTAACTCCATCTGAATCTGCTGCCGTTGCAGGGGTTTATGCAGTGCTAATTGGATTTTTAATTTACCGTGAACTTACTTTTTCATCTTTGATGAGCTGTTTAAGGGAAACTGCAATCATAACAGCTGTAATTTTTGCAATTATAGCAACTGCAACATTCTTAAGTGTGGTTTTAACTTACACTCAAGCTCCTCAAAAAATTATAACATTTTTCACTGACAAAGGTGTTAGCGTAAATCTATTTTGGATAATGCTTGGAGCAATTTGTTTAATACTTGGAACTTTTATTGAAATAGTACCTGTGTTTTATTTAACGGTTCCAATTTTTGCAGCAATTACATTATCGTTCAATCAAAGCTTACTTCATCTTTATGTAGTATTTGTTGCATTTGCAGGTATTGGAATGATAACGCCCCCCGTATGTGTTGGTATTTATACAGCTGCAGGTGTCATAAAAGAAAATCCAGCCAAAGCTTTCAAAGAAGTTCCTCTATTTACAATCGTTGGAATAATTTATGGAATACTAATGATACTCTTTCCAATATTCTCAACCTGGTTACCTGGTAAATTGTAAATTATTTTTTTATTGTCCAACCATTCTTTTCTAATGCTTTAATTAAATTTTTACGCATCTGATCTCTTGATGTTTTTTGATCCCCTATTTTTTCAAAGAATACAGGTTCTAATCCTCTATCTTTCTTAGATTTAAAATAGTTTTTGATTGATTGTATTATTAGTTTCATTTGCCTCCTTTAGCGTTATGTTTAAAGTCCCAGCAAGTAGAGATTTTTAAATCAGGACTTTATATTTTTAAACTTATATTAATTTTAATAATTTTCAATATTTTTTGAATTCATTGTCATAAATTTCTTTTCCTGTGCTGGAAAAAGGATTGTAAGTAATAATAAATACTTTATCTATTAAAAAAAACTCCCTTAAAAAAAAGATAACAGTTGGAACTGCAATTAATGTTATTTCTGAGCTATTTAAATCTATCATATAATTTTTGTAGAGTGAGTAGTCAAAGATAGTTCTAGTTATAGCTTCAAAAATATAAAAAACTATATTGAGTGCCAAATAAACAAGGCCAAAATAAATTAAAAATACAAAATGAAAAATTGCCAGATTTCTAATTAAAATAAAAATTTTATGAAAAAAAACCTTCATTTTTTTATTTTCTTCGACTATTCAATTCATCCATTACTTCTTCAATTTTTATACCACTTTTTTCAAGATACATGATTAAGTGATATAGAACATCTGCTGCTTCGTGGATTTTATTTGAGTCTTGCTCTACAGCTTCTATTAGTTCATTTATTTCTTCTAAAACCTTTTCTTTTGCTAATGATTTATCTTCTAAAAGCTTATTAGTATATGAGCCTTCAACAGGATTACTTTTCCGCTCTCTTGCAAGGGTAACGAGATCTTCTAATATCTTTAACATTCTAAATCCTAACAGGTATATCTTTTGAAGCCAAATACTGCTTAGCTTCATTTACTGAATAAGTACCGTAATGGAATATGGATGCAGCTAAAACGGCACTAGCTCCTGATTTTATGCCATCTACTAAGTGGTCTAAAGTTCCAACTCCACCTGATGCTATAACTGGAATATTGACCATGGATGATATCTTTTGCATCAATTCAATATCATATCCAGACTGAGTTCCATCTTTATCCATAGATGTCACAAGAAGCTCCCCAGCACCACATTTCTCCATTTTGGAGGCAAATTCTAATGCATTTATGCCAGTTGGATTTCTTCCCCCATGAGTAAAGATTTCCCATCCATCATCTTTTCTTTTTGCATCAATTGCAACAACAATGCACTGTGATCCAAACTTTCTTGAACTATCTTCAACAACTTTTGAATTTTGAACAGCAGCTGTATTTATAGATACTTTATCAGCTCCACAGTTAAGTAACTTATTAATATCATCAATACTTTTAACACCACCACCTACAGTTAATGGTACGAAACATTTCTTAGAAGTTTTCTCTACCACTTCATAAATAGTATCTCTATTTTCATTTGAAGCAGTGATGTCTAAAAAGCAAATTTCATCTGCACCACCATCGCTATAAATTTTTGCTTGTTCTACCGGATCTCCTGCATCTTTAAGATCAACAAAGTTAATGCCTTTTACAACACGACCATTTTTAACGTCTAAACAAGGAATAATTCTATTTTTAAGCATCTATTTCTTTTACAAGTTCATCTAATTTTATATCTCCATCGTATATAGCTTTTCCTACTATTACACCTTCGATATTATTTAAATTTTTAGCTCTTTTAATGTCACTAATTGAAGATACACCACCTGATATAACTACAGGACAGTTTGAAATGTCAGCAACCTTTTGAGTCTCTTCAAAATTTGGACTTTGCTTAGTTCCATCTCTATTAATATCTGTGTAAATAATTCTGCTTACGCCATAATCATTTACTTTTTTTAGATATTCAGTTGTCAGTTTATCCGACTCTTCTGTCCACCCTGAAATTGCAAGATGACCATCTTTAGCATCTAAACCTAATGCAATTTGGTTTGAAAATTTTTTACAAGCTTCTTCCAAAAATCTTCTATCTTTTATAGCAGCACTACCCAAAATCACTTTTTCAACACCAGCATCGATGTATTTCTGAATAGTCTCAAAATTTCTTACTCCGCCCCCTATTTCTATTTTAAGGTCAAATTTACCAACAATATCTTCAATAATATCAATATTAATCGGCTCCCCGGTTAATGCACCATCCAAATCGACTATATGTAAATTTTTAAATCCATTGTCTTTATATTTTCCAGCTTGCTCCACAGGAGACATTTCATATTCAGTTTTATTTTCAAAGTCTCCTTTGATTAATCTAACACATTTTTTATCTTTGATATCTATTGCAGGAAAAATTTTCATTTTAACTTTACCTTAGCTTCACTAGAAATATTCATATTGTTTAAATTATCTTTCTTATTTTTTTTTAAATTATTTGGGTTCTGGCATGCAAATAACAGAAAGAATATTATTAATAAGTAAATTTTCATTTTACAAATTTATAAAATTATTAATTATTTTAAGTCCTAACTTATCACTTTTTTCTGGGTGAAATTGAGTTCCAAATATATTTTCTTTTTCTACTGCACAAACTATATTTGATGCATAATCTGTTGTTGCGGCTGTAACTGAATTATCATTTGGAATAAATTCATAACTGTGAACAAAATACATATGAGAATTGTTTTCTATATCTTTAAAAATTTTACTATCTTTAACAATATTTATTTGGTTCCAGCCGATATGGGGTAGTTTATATTTTCCGTTTTGATTATCAATTTTAGATACCTTACCAGAGATCCAACCTAATCCTTTTGTTTCAACTTCTTCATAACCAATATCCGCAAACATTTGAAGGCCTACGCAAATTCCTAAGAGAGGTTTTTTATTATATAACGCAAACTCGCTTAGAGCGTCTATTAAGCCATTTATGCCATTTAAACCGTCTATACAGCTCTTAAAGGATCCCTGCCCTGGCAATACTACCTTGTCACTAGATTTAATTTTATTTAAATCTGAGGTTACTTCGATATTTACTTTACCTTTAGCAACTTCATTAAAGGAATTAATTACAGAGCTAATATTACCCGATTTATAGTCAACAATAGTGACGTCCATTAATTTTATAAAGAGCCTTTAGTAGATGGAATTGTACTTTTATTCCTAGGATCTAATTCCAATGCAGCTCTTAAAGTCCTTGCCAGGCCTTTATAGCAAGACTCTATGATGTGGTGACTATTGTCACCGTAAATATTTTCAACGTGCAATGTAATTCCTGCAGCTTGTGAGAATGCTTGGAACCATTCTTTAAATAATTCTGTGTCCATCTCTCCAAGTTTTTCAACTTTTAATTTCACATTCCAAATTAAATAAGGTCTGTTAGAAACATCTATTGCAACTCTTGTTAATGTTTCATCCATTGGTAACAGAATGTGAGCATATCTTTTAATGCCTACAAATTTTTTTGATGCTTTCTTTAAGCATTCTCCAATAGCAATTCCAGTGTCTTCAGTTGTGTGGTGAAGGTCAATGTGTGTGTCACCTTTAGCTTTAACAGTTAAATCCATAGATGAGTGTTTAGATAACTGCTCGAGCATGTGATCTAAAAAACCTATTCCTGTGTCAACTTTGTACTTACCTTTGCCATCAATATTAAGGTCAACACTGATATTGGTTTCTTTTGTTTTTCTAGCTATTTTTGCTTTTCTTTTCATAATTTAAATTAGGTATATAGGTATTTTTGATTATATCAATAATACTAAACCTGGGCTTGAACTATTTAAATTCATATCCATCTATAGTCCATGACAACAATTGTACTTGTAAGAAAAAATAATGACGTAGTTGTGGCCAGTGACGGTCAAGTTAGTATGGGTAATACTGTAATTAAGAAAACTGCAAACAAAGTTCGTAAAATTGAGAAAAGAAATGTGATCGCAGGTTTTGCAGGATCAACAGCAGATGCACTTACTCTGTTTGAGAGACTAGAGTCAAAGCTTGAAAAGCATGCGGGGAACCTAACAAGAGCTGCTGTAGAATTAGCAAAAGATTGGCGTACAGATAAATATTTAAGAAGATTAGAGGCCTTAATGGCAATAGGTGATAAGGAAAAAAGTTTTATAATTTCTGGAACAGGTGATGTTCTTGAACCCGAGGGAGATGTTATTGGGATTGGTTCAGGTGGAAATTATGCTTTAGCAGCCGCAAAGGTATTAATGGATACTGATATGTCTGCAGAAGAAATTGCTAAAAAATCTATTAAAGTTGCGTCAGATATTTGTGTCTTTACTAACGATAATTTGAGTATGGAGAAAATATAATGGAAAAATCAAATGTTACATCATTTCCAAAAGGCAAAGTTACAAAAGAAAAGACTACAATTGCAAATTCATTATCACCAAGAGAAATTGTTTCAGAATTAGACAGATTTGTTGTTGGGCAAAATAAAGCTAAAAGAGCTGTTGCCATCGCTCTTAGAAATAGATGGAGACGTCAGGCCTTAGAAGATGATATGAAAGACGAGGTTCTACCGAAAAATATTCTAATGATTGGACCAACTGGTGTTGGAAAAACTGAGATTTCTAGAAGACTTTCAAAACTAGCAGAAGCGCCGTTTGTAAAAGTTGAGGCAACAAGGTTCACTGAAGTAGGATATGTGGGACGTGATGTAGAACAAATTGTAAGGGATTTATTAGAAATTGCAATTGCTATGGAGAAAGTAAAAAAAAGAAAAGAAGTACATGCTCAAGCACAAAAATTAGCTGAAGATAGGGTTTTGGATGCACTTGTTGGTAATAAAGCAAGTGTTGCAACAAGAGAAAGTTTTAGAAAAAGACTTAGAGATGGCGATTTAGATGATAATGAAATTGAAATAGCTGTTAGTGAATCTAATCAGATGCCATCATTTGAGATACCTGGAATGCCAGGGGCAAATGTCGGAATGATAAATATTTCTGACATGCTTGGGAAATCCATGGGTCAAAAGCCTAAGAAAAAGAAAATGTCAGTCAAAGAATCTCACGAAATTTTAATAAATGAAGAATCAGATAAACTTATCGAACAAGACAAAATTATAAAATCAGCAAAAGATTCAACAGAAAATAATGGGATCGTATTTTTAGATGAAATTGATAAAATTTCTGCAAGAACAGATAGAGTTGGTGGTGATGTTTCAAGAGAGGGTGTTCAAAGAGATTTATTACCATTAATAGAAGGAACAACAGTAAGTACAAAATATGGACCTGTTAAAACAGATCATATTTTATTTATTGCTTCAGGGGCTTTTCAATTAGCAAAACCTTCGGATCTTTTACCTGAGTTGCAAGGTAGACTACCAATAAGAGTTGAGCTAGACGCACTAAATAGCGAAGATTTTATAAGAATATTAAAAGAACCAGATAATAGCTTAATAAAACAATACAAAGCACTTTTAAAAACAGAAAATGTGGATTTAGAATTTACAGAAGATGGAATTAATACTATTGCTAATATAGCTAGTGAAGTCAATTCCTCTGTTGAAAACATAGGTGCAAGAAGGTTACATACGATTATAGAAAGAGTTTTAGATGAAATTAGTTTTACAGCAACAGATAGGGCTGGAGAAAAAATTACTGTAGACGGTAAATATATAAAAGATAATATTGGCGAATTGGTAAAAGATACTGATCTTTCAAAGTTTATTTTATAGTTTTCAAAAATATATCAAAATTTCCTTTTGAAGGGCTATTAACTGATTCAAAGTCAATTTTAATTATTTTACTCATTAATTCAGAATTATTTTTGATATATTCAGGTACTGAATATTTTAATATACTTAAGTCTTTAGATTGATAGGGATCTTCCAAATTTTTTGACCTCATACCCTTACCAGTAATAACATTTACTTTCTTTACTTTATTTACGTAGCAAGTCTCAATAAATTCAGAAATTTGTTTGTTAGCTTCTTCCAAAGTATATCCGTGAAGATCAATTGATCTCTCTGAAATTATTTGATTTTTTAATTGATCTACATCTTTGCTTTGGAGCTTTTCAGAACTATCTAAAAAATCTTGCCAGTCTTTTTTATCTTTATCTGATAGCTTATTTGTCAAGCTTGAGTATCAATTAGAAGCCAATTAGGATTTGAAGATCGACTATCTTTAGAAAACTTCCATGTATCTAGAACTTTTTTAATTTTTTCAGGATCGCCTGAAACAACTTTGTTATCTTTATCTTTAACACATGAAATAATTTCACTTACGAATTCTACTGTAACTTCTAACATATTTTTATTTTGTTGATGTTCTTTGACTTCAGCTGAGTTAATTCCAATAAATGTTGTTTCTGAAGAAAACTTTTTTTCATCTCTATCTTTAATTGCTTGTTCAAATTGTAGATAAACATTTTTATCAAGTAATGATTTTATGTCTTTTAACTTTCCATTGGCAAAATTAGTAATTATTGTCTCATAAGCAATCTTAGCACCTTTAACAAACTCTTTTTTTGCGTTTTCATCGAAAGTGTTGAAATTTAAATCTACAGTAGATTTAGATGGCGGAGCTTCGTGAGCAAAACTTGAGTCTATATCTTCTTCAAATCCAGTTTTTTTACCTAAAATTCCTCGTAATCTTAGAAAAATAAATCCTGCAATCATTGCAAGAAGTATAATATCGATGTATTCAAAGCTATAACTCATATGAGTATAATATTTACTATGTTGATAATTTCAACCTGCTAATTAAATTATAGACAAATGAACACAGTATTATTTTTGATTATCGGTATTCCTCTTATTGAAATTTACTTATTCATCAAAATTGGTTCTCAAATAGGAGCATTTAACACTGTTTTACTCATTTTAATTACTGCAGTGGCAGGGGTTGCTTATGCAAGGTATGAAGGATTTAACACACTTAAGTCAGGAATGAGCCAGTTAATCAAAAATGAGATGCCAATTTATGAGTTAATCTCTGGCGCAACATTAGCTTTTGCAGCTTTACTTCTAATATTTCCAGGGTTTGCAACAGATTTTATTGGAGCACTGCTCATTATTCCATTCACAAGAAAAATGATATTAAACAGATTTGTAAAAAAAAATAAAAAAAAAAATAATGATAATCGAAATTTTATTGAGGGAGAATATGAGGATTTGAACGATGATGACAACAAAAAAA
>CACJQT010000003.1 GCA_902595635.1 uncultured Pelagibacteraceae bacterium | reverse complement strand
CCTTGTGGACCGATATTTAATATTAAAGAAGCGGTAGAAAATCCTCAAGTCGAAGCAAGAAACATGATTGTTAAAGCCTATCATAAAGTAGTTGGTGATTTTAGATTAGCAGGCAATCCTATAAAAATGTCTTCATACGAAGATAAAAGTACTAGAGGGGATATTCCTGATCTAGATGAACACAGGGAACAAATATTAAAAGAGTTTTCCTAATTAAGAATTATTTTCTTCGTCGCTCGTGTTATCTGCAACTTGCTCTTCTGCTTCAGAAACTTGATCTAATGAAACGTCATCACTTTCTTCAGCTTCACTTGGAGCTTCTACATTAACATCAGGCTGTGCTGATGGTGATAGTTCAGCAAGATCTTCTTTTGAAACTTGAATTTTTTCTGGGATTTTTCTAGCTCTTTTTGAAGGAAGAATTGGTACACCACTTTTTGAAATCTCACCTTTGTACAGATTTTCAAAATCATCACCAATATCTTCATCTTCTTCAGCAGTATCATCAATTTGTTCTACATGTTTTCTAAGTTTGTAAACTGCAGCCTCTGTTAAATCTGGAACTTTAATTGTCTCTTCGGCTATTTCTCTTAAAGCAATAACTGTGTGCTTATCGTTATCTCTATCTAATGTAGGTTCAATTCCTGAATTAAGTTGAGTAGCTCTTTCTTTAGCAACCAAAACTAATTCATAAGGGCTATCTACTTTATCTATACAGTCTTCAACGGTAACTCTTGCCATGGGCGATTAAATATACTCCAAGATCAACAAAATCAAGTATTTTTATACTAAAATTGGATTTAATTTTTTTCTAACTAAAAAAAGAAGAACAAAAGAAATAAGTATATAAAGTGCAGAAATTAAAGCAATTTTCTCAATTGAAAATCCAATATCAATTAAAAATCCAAAAAGAGCTGTTCCAAAAGCTGTTGAAAAAACCATAAGTGCAGTAGTCAAAGCTTTAATAGATCCAATATGCTTTACTCCATAAACTTCAGCCCAAGTAGAAGATCCCAAAACGTTTGCCAAACCATTTGATATTCCAATTAAACCTAGAAATATAAATGCAGTAAATTGTGCATCAAAATAAATAATTACAAAAGTCGACAGAAATAAAGGAATATTCATAAAAATTAAAAGTTTTCGACTTGTGAATTTATCAATTAAAAAACCAGATATTAAAAGTGTAATTACTGAAAATACTGAATAAGACATAAAAGACTGCGCAATTACAAATGGTCCCCAGTTTTTTGACTCAGTTATAAATGACTGATAAACAAATACACCAGTTGCAATCCAAGGCATAGCAAGCATATTCATGCTTACGATATAAAATTTATAATCTTTTATTACTTCAATTCTTTTCCATTGCTTAATATTTTCCTCTTTAAATTCTTCACCTCCAGTGCTTTCTCTTGTATCAAGTTTAACAGTTCGAACTAAAAAGAACGATGCTATCGGTAAAAATATTAAAATTAATAAAGCAATTACTGTCCAAATATTTTGCCAAGAGGTTAATGACAACAAGAATACCATTAAAACAGGTAAAATAAATTCAGCACTAGATAAACCGAACCAGCAAATACTTAACGCCCTACCCCTTGATTTTGTGAAATATCTTGAAACTGTTGTTGTTGCAGTATGAGACATCATTCCTTGACCTGAAAATCTCATTAAAAAAATTGCAATGAATAAAAAAACTATTGATGAAATTTTTGAAAAGAAAAAACAAGAAAAAGATAAAAGTAATGTTACATAGATTGCAAATCGAAAAATATTTATATCATCAATTTTCTTTCCAACCCAAATAAGTAATAAACTACTGCACAATGTTGCAGATGCATATATTGAGCCAAATTGTCCATGAGTTATCGATAGTGTCTCTCTTATACTTGTATTGAATATTCCAAGAAAAAAACTCTGTCCAAAGCTTGAAAAAAATGTAAATATAAATCCAAATACAATTACTTTTAAACTTAAATTTTTAAACATAAAAAAATATGACTTCTAAAGTTGCTTTCATAGGTCTTGGTGTAATGGGTTATCCAATGGCAGGATATATATCAAAAGCAGGACATAATGTAACTGTTTTTAACAGAACAAAATCAAAAGCAGAAAAATGGATTGGTGAATACAAAGGTAATATGGCTGATACACCATCTGAAGCTGCTAAAGATGCTGATTTTATTTTTACGTGTGTTGGGAATGACGATGATTTAAAACAAGTATCTTTAGGAGAACACGGATTATTTCATAATGCCAAGGAAGGATGTGTATATATAGATAATTCAACAGTGTCTGCTGAAATTTCTAGAGAACTTTATAAAGCTGCAAAAGATAAAGGATTTGGTTTTTTAGATGCTCCTATATCTGGAGGACAATCAGGTGCTGAAGGTGGAATTCTAACTGTCATGGTTGGGGGAGATGATAATGATTTTAAAAAAGCAGAGCCAATAATTGATTGTTACAGTAAAAAAGTAACTTTAATCGGACCATCAGGCAGTGGACAATTAACAAAAATGGTTAATCAAATGTGTATTGGTGGTTTGGTTCAAGGATTATCAGAAGCAGTAAATTTTGGAATTAATGCAGGTTTAGATATGGACAAAGTTATGGAAACTATCTCTAAAGGTGCAGCTCAATCTTGGCAAATGGAAAATAGATATAAAACTATGGTAGCAGATAAATTTGATTACGGATTTGCTGTAGATTGGATGAGAAAAGATTTAAAAATTTGTATTGAAGAAGCAAAAAGAAATGGTTCACCTGTACCAGTAACTGAAATTGTTGATGGTTATTATGCAGAAGTTCAAAAAATGGGTGGAAACCGTTGGGATAGCTCTAGCTTGATTGCTAGATTAAAAAAGAAAAAGTAATTGTGTCTACCACTGTTCCCTACTACGAGGATTTTTCCGAAATAAAAAAGAAAATTTGGTTAATGTTAACTGATGCAGTTACTAATAGATCCTCACCTTTTAGAATACCTGTTTTTTCATGTGGGAGTGAGAATGAAATCGAGAGTAGAATTGTTGTTCTTAGAAAATCAGATGAGCAAAATAATTTAGTTCAATTTCACAGTGACATTAGATCTGATAAAATTAAAATATTGGAAAAAAACCCAAATTCATCGATGTTATTTTATGATAAAGATGAAAAAATTCAGGTTAGATTAAAAGTTGAAGCAATTATTAATCACAATAATGATATAACAAAACAATCTTGGGAAAAAACTCAACATATAAGTCGTAAATGTTACTTAGTAGATAATGGACCAGGTACAGAGTCTGATATTCCAACATCTGGCTTAAAACCTGAATTAGATAATTTTGATTACACAAAAGAACAAAGCGAAGAAGGATATAAAAACTTTACTGTTATACAGTGTAAAATTAAATCTATAGAATGGTTGTACTTAGCTGCAAAAGGTCATCGAAGAGCTAGATTTGATGTTGATAATAATAAAGATACTTGGCTAGTTCCTTAACTAAAGATATCCTGTATTTTCAATGTCTTGCTTGGAAGTATTTTTTTAAGATCTTTTCTTTTGTATTTACTTAACCTTTTATAAAATTCATCCAAAGTCATACCAAAAGTATTTTTAAAAGTAGTTTGCCAATTCCAGCCTGAAGGTTGTTTAGCCCTTTGTATCCAGAATTCTCTAAAAACTAATTCAAATGCTTTTTCTTCAGAAATATTATTTTTTTTTAATTCGTTAACTAATGCCAGTACTATGAATGCAGAGCCAGCATAATTGCTATCAAATCCATTTTTTTGTGGTGATGTCTTATGTTTTTCGTATAAATGAGGTTCTTTATTAACCTTTTTAATGCTCCATCTTTTACTCTCTTTAATGTCGCTCTTTAAAAGGTCTTTTTTGTAATATTGCCTTGAATAGATCTCTTCTAAAACTTTAGCACCTCCCTCGACCAACCACTTTGCACTGTTTTCAGACAGACACCTATCTCTGTGAGAAAGTGCGTTTTGATAAACATGAAAATACTCATGAACAATAACAGTGTAAGTGCGAATTTTATTAATTGAACTTGTAAAATCTTTTGGAAATATGTCTAGTTGCATCCATGGTTCAGGTGAATTACATCCTTCAATACCTGAGTACTTCATATTAGCACGCTTTTCCGGAAAAGGATTTTTTGTGCTTTGCCATGCATAGATATCCATATTATAGCCCTGTTTCATGTTTGTTAATTTCATATTATTCTTTACCCAATTGTTAGTATTCTCATTTATAGGCATAACTTCTTGCACAATATTCATTATATTTTTGAATTCAGTAATCCATTTCTCTGGTAAATTTTCATGCAAGTTATATTTGAACTTAAATTTTTCAACAGCGACAACTGAATTAGAATAAAAAAATAAAGAGATAAAAATTATAAATATTGTTTTCATTTAATATTTAATGATCTATGGATTTCAATTATACGCTCTATTGGCCTGTTCGTTATTAAATAATTTCATAACTCCAGTACCAGCTCTGTCCCAATAATTAAACTTACACCCAGATCCACCACTTCTATAATTCCACTTACCTTTTTTAAGATCGCTTATCTGTTTTTCTCTAAGTTCAACAAGTTTTTTATGATTATATTTTCCCCACTCATTTAAACATATAAGTTTAAACGGATCATAAGGATCTTTTGATGTTGGAGTTAAATAAACAGTATCCTCTCCTTTTGGACAACCTTCAACATCATGAACATAAGCTTTTCCAAAAAACATATGTTTTGCATCAGTATCTTGGCCGCTTGAAAAATGAGCTTTTTTATTCATACCTGGGACACAAGCAAAACCTCCCCCCATCGCATGATGCACTTCATGAAGAGCTGTTTTAACCATATTATTTATATTTTTATTATGTTTATTTTTAAGAAACATTGATGCCATTCCAACACCACCTTCTCCACCATCAACACTCGTTACATCAGCAAAGGTAAAATAAACTTTTTTTGGATTATTAAATCCATTTAACCAAAGGTAACCACGATAATTGTTATTTATATGTTTATGAAGTTCTTTTCTTTTTTTATCTAACCTTATAAAGGTAACATCTAATTTTCCATCTTTTCGATAATCGTATTTATATTTTTTTACACCTGAAGATCCTTTTGTTTTTTTACTAAACTTTTCAACAAGAGCGTTCATTTTGTTAGCGTATTCTTCAATTTTACCATTTATATCTAGCTCACGATCTTTATCACTGGCTGTCAGCATGTATATGAAATGAATTTGATAATCATCATTTACATCAGGTTGATCCTCAAAAAATCTTCCTGGTTTTTTATCCATCTTTGCATTTTTTTCTTTTAGCATTTTTGTTTCTGCTATTTTTGTTTCTAATGCGGCCGATGCTTTAGCCTGGTCATATTTCCAAACAATTTCTTCATTTACTGCATACAAATAACATTCTTTACCACCAGTATATTTCTTAGAATATTTCATGCATTTTTTGTATGTTTTTTTATGAAGATTCTCTAAATCTTTACCTTTATTATAAGCATATGAATAGCTACCAGAATCACAACTAGCATAGAAAACAAAGTTTGTTTTTTTTTCTTTAATTTTTTTAAGTGATTTTTCTATATGTTTTTTGTAATTATATTTAAATGCTCCAGCACACTCTCCTTTAATAGAAGTTACTCCAGGCTCATTAACACCTGCATAAGCATAACCACTGAACAACACATTAAGAATTAAGAATGTAAAAATTAAAAATACTTTTTTCATATTGTTAAATACCTTTAATTATTATATTTGTTCCCTCAGCATTATCTAGTCTTATTTGCTTTATTGGTTTGTACTCTTCAGAATTATACCACTCTAGTGCTTTTTCATAACTAGGGAATTTAAGAACAATGATTCTTGGAAATTTAGTTTCACCATCAAATATTTGATATTCACCATTTCTAACTAAAAATTCTCCATCAAATTTTTTTACAATTGGATTAACTTTTTCAATGTACTCCTTATAATTTTCTGGATTAGTTACTCTTAATTGTGCAATTACATACCCTGCTGGCATATTAAAAAACAGTTTTTACGTATCTTTTCCAATTATCTTGATAATGTTTTGCGTTCTCAGTTATTTTACCTATTTCTTCCTCAGTAAGTTTTCTAACTACTCTTCCTGGTGCACCAACTACTAACGAGTTATCTGGAATTTCTTTATTTTCAGTTATTAATGCTTTAGCACCAATGATGCAGTTTTTGCCTATTTTTGCATTATTTAAAATGACAGCTCCAATACCTATTAAGCTATTATCTCCAATCGTACATCCATGAAGCATAACGATATGACCGATAGTTACGTCTTTACCAATTCTTAAAGGGCAGCCTGGGTCAGTATGTAGAACGCTCCCATCTTGAACATTTGAACCTTCTCCAACATGAATGTTTTCATTATCCCCTCTAATTACAGCATTAAACCAAACACTGGAGTTTTTTTCTAATGTGACATCTCCTATAATAGTTGCATTTGGCGCTACCCAATTTTCGCCAGAGTTTTTTGGTTTTTTATCTTCCAAATCGTAAAACATAATTTATATATTATTACATTATGCCTATTAAAACACCAGTATGTGATTTTGGAAAAAAAGCAGAAAACTTTGAATTAAAATCTACAGAGAACAAATTAATATCTTTAAATGATATCAAAGGTGAAAATGGAACTTTGGTAATGTTTATTTGTAATCATTGTCCTTATGTAAAAGCAATTATTAGAGATGTAGTGGAGGACTGTACTAAGCTTAGTGATTTAGGAATAAATTCAGTTGCAATTTGCTCTAATGATCCAATTAATTATCCAGAAGACTCTTTTGAAAAAATGATAGAGTTTGCGATTAAACATAAGTTTAATTTTCCTTACCTAATTGATGAAACACAAGACATTGCAAGAAAATATGATGCTGTGTGCACACCAGATTTTTTTGGTTATGATAAAGATTTTGGTCTTCAATATAGAGGAAGAATAAGAGAATTAAGAGAATTAAAGCCTGTGAGATCTGGAGATAGTGATTTATTTATTGCTATGAAACAAGTTTCAGAAACTGGCAAAGGTCCTGAAGAACAATTCCCAAGTATGGGTTGCGGTATTAAGTGGTCATCTAATTAATGTATTTAATAATAACTAGAACTTTTCCACCCGACGTTGGTGGTATGCAAAATCTAATGTGGGGATTAGCAAGATCTTTATCAAAGTTAGATATGGTTAAAGTTTTTGCAGATTACCACGAAGATCATAAAAAATTTGATGAGAAAGTTTCATTTACAATTGAAAGAGTTAGTGGAGTTAAATTATTAAGAAAATACAGAAAATCTCTACTAATAAATGAATATTTAAATGAAAATAAAAATGTAAATTGCATTATTGCAGATCACTGGAAAAGTTTAGAGCTTATAAAATCCTCAAAAAAAAAAATATGTTTAATTCATTCTAAAGAAATTAATCACCCTAAAGGATCTAGACTAAACAAAAAAGTTCTGGAGATTTTAAATAATGTTGATCATGTGGTAGCAAACTCAAACTTTACGAAAAATTTAGCAGTTAATCTAGGAGTTGATGAAAAAAAACTAATAGTCATAAATCCAGGTGTAGATCCTGTTGAAGAAATTCCAAAAGATGACCTTAAACAAGCAGAAGAAATGCTAAAAGGAAAAAAACAAAGGTTAATTACTGTTTCTAGATTTGACAAAAGAAAAAATCACGAAAAAGTTATAATGGCTATTAGGAATTTAAAAGAGAAATATCCTGATATTACTTACACTTGTATAGGATACGGAGATGAAGAAGAAAATTTGAAAAAATTAGTGATAGAATTAAAGCTTGATAAATATGTAAATTTTTTAAGTGATATTTCTAATGAATTAAAAAATGCATTAATTGCAAAATCAAATATTTTTATAATGCCATCAATAATTCACAAAACTTCAGTTGAGGGCTTTGGGATTTCTTTTATTGAGGCTGCACAATATGGGATTCCATCTATAGGTGGTAAAGATGGTGGTGCTTCTGATGCAATTGTTCATAATAAAACGGGATTAATTTGCGATGGCAATAATCTAGACGAAATTTATTCAAGTATAGATAATTTATTTGTAGGTAATAAATATATTGAGTTTGGAAAAGAGTGCAAAACTCATTCAGAAAATTTTCTTTGGGATAAGATAATTGAAAACTATAAACGAATCTTATAAAATTATCATATGATTGAAAAATTTAATGGAATAATTTATTTAATTATTTTTATTGTTCATTTTTTGGTTTATGCAGTTTATGCTTTTAGAACCGTTGTTGGGACTAAAGCATTTATGGATCAATATAAAATAGATCATAGTGCTGCGGTAATGGTAAGATTTTTTGGAGCAGCATTTATAGGCTCTATATTAATGGCCATATACATAATGTTTGTTAGAGATGGTGGGGTAAATGGAACTTGGGGTTTCTTTAATTTAATATTTGTTCAAAACCTAATGTATTTTGTAGTTGGTGTTTACACAATATACATTAATAAATTAGGTCATAATGAGAAAACAAATAGCGAAGGTGTAGTAGCTTCTGCGGCTCTAACAATTTTAAGTGCTGTTCTAATTTATGGTCTTTCAGACAAAATTTATATTAGTTAAGTTTTTTTTCTAAATGTTGAAAATATCTGCCAAAAGACAATCACAACAGTTATAATTAAGATAATCAATGTTATAGGTCTGTCCCACAAGAAATTAGGCGAACCATCACTTATTAAAAGTGATCTTCTCAATGTTTCCTCCATTAATCCTCCGAGTACAAAAGCCAGTATTAAAGGTGGCATGGGGAAATCGTAGAGTCTTAAAAAAGTTGCAACCACTGCAATACCTATCATTAAAAAAATATCAAAATTATTAAATGACATTAAATAAATTCCTGTTACTGAGAAAAATAAAATTAAAGGTATTAAGTAATTTCTAGGTACCGCTAAAATTCTAGCTATATAGGGAATTAATGGCAAATTTAAAATTAAAAGTACAACCATACCAATATACATTGACATGATAACCGACCAGAAAATTTCAGGGTTAGTTTGATAAAGTCTTGGTCCTGGCTGAATACCAAATCCTAAAAGAGCTCCGAGCATTACAGCAGTTGTGCCACTTCCAGGAATTCCTAATGTTAGTAATGGAACAAATGAACCAGAGCAAGCAGCATTATTTGCAGTTTCTGGTGCTGATAAACCATGAACGCTGCCTTTTCCAAATTTTTGTTTCTCCTCTTCATTTACATAATTTCTCTCCATTCCATATGCTAAGAAAGATGCAATAGTTGCGCCTGCTCCAGGTAAAACACCAATTAAGAAACCAAGTATTGAGGATCTTGGTATCGTTTTAGCCATTTTAATTGTTTCCTCTTTATTTACTTTAATTGAACCTAATTCAGTTAATGAGATTTGTTTTGCAGCTCTGTTTGGATCTTTCCCTCTAAAAATAATAGTTAAAGCTTCACTCATTGCAAATGTTGCCATTACAATTAATACAAAGCTTATACCATCAGTTAAATTCATATTATTAAATGTGAACCTTGTGATATCTGACAACGAGTCTTGTCCTACAGTTGCTAACATTAATCCTAAAACTACCATCATCATTGCTTTTAAAAACTGCCCTTTAGATGAAAACGCAGAAATTGCAGTTAAACCTAAAATCATTAGTGCAAAATAATCAGGTGATCTAAAAGCTAAACTTACTTTTGACAAACTAGGGGCCGCAACTAATAAAAATATTGCAGAAATTGTTCCACCTGCAAATGAACTATAAGCGGCTATTGCTAAGGCTTTACCAGCTTTACCTTGTTGTGCCATTGGATAACCATCAAAAGCAGTAGCAACAGTTCCTGGTATTCCAGGAGCATTTAACAAAATTGAAGATGTAGATCCTCCAAATACTGCACCATAGTAAACTCCTGCCATTAAAATTAAACCTGTTGATGGATCAAAGCCGTAAGTAATTGGTATCATTAATGCAATTGCAGTCATTGGTCCAAGTCCAGGCAACATTCCAATTATTGTTCCTGCAAAACATCCAACCATCACCATTAAAATATTTGTTAGAGATAAAGCAGTTGATAATCCGATAAATATTCCTTCGATCATCCCATAACTCCAATGTATTTTAAAAACGGATCACGAAGATAAATGTTTAATAATCCGTGTAACAAATACATAAATGCAGCAACAAATGGGAAAGATAAAATAAACATCAGTCCCCATCTTCTTTCACCTAAGAAATAGTAAGATGCAAAAAGAAATAAAGAAGTTGATATAAAATATCCAATTTTCAATATTACAGCAGCATATATTAGTGAGATAATTATTAGATAAATTATACTTTTATAATCTAAGTGTTTATGATTTACCTCTATAGCAACTTTTTCAGGTAAAATTATTTTTAAACTCGATAAAATTATTCCTGCCCAACCTAAATATATTGGGAAAGTCCTAGCATTGAATGGTGCGTTTTCATCAAATGCAAATACTTGAATGTTGTATGCAGTGTATAGATAAAATACTGATAAAACTAAAAAAAGCAGTGAGATAAATTTTGTAGGACTTATTCTCACTGCTTTACATTCTTTAATAATCTATAAAGATTATATTACTCCAAGTTTTTTCATCAGAGCTGTCATTTCAACTGTTTGTTTTTCCAAGAACGCATCAAATTTAGAACCTGGGTTATAAATATTTACCCATGCATTTCTTTTTCTTACAGCTTCCCACTCTGGTGTTTTTTGAACATCCCCAAGCATTTTAGAGATTTTATTATAGTCACTCATGCTCATGCTTTTTGGTGCAAAGAAACCTCTCCAGTTAACAAACTGAACATCATATCCTTGCTCTTTTAATGTCGGAGCTTCTGGTGCATCACCTACTCTTTCAGGAGCAGTGATACCAATTATTCTTACTTGATCTCTAGCACCCATTACTTCACCTAAACCTGTTGAAAGTATTTGAGTTTCTCCAGATAAAAGTCCAGCAAGCGCTTTTCCACCAGCATCATACGGAACATAGATCACATCGTTTGGATTTGCTCCAGCTGCTTGGAAAGCTAACGCACCAATTAAGTGGTCCATGCTTCCTCTTACAGATCCTCCAGCCATTTTAATTGACTTTGGATCTTTTTGATATTGATCAACTGCATCTTTGAAATTTTTGATAGGTGAATTTTTTGCAACAACTATTGCACCATAATCTCCAATTACACCTGCAATTGGTTTAACATCTTTATAAGATAAAGTGCCAGTACCTTTTACATAACCTTTGTGTCTTGTAATAGATCTTAACACCAATGGTGTTGACTGAACTAAAACTGTATCTTTCGGAGCGTTATTGATTAGGTAAGCCAAAGCCTTACCACCTCCACCACCTGACATGTTTTCAAATGATGCTCTTTTCAAAAAACCAGCTTTTGTTAATGCTTCTCCAGTACCTCTAGCAGTTCCATCCCAACCACCACCAGCACCACCGCCAATTAAAAAATGTAATTTTTCAACTGCAAATGAACTTGTTGATGAAAATAGAAGGAAAGCAGAGAATAAAACTGAAATAAAAGTTTTAATTAGTTTCATTATTTCCTCTCTTATTATATTTATGAAACCATCATTAAACATAAGTTATAAATTTTAGTCAATGCTCAAATATAATTTTTCCAAAAACATAAAGGAATATATTTTAGCTTTAGTAGGTAGTTATAAAGCTCTATTTATAGGACTTGTTGGTGGATACTTAGGTACTTTAATTAATCTACCTTTGCCCTGGTTATTAGGATCTCTAGGTTTAAATTTATGTTTTGCATTTACAAATTTTAAAATAGTTTTTCCAACTAAATTATTAAATCCTATATTTTTAATTGTTGGTATAATTCTTGGTGGAACTTTAAATGTAACATTATTGTATAAAATTCATCTATGGATTTTTTCGTCATTAGCGATGTTAATCTGCACAATAGTCAGTACTATTCTTGCTGGTTATTATTTTTTTAAAGTTTGTAAATTTAGTAAATTCATTTCAGTTTTAGCAGCTCTTCCGGGCGCATTTGTTCCAATATCTGCAGCATTATTAGAATTTGGTAAATCAAAAAACGATAAGGGTGTTTTGATCCCTCAGGCTACAAGAGTGATATTTATTGTGAGTTTTGTGCCTATTTTTTTTATTAATAATTTAGGCTTCTCGGAAATGACAGGTTATAACTATGAAAATATCTATAACGAAAGATATTTTTTAGAAATATTATTTCTGTTAATAATTTGTTTCGTTTTTGCAAACATCTTAAAAAATTATAAAATTCCATCACCTACTTTAGTTGGTGCAATGGCTTTATCTGGTACTTTTTATACTTTTGAAATAATTAATGCCAGATTTCCAGATGCATTTATAAATATTGCATTTATATTTCTAGGCACCGCTTTAGGTACCAGATTAAACGGATTAAAAATTAAAGAATTATTATTTTTTATATTTCATGGAATAATAGTTAGTTCAATTTTGGTAATTGTTGCAATGATAACTGCTTATTTGCTCACTTATATAGGATTTGAATTCATACCAACTTTTTTAAGTTTTGCACCTGGAGGAATTCATGAAATGGTTGTTATTAGTGTTGCTTATAACATAGATCCAATATTTGTGAGCTACCATCATTTTTTAAGAATTTTCATAATAGTTTTATTTTTGCCTTTTTTATTATCAAAATTTAGAAAAACTAATTAATTGCTTCTTGCATTCTTTGGAATACTTTATCTGCTGAAAGTTTGGTTAAATCTGAAACTTGAATTGCTTTAAAATTTTCTCGTTCAATACTAACTTTTTTAGCAGTAGTATGCGATCCAAATAGAACTAATCCTTTTACATTTAAATGCGCAGCCATATGTGCTGGTCCAGTATCGTTCGATATTACAAAATAACTTTCTTTTATTAATGACGAAAGTTGAGAAATATTAAGCGCTTTATCATTATCTAAAATAATATTAGCATCAATATCATTAGCTAATTTGATTTCATTTGGACCTGGGGCAATTAAAATTTGGATTTCATCTCTAAAAGTAGATTTAATTTTTTTTATCAATTCATTATAATATGGCCATCTTTTTATAGTTAAATGAGATGATGAAAAGGGGAATAAAATTAAATATTTGTTTAAATTATATTTTTTTTTGATTTCTGAAATATCCTCACAGCTCCAAGAAAAGTCTGGTTTAGTTACGTGATTAGTTTTAATTCCAGAAAAATTTAATTGATGTTCAAAGCGGTTTAGAACAGTGTCTTTATCAAAATCATTCTTATTAGTTCCTTCAGGAAGTGTTGTTTCTGTTGATGACCAAATATCTGACGTTGCTTTTGGAAAGAGAATATTTTTATAAAAACTAGTTCTTTTAGAATTTTGAAGGTCGTAAACTTTAATGAATTTATATTTTTTTATCTTTCTCATTAATAAATATAAATAAATTAAGTTAAACCTAGAGAGTCGTTTATCTAAAATGACATCAGTTATATTTGGATTTTTTTTTAATAAATCATAATAAGGTTTGGTTGATAGTATATAAAGATTATCATTTGGATGATTATCAGATATATCTTGAATTGCACCACTTGCTTGCGCTATATCACCTAAAGATCCATGTTTTATAATAAGTATATTAGACATATTTTTAACAACTTAACATAATATCGATTTATATGAATAAAATTTTAGTAGAAGTATCAGTTGGAGAATTACTGGATAAAATTTCAATTTTAGAAATTAAATCTGAAAAAATTAAAGATCCTGAAAAACTAAATTTCATAAATGATGAATATAAAATTTTACAAGATCAATTAAATACAAATATTAAAAATTACAGTGAAATTGAAAGTTTGTATAATTCACTTAAAGAAATTAATTCAAAGCTTTGGGTAATAGAAGATGATAAAAGATTATGTGAAAAAAATTCTGATTTTGGTGAAAAATTTATTAAATTATCAAGAGATGTTCATTTCCTAAATGATGAACGGGCAAAATTAAAATTAGAAATAAATAATAAAACTGGTTCTAAAATTAAAGAAATTAAAGAATACACAAAATATTAGTTTTATTCCCAGTCAAACCTTTGAAAAGAATCAAATATCTTGAAAATACCTTGTGACCATTGATTACAAACTTTTGAAAATTCAGGGTCATTCATATTTAAGCATTTAAGTGATGCTATTTTGATTTCATTTTTTTTTATCACTGCAAAATCTATTGGCGGACCAACAGTTAAATCACTTTTTAATGTTGAGTCCATTGATATCAGTGCACATCTCGATGCATCTCCGATTGAGACTTTTGGTGTGATTACTCTATCTAAAATAGGTTTTCCATATTTTACTTCACCTATAACCAAATATGGTTTGCTATCCGCTGGACGAATATAATTTCCTTGTGGGTAAACTAAATATAATTCTGGTGGTTGATCTTTTATTTGACCACCTACAATAAAAGTTGAACCTAGTAAAACGCTATCAGTGTTAATTCCTTGAGGAGATGAATGTTCAATATTGAGAGAACCTATGTAGGAGGCAATTTGCTCAAAATCACTACACGTATTTAAATTCATAATTCCTGTTTCGCTTTTTAAATCTTTTTTTATTGAATTATAAACTGCTTGAGAAGTTCCGAGATTTCCTGATGTAACAATTACTATTGTTCTATCTCCAACATCGTGTGTAAGCATTTTAGAATATATATTTACATTGTCCAATCCTGCATTTGTTCTGGAGTCTGATGCAAAAACTAGTCCTGTCTCTGTTTTAATGCCAATACAATAAGTCATATTAAAGTTAACTATTTAAATTATATGTGATTACAATAAAACCCATTTATTTCATATCAGATATCGAATTTAATCATTTGCTTATTTAACTCTTATGTAAAAAAATTAAGTTAATATGTCTGATTTTTGGAAAAATTATGATTCTAAATCAACTTTTGATGGATATATTAGTAAAGAGAAGAAGTTGAGAAGTCATGCTAAGATCATTGCAGGTATACTTGAAAAATATGGAAAAAAAAAATTACAAGAAATAGAAAAAAATTGTCAAAGTACAATAAGCGCTAGAGGAATAAATTTTAGAGTTTATGCTGCAAACAATAGAGCTGAAGAGAAAAAATGGCCTTTAGACATCATTCCTAGAATTATACCAAAAAGTCAATGGTTAAAGGTTGCAAAGGGACTTGCGCAAAGAGTTAAGGCACTAAATTTATTTATCGATGACGTCTACAATGCAAAAAAAATATTTAAAGACAAAGTAATACCTAAAGAACTAATTTTTAATTCTCCATTGTATTTAAAAGAGTGTGAAGGTTTCTCACCAAAACACAAAGCATGGTCAAATATATCTGGGATTGATCTTATTAAAAATATTGATGGGGATTTTTTAGTTCTTGAAGATAACTTAAGAGTTCCTTCTGGAGTTTCATATATGCTGGAAAATAGAATGGTTATGAGAGATATTTTTCCAGAACTATTTACAAGATATAAAGTTTCCTCAGTTCATCAATATGCAAATAAATTATATAATTGTATGACAGAGTGTATTCCAAAGAAGACTAATAACCCACACATGGTTTTATTAACACCTGGTATTTATAATTCTGCTTATTTTGAACACTCCTTTCTTGCTGAACAAATGGGAATAGCCTTGGTAGAAGGAAAAGATTTATTTGTTGAAAACGATCATGTTTACATGAAAACCGTCAAAGGTCCTTTGAAAGTAGATTGTATTTATAGACGAATAGATGACAATTTTATGGATCCAAAAGTTTTTTTTAAAGGATCCGTATTAGGTGTGCCTGGTGTGTTCAAATGTTGGAGAAAAGGAAATGTTGGAATAATAAATGCTTTAGGAACAGGAGTTGCAGATGATAAAGCAGTTTATTCTTATGTTAATAAAATGATCATTTACTATTTAGGAGAGCAACCAATTATTGATCAAGTTGAAACTCTTCTCTGTGGAGATAAAAAAAATAGAGAACACGTTATAGATAATATCTCTAAGTATGTGGTTAAACCTTCAAATGCATCAGGTGGGTACGGAATTATGATTGGTCCAAAAGCCTCAAAAGCTGAAAAAGAAGAAATGATAAAAAATATCAAAAAAAATCCTAGGAATTACATTGCACAACCACTAGAAATTCTTTCTACTGTTCCAACAATCACACCTGATAACATTGAACCAAGACATTTAGATTTAAGACCTTTTATTTTAACAGGTAAATCAACTTATGTTACAACTGGTGGGTTGACTAGAGTTGCTCTAAAAAAAGGTAGTACAATAGTTAATAGTTCTCAAGGTGGTGGATCTAAAGACACATTGATTGTTGATAGTAGGAATTAAATTAAACTTGGAATTATTTTTCTTAAATCCATAGAGAGCTTGGGGTTAATTTTTGAATAAATTACACCCTTCCCTAATTTTTTTAATGCCAAAATTTTTCCATCTGGAGAAATAATTGTTGTATGACCAAATGTTTCTCTTTTGGGTGTATTTTTACCTGTTTGAGCTGGCGCAAAAATATAGCAAAAATTTTCAATCGCTCTTGCTCTTAAAAGTGTTAACCAATGTTTTTGTCCCGTAAACTTTGTGAAAGCTGATGGAACGGCTATAAAACTTAAATTTTTTTTTGATAAATTCCTATAAAGTTCAGGAAATCTCAGATCAAAACAGATTGTAAAACCTATTTTGCCCCAAGGTAAATTAGCCGTGACTAATTTATTTCCTGCTTTAAAAGTTTTACTTTCTCTATGTTGCTCTTTATTTGGAATTTTAACATCAAACATATTAATTTTATCATAATATTTGACAATTTTTCCATTTGGTCCAACCAGTATAGATCTATTTCTGAGTTTATTTTTAACCTTAACACAAATTGATCCGAGTAAAATCCATTTCTTATATTTTTTTGAAACCTCTCTAATTTTCTTCAAAATTGGATCTTTATTCATTTCATATGAATATTTAAAAAGTATTTCTCTACTACTAGACATCAAAGAAGAAGTTTCAGGTGTAATGATTAAATCAGATTTATTTTTTATAGCTTGATTTACATATTTAACAATATCTTTAAAATTATTTTGATAATTTTCTCCACTAGATAATTGTATGCATGCTATTTTCATGTTTGAAACCCATATTTTTTTTCTAAATATTTAATAACATTATGAATTATAAAAGTCATAAACAAATAAATACCTCCTGCCACAATAAATACTTCTACTGGCTTAAAGGTTGTTGAAATTATATATTTAGCAACACCAGTTAAGTCCATAAGTGTGACTGTACTTGCCAAAGATGTACCTTTAAGCATTAAAATAATTTCATTACCATAAGCTGGTAAAGATTGTTTAATTGCTATAGGAATTTGTATTTTTGTAAAAATAATTTTTGAAGGTATACCTAAGCTTCTTCCAGCTTCTAAATATCCTGGCTTTATAGTTTGAAATGCTGACCTCAATATTTCTGATGTGTAAGCACCAGTGTTTAATGAAAATGCTATTATTGCACACCAATATGGTTCTTTTAAAACTACCCACAAAAATGTTGTTCTTAAGTATTCAATTTGACCTAATCCAAAATATATTATGAAGATTTGAACCAATAAAGGTGTTCCTCTAAAAATATATGAATACCCGTAAGCAAATTTATTAATCAACTTATTATTATTCATTCTCAAGATTGCAAAACCTAATCCAATAAAAAGACCAAGAATTAGAGATACAGATAGTAGTTTAAGAGTAATCAAAGTTGCGTTTAACAACTTAGGAAAACTACTAATCATTAATTCAATATCCATCAATAACCTTTGCTATATTTTGTTTCTAATCTATTTAATAATTGCATACTTAAAAACGTAAGCATCAAGTATAAAATTGCTGCAAATGAGTAAAAAAATAATGGATCTCTAGTTGAACCAGCTGCAATATAGGATTGTCTCATTATTTCAACTAAACCAGTTACAGATATAAGAGAAGTATCTTTTAATGTAATTTGCCAAACATTACTTAAGTTAGGAATTGCAAGTCTTAGCATTTGAGGCAAAATAATTTTAAAGAAGTAAATATATTTATCAAAACCTAAAACTTTTGCAGCTTCGAACTGACCTTTATCTATTGATTGTAGGGCTCCTCTAAATACTTCAGTTGAATACGCTCCCGATATTATCCCTATTGAAAATGAACCAGTTAAAAAAGCATTAATTTCGATATAATCATTATAACCAAATATTGAAGCAACAAACATAATAGCTCCACTTCCACCAAAGAAAAATAAATAAATTACTAGAAGCTCTGGTACACCTCTAATAACAGTGGTGTATGCATTACCAATAGAATTAAGAAATTTATTATTAGATAATTTTAATGGAGTAAATAAAGCAGCAAATATAAAGCCAATTATCATCGCGGTTATTGAGACCGCAATTGTCATCAAGGTTGCGAAAAATAACTCGTCTCCCCAACCTTTATCACCAAAATATAGAAGTTCCATAATATAGGTGGCTAATTATAGCCACCCATAAATAATTTATTACATAGAGGCGTCAAAACCAAAATGTTTTATAGCAAGCTTACTAATAATGCCATCATCTCTAGCTTTATCAATTGCTGCATTAAAATCATTTAAAAGTTTAGAGTCACCTTTTCTAATACCTACGCCAACACCATTACCAAAATCTCCACCTGCAAATGTTGGTCCAGTTAATACAACTCCTTTACCAGATTTTTCTGCATAATCTGTAAAAGCAACTGCTGCAGCTAATGCTGCATCTATTCTACCAGCAGATAAATCTAAGTTTACTTCATCTTGAGTTTTATAAGTTCTTATTTTTACATTACCCATTAAACCAGACTCTAAGAAGTTCTGGTGAATTGTTGCTGTTTGTACACCAATAGTTTTGCCTTTAAATGCTTTGGTCAAAACGTCTAGTGTTGCTTGTTCATCAGCACTTACGTCAGATAAATTTATAGCTGACATTGTTTTAAGGCCTTCGTTTTTCGATCCTTTCATAACAGCTAATGATGCAACTTCATCAGCATAACCTTGAGAAAAGTTTATTGTTTTCATTCTCTCACTAGTTATTGACATTCCAGCCATGATGGCATCAAATTTTCTTGAGACTAAAGCTGGTATCATTCCATCCCAGTCTTGCTCTACTATAGTGCAATCATGTTTCATTATTTTACATAATTCATTTGCTAATTCGACTTCAAAGCCAATCAAATTTCCAGCTGAATCTTTAGAATTCCAAGGCGGATATGCGCCTTCGGTTCCTATTTTAATTTGATCTGCAATTGAAGAAATTGTTAGAAATGACGATATCAAAATACCAAGTCCTAATACTTTTAATTTTTTCATTTTTTCCTCCAAAAATTTTGAAGATTATTTCATAAAATTATTGTTTTAAAAAGAAAAATTAATGATTTATTGACGAGGAAAAATTCCAAGAACAATCGAAACTTGGTATATAAACTCTTGAGAGTTTTGTATTTCCAAAATTTTTGTTAAAAACATTTAACCAATTTTCAACTTGTTTTGGTTTTTTGTCTTGACTTCCTACTTGAGCGGTAATTACACCTTTAGGTTTTAAAATTCTTTCTAATGTTGACATATTTTTTGCAGCCAAATCTATACAAAATTGATCATCATTCAGATCTACAAATATTTGATCATAAGTATTGTCTTTAACAGATTTAATACTTTCAAAAGCATCTCCCCAAACGCATTTAACTGAATTCTTTTCTGTGGCCTTCTCACCAATTTTACTTAGGTGTTTATCACACACATCCACAACTTCAGGATCTAATTCATACCAATCTATAAAGCCAAAGTTTTGTGAAATGCATTCTCTTGCAACACCACCGTCACCTCCACCAATAATTGCAGCTTTTTCTTTGTTCGAATTTAAATTAAGACCTGAATTTACAAAGGTTGAGCTATATAAATGTTCATCACTTTCAGCTACTTGTATTTCATTATCAATAAATAAAGCTTTTCCAAATTGTTCTAAATCAAGTATTTCAATATATTGACCTACTTTAGATTTAAAATTTTCTAAAACTCTATTAACAACATATGATTTTTTTAAACCTGGAGAACTATAATTGTCATGATAAAGATCAATAGTATCTCTATTAAATTCTTTAATTATGATATTTGTATGTTCCATCTCGTCTTTTATTATATCTAGAGAAACTTTTGGTGATACTTTTCCACATGTAAAAAAATCAAAACTTACAATTTCTTTTTCTGGGAAAGTATGAAAACTAATGTGGCTTTCAGCAAGCAAAGCAACCAATGTAAATCCTTGTGGCTCGAATTTATAATTAGAAATTTTTAAAACTGTTACTTTTGCTGCTTTAGCTATTTTATAAACTAACTTTTCATAAAATTCGGGAGTATATTCCTTTTTAGTTCCAACTATATCCAGTGTTATATGTTCTCCAACTTTTTCCATAAGAATCTAATATATATCTTTTTTAACTAACGAAATTTTTTACTTCTTTCAAACAAAAAACTATTATAATAATTTATCGAGGATAAACATTGAAAAACAATTGGTCAGAAAGCGAAGCTAAAAAATATATTAAAAAGTATAAGAAATTAGGTCATTCTGAAGATATGGCTTTAAGAGTTTATACAACCAGGCTTCTAGGAAGAAATCCAGAATTGGTATTGCATGGTGGTGGCAATACATCAGTTAAGACAAAAATCAAAGATATAGATGGTAAATATTATGATGTTCTTTGCGTAAAAGGCAGTGGATGGGATATGGCTGAAATTGAACCAGCAGGTTTGCCAGCTGTTAAATTAAATCCATTGCTTACTATGAAAAAAAAGAAAACGCTCTCTGATGATGACATGGTTGCTTTTCAAAAAAAAAATTTGATAGATACAAAGTCGCCCAATCCATCAGTTGAAACTTTTTTACATGCATTTTTACCATTTAAATTTGTCGATCACACTCATTCAGATGCAATTATGAAAATTACTAATAGACCAAATGGAGAAATGTTATCAAAAAAAATATTTGGTAAAAAAACTGCAATAGTACCCTATGTAATGCCAGGATTTAAATTAGCGCAAAAAATAAATGAAATTTATTCTAAAAACCCAAATATAAACTGTTTAATTTTATTAAACCACGGTATTTTTACATTTGCTGATAATGCAAAAGATGCTTATAGTTTAATGATTAAGTATATATCTGATGCTGAAAAAACTTTAACCAAACTAAAAAAGAAAAAAATAAAACAGATAAAGAAAAGTAAATTTAATTTCTCAATTGCGGATATAGCTCCTATATTGAGAGGTCTTTTATCAGAAAAAAATGATAATAAATTTATATTAAATTTTAAAAAAAATAGTAAGTTAGATTATTTTATTAATGGTAAAGATATAAATAGGTATTCAAATGAGGGAACAGCTACTCCTGATCATGTTATAAGAGTTAAACCATTTCCATTAATAATATCACCAAAACCGAACTGTGCTTTAGATGAATTTAAAAATTTAGCTGAAAAAAAATTCAAGGAATACCGGCGAAAATATAAAAATTATTTTGAAGCTAATAAGAAAAAAACTAAAGAAAAAAAAGTAATGCTTGATACATCTCCAAGAGTAATTCTAATTCAGAATTTTGGTTTATTTACAGTAGGAGATACCTTAAAAGCTGCAAAAATTGCAGGAGATTTAACTCAAACTAATGCCAATGTAATTTCAAGTGTTGAAGAGACGTCTAGATATAAATTCTTATCAAAAAAAGACTTATTTGATGTCGAGTATTGGTCCTTGGAACAAGCAAAATTAAATAAAGCAAAAAAAGAGTTGCAAGGCAACGTTGTAGTTATCACTGGTAGCACTGGTGAAATTGGTAAAGCAACCTATAAATTATTTAAAAAATACGGAGCAGAAGTTGTTTTGCTTGATATTAATAAAAGTAAGATAAATGATTTACAGACAAAAATAAGTGATCTTTGTATTCATTGTGATGTAACCAATAAACAAAGTGTAAAAAAAGCATTTAATAAAATTTTGGGGATATACGGGGGTGTAGATATTTTAATATCTAATGCTGGTACTGCTATTGGTGGATCAATTGCAGAAGTTAATGATGAAATACTTCGAAAAAGTTTTGAAGATAATTTTTTCTCACATCAAAATTGTGCATCAGAGGCTGTAAAAATTATGAAAAAACAAAATATAAATGGATGTTTGTTATTTAATATATCTAAGCAATCAGTTAATCCTGGTAAAAATTTTGGACCATATGGTTTGCCCAAGTCTGCGCTTTTAAATTTGTGTAAACAATATGCAGTTGATTATGGACACCTGGGTATTAGATCAAACGGTATAAACGCTGATAGAATTAGAAGCGGTTTATTAAATGATAAAATGATTAAACAAAGAGCAAAAGCAAGAGAAGTAACCACGGATCAATATATGAGTGGCAATCTACTTTTAAGCGAAGTTAAAGCAGATGATGTGGCCAAAGCTTTTTATCATCTTGCGATATCAAAAAAATCAACTGGAGCAGTGCTAACTGTAGACGGTGGAAATATTGCAGCTTCTTTAAGATAATTAATTAAATAACTTTTTTAAGCCCTCAGAAGAGGCATCACAGACTCCCTTTTCTGTTATTAATGCAGTAACATATTTAGCAGGTGTTACATCAAAAGCTAAATTTAATGATTTACTTTTTTCAGGATATATTAAAACTTTATCAACTTTATTATCTTTGTTAATTCCATCCACATGAGAGAGTTCTTTTGGATCTCTTTCTTCTATTGGAATATCTTTAGAGTTTTTTAAATTCCAATCTATCGTTGAACTTGGTAAAGCAACATAAAAAGGTACCTTATTATCATGAGCTGCAAGAGCTTTTAAATACGTACCAATTTTATTGCACACATCTCCGTTAGATAATGTTCTATCTGTCCCAACAATACACATATCGACCTGTCCTCTCTGCATTAATATTCCACCGGTATTATCTGCTATAATTGTATTTGGAATTTCTTCTTCATTAAGCTCATAGGATGTAAGGTTTGCTCCTTGATTTCTTGGTCTAGTTTCATCTACCCAAACATGTATTGGTATTCCTTTTTTATGTGCATGATAAATAGGAGAAGTTGCCGTTCCCCAATCTATTGTAGCTAACCAACCCGCATTACAATGTGTGAGAATATTTACGGTATCTTTTTTTTTATTATATATTTCCTTAATAATATTTAATCCATTTTTACCAATACTTTCACAAAATTCCTCATCTTCTTTACAAATTTCTTTAGCTTCATTGAGTGCAACATTAAATAAATCTCCAGGTTCAACAAATGACAACTTGTTATTCATTCTATGAACTGCCCACTGAAGATTTATAGCCGTCGGTCTAGAAGCAACTAATTCTTTCGAACTTTTTTTTATAAAATCTAAACTGTTGTTTTCTTTTATAGCTAGAACTAATCCAAATGCAGCTGTGCCTCCGATTAATGGAGCACCTCGAACTTCCATTGTTTTGATAGCATTTATAGCGTCTTTAACTGAACTTAATTCTTTTATTATAAATTTATGTGGTAGCTTCGTTTGATCTATTATTTTTACAACTTGTTTTTCTTCATCAAACCAAATTGTTTTATATTCAAGGCCATTAATTTTCATTATTTTATTCTTGAAGCTATGTAATCTTTAATTGTAGGATTATAATACTGAAAACAAATCCCCATATTCATTTCATGACCTCCGCTTTTTCTTTCTGAAAGCTTTTCTTCCCAATCTTTTCCTTTCATTACACAAGTTTTTCCATTTATTTTAAAATCTTCTGAAATGATAATTCTTTTAACACCAGGAACTTCCTCTAACCAATCAGATAATAGTCCTTCATACTTATCTTTTGGATGTGTAAATGCTAGAACTGGAACTTTATTTAACTTTTTAATGTTATCAATCTGTCTTTGTCTAAGTTCAGCTCCTCCAGGTCTTTTTTTTGTATATTTAGCTATGGCTTCAACAGGGCCAACTTTTTTAACTTTGTATTTAGAGGATAGTTTGCCAAAACAAGCCTGCATGTACGATATACCTCCACCTACTTTATCAGGATGAGCAGCTAATAACATCAAAGTTAATAGACCACCGCAAGAGTGGCCTGATATTATAATCTGTTTTCTAGGCACACCTATTTCTACAAATTTTTCTACTAACTCTAAATTTTTTTCAATCCTTTTGTCTAACTTATGTTTGCCCTCATAAGTAGTTTTAAAATTCCAACCTTTTTCAAGTGACATATCTCCTGCAAAATCATTGGAGCAAAAGTTATAAACCATAATTTTCTTACCATTAATTTCCTCATCTACTAGTGAAGCTTGGTTCATTATCTGATTTATCCAAATACATTCTTTCTTTATTGCTTTGTCATTTCTGTTTTGTCCATGATTGTAAATAATTATAATCTTATTTTTTGGGTCATTAACTTTCATACCCTCTTCTACTGAAGCTGTTTTTGTAATAAATCCACTTTTTAAAATTTTACCGTTAGCATAAGCGTAAGTAGAAATAATAAAAAATAGTACAATTAAAAATAGTTTCTTCATATATTTAAAACCCTTCCTGCTACTGTTTTTAATTTATCTTTAGTTTTTTGTGTTCTTTTTTCTGGAGCTGTAATTATTGCCACATCTAAGCAATTATTAGTTGGATCATTAGGATCAATGTGATTTTCAAAGTTCTCTATTAAGTTTTTAATCATATTTTTTGCCTTCGCGGCATTATTTAAGAGTACTTTTATAACTTGTTGAACATCAACGTTCTCGTGATCTGGATGCCAGCAATCATAATCTGTTACCATAGAAACTGAAGCATATCTAATTTCTGCTTCTCTTGCTAGCTTAGCTTCTGGCATATTTGTCATTCCAATAACATCTGCTTTCCATGATCTATAGAGGTTTGACTCTGCTAATGTAGAAAATTGTGGACCTTCCATTACAACGTAAGTTCCACCTCTTTGATAAGGTATATTTTCTTTTTTAATCGCATCTTCGCAAGCATTCATTAGCCCACTTGAAGTTGGATGTGCCATTGATACATGTGCAACAATCTCGTCATCAAAAAAGGTTTTATTCCGAGCAAAAGTCCTATCGATAAACTGATCAACAATTACAAATTTACCTGGAGGTAAATCTTCTTTTAGAGATCCAACAGCTGAAACGGAGACTATGTCAGTAATACCAAGTTGTTTAAGTGCATCAATATTTGCTCTAAAATTTATTTTTGATGGAGAAATAAAATGACCTTTTCCATGTCTTGGTAGAAAATAAATTTCTTTATTATTGTAGTTTGCCTTTAAAATTAGATCTGAGGGTTTTCCCCATGGGGTATTTAAATCTAATGTTTCTCTATCTTTAAATTCTTCAACATCATATAGTCCACTTCCACCAATAATTGCTAATTTATTATTTGCCATATATTTATTTAGATTATATTTAAGTTTTATGGATTTAAAAGAACATATTAGATCAATTCAAGACTATCCTAAAAAGGGAATTTTATTTAGAGACATCACAACACTTATTAAAAATGAAAAGGCATTCAAAGAATGTATTAACCAAATTGTTGAAAGATCAAAAAAATTTAAATTTGATAAAATAGCTGCTGTTGAATCAAGAGGTTTTGTTTTTGCTTCAGCTATTTCATATATTTTGGATAAACCATTTATAATGCTCAGAAAAAAAAATAAGCTCCCTGCAGAAGTTCATTCTATTGATTTTGAATTGGAATATGGAACAGCTACTATTGAGGTTCATAAAGACTCTTTTGACAAGAACGATAATGTATTAATTATTGATGATTTAATAGCAACTGGAGGCACAGCAGAAGCTGCGGCTAAATTAATTGAAATTTCAGAAAGTAATGTAGCTGGATTTATATTTGTAATTAATCTTTTTGATTTAGGTGGAACTGATAGTTTGCTAAAAAAAGGATATAAAGTTGAAAATTTATTAGATTTTCCTGGTCACTGATGGTAGCGGGAAGTGGGATCGAACCACTGACCTCGGGCTTATGAGTCCCGCGCTCTAACCAACTGAGCTACCCCGCCTTAAATAATTGTTGGTTTATACTACTTTTATTTTTTGATGCAAACAAGATTTCACTTGTTCTTTTTCTTATCTTTTTTAATTTTTCGTTTTTCTTTTAGAGAAAGTTTAGCTTTTTTCATCACACTAGAGTCTTTAAATGATTTTCCACTATATCTTTTTGACATTTAATTTAATTGTTCAAAGAACTTATCTTTTAATTGATAGGTAAAAGGATATTCTTTTCCAAGTGGTTGGAATTTAGTCTTAATTACTATTACGTTTTGCTTATCAAGTTTAAATTTCCATGTTAATTTGATGTCTCCTGAAAACACTCTTAACTTGCCTAAGTTTGTAAATCTCCATCCATCTTCTGAAATAACTTTTCCATCTTGGTATCTTTTGTAATTTTTTTCATCAAATATATATGTTACAACACCTTGATTTCTCTCATCTTCAAGAGTTATTGCATAATTATTTAAAAATTCTGCCGTTTGAGACTTATTCAAACTTTTCTTAGTTATAGATTTTAAAAAATCAGTAGTTTTGTCAATAGTTTCATCTATTTTATCTTTGGCTATCGAGATCGATGATAAAAAAAGAAAAATGAAAAGAATGCTAAATATTTTTTTAAACATAATTATTTAATTTAATAAATTTATTGTAAATAAAAAGGTAAATATTGAAGCAAATGTTGAAATAAATATTGCCTTAATAATATTTTCTGGACTTACATTATATGCAGAACACATAACAATTGAGGTAGCTCCACATGGGCCAACACTAACCAACAAAGCTCCAGCAAAATTAATTGGATTTGACAAGCTAAAGAATGTGTACCCTAAAATTAGCAAAATCAGTGGTGATATAATAAGTTTTAATATTGAAATAGTAATTGTTAATTTATTGAAAACTTTTTTTGAGTAAAAAGATAGAATAATACCAATTGCAAATAGCCCAACTGGCATCACGCATGCTGCTAGTCTTTGAAGAATATACTCAAATGGGGTTTCGTCTATATTTATCTTTAAAATTCTTATTATCAATCCAATTAAGATTGCTAATATCATAGGATTTAATATTAGATTTCTTAGAAACTGAAATAATTTAATTCTTTTTTTCACAGTAAGCTCTAAAAAGAAACTAACTATGGATAATAAAACTACACTATCCATTAAAATAATACCTGATATTTGAGTTATCGTACTTCCTGCAAAAAATATTTCTGCAATAGGTAAAACTAATATTACGTGATTGGATAAAGCAACTGTTAGAGCCCAAATGATAGATTCTTGTATTGATCTTTTGAAAGTATTTTTTGTTAATAAGAAAGCAAATATTCCACTGGTTAATTGCATTAAAAAATATGATGAAATTTGAGACACATCTATTTCACCAACATCACTTTGTGCAACAAGTTTTATGATTAAAGCTGGTACCGCTATATAAAATGAAAATAAATTAAATATTCTAGCCTTCTGTAAATCAAATATTTTAATATATCCTAAAAGATAACCAATAAGAGTAATACCTATAAATGGAGTTAAACCTAGAAATACCTGAAACATTATTGGACAGTAATTCTATGCATAATTCTATTACCTTTAAAAGCTGTAGCTTGATGAAGCATAGATCTATTATCCCAAATGGCTAATTGGTTCTTTTCCCACTCTAAAGAATATTGAAAACTTTTTTTTAATTGGTGTTTAAATAAATAAGTTTTAAATTTTTTGTCAATTTTACTATTATTAAAACGTATAAAGTGTCCTGGACTACAATATAAAGTATATTTACTATTTATTTTTTTTATTAATTTATGCTTTGAGATAAGTTCTTTCGTTTTTTTCCCCTTTTCTTTCTCTCTTTCCAATCTAGTTACAGAAATAGGTCCTTCTGATGAAAATATACATTTTTCATTTTTAAACTTTCTTTTGAAACTAGCTGGTAATTTTTCATAAGCTAAATATTGAGAACAGAAATCAGTGTTTGCCTGCCCTTTTTTTGGAACTAACTTAGATAGTAACATAGTAAATCTAGGTGGCTTTTTAGTATAAATTGAATCAGTATGAAATTGCTCCCCAAAACTAGGTCCTTTATCAGTAGATTTTCTTTGAACAACAGTTATTTGAGGATATTTTTTATTCAATCCTTTAAGTCTTGGATAGTTTGCAAGTTTTCCAAATTTTTTTGCAAATTTTACATAATGATCAGAGCTTAATTTTTGGTTTCTAAAATAAATCATCCCATATTTTGAAAGAGCAGATTTTATTTTTTTTAACGACGAATTGTTAATTTTATTTAAATCGCAGACTAATTCTGCACCTATATTTTTTTTATTAGGAATAATTTTAAACATTTTTTAAAAAGAAACTTTTTAATTGTTTAATTGTTTCTTTGGGATTTTGCTCTGGTATAAAATGTCCAGATTTAACAGCAACTCCGACAACTTTTTTATTTGAATATTTTTGCCAAATTTTAATAGGTTTAAATTGTTTGTTTATAACTCCATTTTTTCCCCATAAAACTTGAACAGGAATATTTAATTTTTTCTTACGATCGTTCCTGTCATGATCAAGATCAATTGTAGCAGATGCTCTATAATCCTCACATGATCCGTGTATTCTTTTTGGTTGCTTAAAGCACTTTAGATAACCCTCTTCAACTTTTCCAAATTTATGATTGCCAGACCATTTATCTAAGCAATACTTCATCCATTTCCTTGGATCACTCATTATCATTCTTTCTGGTAACCATTTTGGTTGAATTAAGAAAAACCAATGAAAGTAAGCTTTTGCAAAATCTCTAGTAGTTAGTTCGTACATATCTAAAGTTGGACAAATATCTAAAACGCTGAGAGCAAGCACGTTTTTTCTGTGGTCTCTTGCTAATCTATGAGCAACTCTTCCACCTCTATCATGACCTGCAACAAAAAATTTAGGATATCCCAATTTTACCATCATTTGTTTCATGTCATTAGCCATTTCTCTTTTTGAATAATTAAAATGTTTATTATCAGATGGTGGAGCTAAACTGTCTCCATAACCTCTTAGGTCTGCTGCAACCACTGTAAAACTTTTAGATAACTCTGGAGCTGTTTTGTGCCACATTAAATGAGTTTGAGGATAACCATGGAGTAATAATAAAGGTGGTCCTTCTCCTTTAACTTTGCAAAAGACTTTCCCTTTTTTAACTTTTATGTATCTGCTCTTAAAACCTTCAAACATTTATTTACTTTAATATATATTTTTATAATTCAATCAGTAATTTTAAAATTGTTCAAATACAACGTTAATAAGGTCAATTATTAAATTGAATTATCATTCATTGGATGTATATCTTCATTTTTGTGAGAATTGAAGAAGAGCTAAAACTAGATTATTCCGACGTACTTTTTAGACCTAAAAGAAGCACTCTTAAAAGTAGAAAAGATGTTAATTTAAAGAGAACCTATCGTTTTAAATACAGTAAAAACGAATGGTCTGGAATTCCTATAATGGCAGCTAACATGGATGGTGTAGGCGTCCTTGGTGTTGCTGAAAAATTATCTGATTATGGAATGATTACATGTTTAACAAAACAACATGATGTAAAGAAAATTAAACAATTTAAAAAAATAAAATCAATATATCCAAATGTAGCTTTAAGTATTGGAACAAAAAAAGAAGACTTTCAAAATTTAGATAAAGTTTTAAAAGAATTTAGTTTCATTAAATTTATTTGTATTGATGTTGCAAACGGTTACTCAGAGCATTTTAGTAAATTTTTAAAATCTGTTAGAGATAAATATCCAACTAAAACAATCATAGCAGGTAACGTTGTTACTGCTGATATGACTCAAGAATTAATTTTATCAGGTGCAGATATTGTTAAAGTTGGAATTGGACCAGGTAGTGTTTGTACGACACGAATACAAACTGGAGTTGGATATCCACAGTTAAGTGCAGTAATAGAATGCGCTGATGCTGCTCATGGATTAGGTGCACATATCATTGCAGATGGCGGATGCACATGTCCAGGTGATGTTGCTAAAGCATTTGGTGGAGGAGCTGATTTTGTTATGCTTGGAGGAATGTTTGCAGGTCATGATGAAGGTAAAGGAAAATTAGTAAAATCTAATGGTTCTAAATATGTCGAATTTTACGGATCAAGTTCTGAAACCGCAAATAACAAACATTATGGTGGACTATCAGACTACAGAAGTAGCGAAGGCAGAACAGTAAGAGTTAAGTACCGTGGTAAAATTAATGATACCATTTTAAATATTTTAGGTGGTGTAAGAAGTAGTTGTACATATGTTGGGGCACCCTCTTTAAAACAATTAAGCAAGTGCACAACTTTTGTCAGAGTTACTAAGCAATTTAACGACACATTCGCTAAATAGATGAAAGAATATTCTATAGCTTCTATAGCTGGTGACGGCATTGGCAAAGAAGTTATACCTGAAGCACAAAAAATATTAAAAGAAATTTCTCAACAACATCAATTCAAATTAAATATAGAGGATTATGATTTTGCATCATGTGATTATTATGAAAAACATGGAAAAATGATGCCTGATGATTGGAAAGATAAATTAATTAAACACGATGCAATTTTCTTTGGTGCAGTTGGTATGCCAGATAAATATCCTGACCACATAACCCTTTGGGGATCATTGTTAAAATTTCGAAGAGAATTTGATCAATTTATTAATTTAAGACCTGTAAAACTTTTTGAGGGTGTAAATGCTCCATTAGCTAATAAAAAACCTGGTGATATTGACATGATAATTGTTAGAGAAAATACTGAAGGAGAATATTCATCAGTTGGTGGGAGAATGTATCAAGGAACTGATAGAGAAGTTGTTATTCAAGAAACAGTAATGTCAAAATATGGGATAGATAGAGTTCAACAATTTGCATTTGAATTAGCTAAAAAAAGAAAAAGAAAAAAAATAACAAGTGCAACGAAATCAAATGGAATATCAATTACAATGCCTTATTGGGACGAAAGATTTAATGAGAATAAAAAGAATTATTCTGATGTGGAAACTGATCAGTATCACATTGATATATTAGCTGCTAGATTTGTTTTAAGTCCTGAACGATTTGATGTGATAGTCGCATCAAACCTTTTTGGTGATATTTTATCAGATCTAGGACCGGCATGTACTGGAACAATTGGAATTGCACCGTCTGGAAATATAAATCCAACTAATAAGTATCCATCATTATTTGAACCTGTACATGGATCTGCGCCAGATATTGCGGGCCAAGGGATAGCAAATCCAGTGGGTCAAATTTGGTCAGCTGCAATGATGTTGGATTACTTAGGTGAAAAAGAAGCTTCTGATAGAATAGTAAAATCAATTGAATTAACTCTTAAAGATAAAAACAGTCGAACAAAAGATCTTCAAGGCTCTAGTAATACAGAACAGTGTTCAAAAAAAATTTTAGATAATCTTAGTTCAGTCTAAAATTTAATCAAAATTATGAATTTATTAAAAAATAAATCTATTACCAAAGTTATAATTTTATCTATATCTGGATTTTTTATTTTAGTTTGCCAAGATTCTACTGCAAAATATCTGGGAACATTAATGCCATTAAATCAAGTAATTTGGGGTAGATTTTTTTTTCACTTTGTCATTATTTTAATTTTATTCGCAATATTAAAACCTAAGTTAAACTTAAAAAGCAATTTTAAAATTAATATTATTAGATCTATATTAATGGTTTTTGCTACTTTTTTTTTCATTCATTCTTTACAAAAATTTGACCTTGTAGATATCTATGTAGTGTTTTTCTCAGCTCCATTAATAGTATCAATTTTAACAGCATTATTTTTAAAAGATATTCTTTCACCTAAAGGTATAATTTTAATGTTGTTAAGCTTTGGGTGTATAATTTATTCAATGAGTCCAAGTATGAAAGTTTTAAGTTTAGACTTAATTTTTCCTTTGGTACCACCAGTATGTTGGGCTTTATATCAATTTTTTACAAAATTTATTTCTGGTAATAATGATCCTTTAGTGGCGTTATTTTATGCTGCTGTTGTAGGGGCTATTGTTTTCTCTATTTATGTAATATTAGACTGGACTCCTATTGCAAATAAAAGTTTGTGGGTTTGGTTGATATTTTTAGGTGTATTAGGTTTTACTAGTCATCTTTTAATTATATTTGCAATTCAATTATCAAATTTATCTTTTGTAACTAATTTTCAATATTCACAATTAATTTGGTCAACATTAATCAATTTTTATATATTTGGAGTGCCTTTTGATTTTAATAAAACTTTTGGAGTAATTGGAATAATAGTTTTTGGAGTTTTATTTATTCAGGCCGAAAGTAGGAAGAAGAAAATTAGTTCTTAAAATCTTTATTGTTTAAAGGCTTTTCTAATACTTCAACTGGATACTTTTGTTTTTCAATTTCAATATATATATTTTTGTCTTTTAATGTTTCAACTGTATTTCCAGAATTGACATATCCAAAAGAAAGATTTTTATCATAACAAAAAGAATAATTTCCTGAAGTTGTTCTACCAATTATTTTGTCATCCATATAAATAGGTTCTTCATGTAGTAAAAGTGGCTCACCAGGTTTGCTGTCTTTAAGAGTAAACATCATCATCCTCTTATCTAATTTTTGGTCTTTAATTTTCAATAAAGCATCTTTTCCAATAAAGTTGACATTTTTTTTATAACTAATTGCAAATTTTAGACCTGCTTGATACTGATTTTCTTCAGGTGAAATATCATGTCCCCAATGAACAAATCCACTTTCCATTCTCATAATATCCATTGCATGCATTCCACAATGAGATAGTTCGAAGTTTTTTCCCTCTTCAATTAGAATTTCATATAAATCCTTAGCTAAACTTGAGTCAACATAAAGCTCAAATCCTAATTCACCAACGTAAGAAAGTCGTTGAGCCCAAACTTTAACACCATTTATCATTATGAACTTTCCAGTTCCAAATTTAAATTTATCGTTACTAAAATCATCATTGCTTATTTTCGAGATCATCTCCCTACTCTTTGGACCAAATAGTCCTAGACAACAAATATCCTCTGTTACATCTTTAAAAGATACGTCTTCATCTAAATATTTTAAGATATGGTATTTATCGTGTTCTCTTGTAGCTGCAGAGCTTACAACTCTAAAAAAGTTTTTATCCATACATACAACAGTTAAATCTGTTTCTATTCCACCATCTTCATTCAGCATATGTGTATATGTTGTTTTACCAATTTCGTTTTTAATGTTAGCGGTACATAACTTTTGAAGTTCTTGATGAGTTTTTTCCCCTTTTAAATCAAACTTTGAAAAAGTTGAAAAATCAAAAAGTCCAACATTTTTTCTTGCATTCAAAGTTTCATGCTTTGCTGATGGGTACCAATTTTGATAATTAAAACTATATTCATACTTAGGTTCTTTACCATTTAATGAATACCACATTGGTCTTTCAAAACCTCCCGCAACTCCAAAACAAGCTCCAGCATTTTTTAATTCCTCGTGATAAGGTAAAAGCTTTTGATTTCTTGATGTATTGTGCTGTTTAAATGGCCAATGCATTCCATACAAATCACCGAGTGTTTCTGTAACTCTTTCCATAATAAAATTTTTTGAAGAGTGAAATTTCTGAAATCTTTTAATATCTAATGAAAATAAATCCTCATTTATATGTCCGTTCATCATCCATTCAGCTGTTACTCTGCCCGCTCCTCCTGAGCTAGCAATTCCGATGCTATTAAAGCCACAACACGTGTAAAGGTTTTTAACTTCAGGAGTTTCTCCTAATAAGTATTGCGTATCTGGAGTAAAAGATTCTGGGCCTGAGAAAAATTTTCTAATTCCTGCACTCTCTAACATTGGTAATCTATGAAATGATTTTTCTAAATATGGTTCAAAATGGTCAAAATCATCAGGAAGTTCGCCGAAAGAAAAGTCATCGGGCACTCTTCCCGTCTCCTTAAATGCTGGTTTTGCATTTGGTTCAAAAATTCCAACAAGCATTTTCCCTGCATCTTCTTTCAAATATAAACAAGCATTATAATCTCTTAAAACAGGAAGATTTTGGGGTAAATCTTTCATTGGCTCGGTGATTATATAAAAATGTTCATTTGGGTATAAAGGAACGCTAACATTAATTTCTTCACCTAGTTGTCTAGACCACATTCCTGTAGCCATAACTACATACTCACAATCTATAATTCCTTTTTCTGTTTCTACTCCACTTATTCTTGAATTCTTTGTAAGTATTTTTTTTACAGGGGTTTTTTCAAAAATTTGAGCACCTTCCATTCTTGCAGCTTTTGCAAGAACGTTAGTAACTCCAACAGGATCTGCTTGTCCATCTTTTGGCATGTAAACACCACCTACAAGATCTTCACTATGGATTACTGGATATAATTCTTTTAGTCTTTTATGATCTAAAACTTCTACTTCAACGTCAGACAATTGAGCCGTGGTTGCTTGTCTTAGCAATTCTTGCATTCTATCTTTAGTAGATGCAACTGTAATTGCTCCATTTTGCTTCATCCCGGTTGATAATCCTGTAGTCTTTTCTAATTCTTTATAAAGATCTAAAGAATATTTTCTAATTTTGGTAATTGTAGATGATGCACCTAATTGACCTAGAAGACCTGCGGCGTGCCAAGTAGTTCCTGATGTTAATTGATCTCTCTCAAGCAATATTACATCTTTCCATCCAAATTTAGCTAAATGATAAGCGCAAGATGTTCCTGCAACACCTCCGCCAATAACTACTACTTTAGTACTTTTTGGTAACTCCTTCATACTTAATGTAATGTATACAATTAAATTTAAAAGCAAACAATATGATCGATATGGATGGGTCTTTTTATACCAAATTTTTCATCAACTTCATGTTGATGAATATGATGAGAATGCACAAAAACTGGTATTAATTTATTACTTAATGTTTTTAATGTATAAATAAAATTTGATCCTCTAAACTTTCTATCTACTACTTCAAGTTTGAGATTACTCGCATCATCATGCTGTAAGTCCTCTGGTTGTATTAATAGTTTTACTTTAGAACCTATTGGAAACGGTCTAGCGAAATTCCCAGTTATTGTACCTAAATCTTCATTTTCAAGACTTTTCGGACTGGTAACTTCTGCTGGTATTAATGTACCTCTATTTAAAAAATTAACTACTTCTACTGAATTTGGTAAATGATAAACGTTATATGGATCATCATATTGCTTTAATTCACCATTTAATATTATTCCACATTTACTGCCTAGATAAAAAGCTTCATAAGAATCGTGTGTTACAATTATTGTTGTTATTTTAGAATTTGTTAAAATTTGCTTTAATTCAACTTGAATTTCCTCCTTAAAACTTTGATCTACATTAGATAAAGGCTCATCAAGCATTAGTAAATCTGGTTGAGAGACCAATGACCTTGCTAAAGAGGCTCTTTGGGCTTCACCGGCACTAATCTCATGTGGAAATTTATTTAATATTTTGTTTAAGTTTAAAAAATTAATTACTTCTTTAGTTTGTATTTTTTTATCATCTTTCACTCTATCTGAACCAAGATTAATATTCTTTTCTATATTGTAATGAGGAAATAAGCTATTCTCTTGAAATGATAGAGCAATATTACGATTTTCTGGTTCGATATGAATATTTTCAGAAGAAATTGTTCTGCCTTTTAGATTAATTTTACCTTTATTAATTTTTTCTAAACCTGCAATAGTTCTTAATATTGTAGTTTTACCTATGCCAGAGGGGCCAAGTAAACATACAATTTCACCTTCATTTTCAATTTTTAAAGAAACATTATTAACTTTATTTTTCCCACCAGCAGCAAAAGATACATTTTCAATTTCAAAAAAATTATTAGCCATTAGTCTTTCAAAATAAATTTAGACGTAATCAAAATAAATGTACTTGCAATTAATATCAAGAATAATGATGGAACTGCTGCAGCCTCTAAGAGATCTTGAGATGCAAAAATATATGCTGTTGTAGCGAATGTTTCAAAGTTAAATGGTCTCAATATTAAAGTTATAGGTAATTCTTTTATTACTTCTATAGTAATCAATATCCCTATAAGAAAAACAGAATTTTTTAAATAAGGAACATGAATTCCTAAAAAAGTTTTTATTTTCGAGTAACCAAGAAGATAAGAACTTTCATCAATTGACCTATTTATTCTTTCATAACCAGTTTTCAAACCGTTATAAGCTAATGAATAAAATCTGATAAAATAAACTATTACTAAACCAAAAATAGATCCTATAAATACTCTCTTTATAGAATTAAATTCAAAAGCTTTTATAAAAGTATTATCAAACCAAGCAATAAAAGTGATGAATGCTACAGCTAAAATTACACCAGGGATTGCATAACCAGTAATAGAAAATGTTGTAAGATAATTTAAGAATTTACTTTTAGTTACTCTGTTTCCATAATTTGAAATAAATGAAAAAATTACTAGAACAACACTTGATAAAAAAACCAGGTAAATTGTGTTTATAAATAATTGAAAAGTATTTAAATCAAATAAATTTTTTGGAAAAATTATTGTCCAATACAACATTTGTAAAACAGGGAATAAAAAGCTGACTAAAAAAACTAAAAAACAAAATCCGAATGCTAAAAACCCTTTTGAAAAATTTAATTTAATTTTCTTCTTTTCTTTAATTCCTCCCTTAACTGGAGAGTGATATTGAGCTTTTTTTCTTGAGATATTCTCAATAAAAAAAAGTCCTAGAATAAATAATAGTAAAAAAAATGAGAGTTGATTTGCAAAAGCTAAATCATCAAAAGATATCCATGAGTCATATATTCCAGTAGTAAGAGTTGCTATTCCAAAAAATGATACTGCTCCAAAATCTGATAATGTTTCCATAGCAACTAATGCCAAACCCGCAACTATCGCTGGTCTTGCAGATGGTAAAATGATTGTAAAGAAAGACTTATATTTTGAAAAACCTAGGTTTTGACCTAATTCAATTAAATTTTGAGACTGATAATGAAAAGATGCTCTAGTTAGAACGTAAACATATCCAAATAGTGAAAAAGAAACTGATAAAATAGCACCAAGCATACCATCAAATTTTGGGATGGATTGATTATATTCACCAGGTCCAAATAAAGATTTCAATATTGAGTATAGTGTTCCAAAGTTTTCAAAGAAAGCAGTTAATGAATAAGCATAAATATAAGCAGGTACTGCAAAAGATAATATTAAGGCCCATTTAAAAAATTTAACGCCTAGAAAATCATAAAATGAAACTACATATGCACAGCCAACACCTAGGAATAATGTAAAAACTAAAACTCCTAAAAGTAATATTAATGAATTATAAATATATTCAATTAGAAATGTATTTTTTAAAATATCAAAGTAATTAGTTGTTTCTTGGAAGAAACTTGCAAATACAGTTAAAATTGGAATTGCAACAACAAATGAAACTAAAAATGAAGAAAGGTACCAGGAATTAAATTTCATATATTATAATCCGCCTTATAATCATGAAAATCAAAAGTGCCTATGGCTTAGGAGACCAAACCATAGGCACAAACTTTAGAAAATCAAAAATTAAATACTTTTAGGATATGCGGAACCTCCTTAGTTTTAATTTCAGATAATTTTCTATTATTTACACGTTTATTGATTTTTTCACCCTCCGAAGCACATGCAGGACAGGCTTTGGAAGATTTATTATAATCAACTTCCGTAGTAAATTTTTTTTTAACAGCTATCATTTACTTCCATCCGGCAGCCAACATTACTTCCAATGCATCTGCTTGTTTTGCACCGTATGACTTAACACTTGTTTTAGTATCCATTACAAAGTTCATCTCTTTGCCTGGAACTAAATCATTAGGTGTTACACCACCGATCATTGGATACTCAAAAGTATTATTTACAATATGATTTTGAGCCTCTTCTGATAATAAAAACTCAACTAATTTTACTGCATTAGCTTTGTTTGGTGCGTGTTTAAGCATACCAGCTCCACTAATATTAATATGTGTTCCTCTGTCTTGTTGATTAGGGAAAAAAGGCATTACTTTTTTTGCCGCTTCTTGTTGTTCGGCACCTTTTTTTCCAGATAACATCAACGCATGATAATAAGTGTTTGCAACAGCAATATCAGCTTCTCCAGCCGCAACGGCCATGATTTGAGCACGGTCGTTACCTTTAGGAGTTCTGGCCATATTTGCTACAACAGCTTTAGACCATTCTGCAGTTTTTGCTTTACCATTATTTTTAACTAGTGAAGCAACTAGAGATTGGTTATAAATGTTGTTAGATTTTCTTATTACTAATCTACCTTTCCATTTTGGATCAGCTAGACCTTCGTAAGTCATGCCATTAAGTTCGTTTGCATTTACTCTTTCAGGTGAATAATAAATTATTCTTGCTCTTTTAGCTATTCCAGTCCATTTAGCAGATCTAAATTGTGCAGGAACTGCGTCCTTAATTGCTTTTGACCAACCTGCATTTTGCATCATACCTTTAGCTGCAAATGCACCTAATCTTCCAGCATCAGCTGTGATGTATAAATCTCCAACACAGTCTGCTCCCTCTTCAGTAATTCTTTTCTGCAGGGCTTTATCTTTACCCGATACTACGTTTACTTTAATTCCTGTTGCTGCTGTGAACTTTTCATATAATTGAATGTCAGAATCATAGTGTCTTGCACTAAAAATATTGACCTCAGCTGCTATCGTAAAACTTGAAATTAAAGCAAAAAACAATGAAATTATTGTTAATTTTCTCATTCTACTCCTTAAATTTAAATTTATATTAAACGTAATTTGTCCTGCAATGCGGATGATAACTATTCTCAATGAAAATGATTATCAATTGCAATATTGTCGCAATTGATAATCAATCGCAATTAGTACTATTTTTTTGATGATTTATTTAAAATTCCCACTCAGAAATTTTACTGTATAGGAAGTTCCTAAAAGCTTGAACTCTAGCAACATTTTTAAGTGATTGAGGGTATACAAAGTGTGCCTCTGTGGTTGGACCTTGAACGCTAGGTAAAACTTTTACTATGTTTGGTTGTTTGACAGTTAAGTAATCTGGAATTGCGGCCAATCCTACACCGCTTTGAACGGCTAATAGTAAACCATAAACACTATTAACTCTCATCACAGTTTTTCTTTTTTTATTATCTTTCATTCCAAGTTTTAATGCCCAATCTGGATTATAAACTGGAGATGGAGCTCCTCTACCAAATGAAATAAAGTTGTGCTTATTTAAATCATTAATTGTCTTAGGATATCCATGTTTTTCTAGGTATTTTGGTGATCCATATATATGATAGTTGATATCAATCAGCTTTTTTTGGATATAATTAAGTTGTTTTGGTCTTCTCATAAATATTCCAATATCCGCTTGTCTTGTGCTTAAATCTAGCTCTCTATCATCAAATATGAGTTCAACTTCAATTTCTGGATTTAATTGCATAAATTCTTGTATTCTTGGTGTCAGCCAAGTTGTTCCAAAACTAACTACTGTTGTTACTGACAGTTTTCCGGAAGGTTTGTGTTTTTTATCTCCTAAAGTTGTTTCTACCTCTTTTAATTTAGAGATAACTTCATGTGCTGTTTTAAATACATATTCACCATTTTCAGTTAGTGTTAAGCCTCTTGCATGACGTTCAAATAATTTAACTTTTAAATCTTCTTCTAAAGATTGAATTTGTCTACTAATTGCAGATTGGCTAAGGTTTAGAATGACAGTCGCACTTGTAAAACTACCTGCCTCAGCAACTGCATGAAATATTTTTAATTTGTCCCAATCCATTATTTATTTACATCCACTACTATTTTATTTTTTAAATTTCCTTTTAATATATCAGGATAGATATTCAATAATTCGTCTAACCCAACAGTATTTACTGATTTTTCTAAAATATTAAAATCTAGCAAAGTGGGAAATTCTCCCCATACAAACTCTTTTCTTTTTTTACTTATATTAACTGAGTCTACACCCCATAATTTGACTGCTCTTAATATAAATGGAATTACTGATGTATTTAATTTATTGCCACTAGCATTTCCGCATATGGCAACAATTCCTTTTGGTTTAGTTTGAGCTATTGCATTAGATAAAATGTTACCACCCACGGTATCTACAACACCATCCCATGTTCCTTTATCAATTAATCTTGCTTCACCTTCAAATTCTTTACGATCTATAACGTTTTTAGCACCAAGTTCTTTTAGATAATCTGCTTTATCTGGTTTACCAGTTATCGCTGTAACGTTAATACCCATTTTAGCAAGAACCATTACTGCCACCATTCCAACACCTCCTGTGGAACCAGTTACTAATACATCATTAACTTTTGACTGCATCAATAGTTCCTCTCTTGCTTTAACTGCAAAAGCGCATAATAAAGCTGTAAGACCAGCAGTTCCTAAAATCATAGCTTGTTTGTTTGTCATTCCCTCAGGTGTTTTTGTAATATGATCCTTTTTAACTTTTGCGTATTGAGAATATCCACCATCAAAGAGTTCACCTGCTCTACAACCTGTTAATATAACTCTGTCCCCTTCTTTAAATTCTTCACCATCGCCTTGTGCAACTGTCCCTGAAAAATCAATACCTGGTATTCTTGGATACTCTTTAACTAATTTACCACCATCTTTTAATATCATTGCATCTTTCCAATTAAGATCGGAATAATCTATCTTAACTAGTACTTCACCATCTTTAAAATGATCTAAACTTAATTCTTTAACTTCTCTTGTAAAATTTTCGTTCTGATTGTTTATTACAACTGCTTTAAATGAGTCCGCCATGTTTATCAGTAAATATTATTTTGCAATAAATCGCAAATATCTATTTTGATAACTTAAATCGTCTTTAAACTGTCCAAGATAAAAATTTGTAACTGTAGTTGCTTGTTCTTTTTTTATACCTCTCATAGTCATACACTGATGAGTTGAATCTATTGTTACCGCAACACCTTTTGCATCTAACGACTCCATTAAAGTATTAGCAATCTGAACAGTTAATCTTTCTTGTGTTTGCAATCTTTTAGAAAATACTTCTACCACTCTTGCTATTTTACTTAATCCTACAACTCTTTGATTTGGAATATATGCTACATGAGCAATTCCTATAATTGGTGCCATGTGATGTTCGCAATGACTTTGGACTGAAATATTTTTTTGAACAACCATATCGCTATAGCCTTCAACATCACCAAATGTTTTATCTAAAACTGCTTTGGGATCTTCTTTGTAGCCTTTGAAATATTCTTTAAATGCTTTTGTAACTCTTTTTGGAGTTTCCAATAAACCTTCTCTACTAGGATCTTCACCTAGCCATTTAAGAATTTTGACAAAAGCTTCTTCAGCTTCTTTATCAGTTACTTCATTAATTTTTTTTTCGTTTTCGTTTTTTACTAATTTCATGACGTGCTTTTATATATATAAAACCTTAATTTTAAAATATTTAATATATTTATTATTATGTTAGATAATTCCACATATATGTTTAAAAAAAGAGAAAATGTAGCAGAAATAGAAGAAGGCAAGCTTTTATCTCCTAGATTCGATAATGATGGATTGATTCCAGTCATTACAACATGCTCAAAAACAAAAGAAATATTAATGCATGGGTATATGAATGTCGAAGCCTTCAAGTTAACTATTGAAACCAAAGAAGCTCATTACTGGAGCAGATCAAGACAATCAATTTGGCATAAAGGAAAAACAAGTGGCTTTGTTCAAAAAGTAAAAGAAATTCGAATTGATGATGATCAAGATGCTGTTTGGATGACTGTAGATATTGGCAAAGGTGCAAGTTGCCATGTAGGCTACAGATCTTGCTTTTACAGATCTATCCCTTTAGGTAAGATTGATAATGCCAGACAAATTGAAATGAAATTTGAAGAAGAAGAAAAAAAATTTGATCCAGAAGTAGTTTATAAAGGGCAACCAAATCCAACAAAGGTTTAATATGGAAATAAAAGGTTCAAGAATTAAACCATTTGGCCCATCAATTTTTAAAGTATCAATACCGACTGCTTTGTTAAAAGTATTAAATGATTATGTAGATGATGTAATTGCAAATAAAAAAAAATCCTCAGATTTAGATTATGGAAATAGTTTAGTTGGTGATGTGACACAGGAGTTTAAATTAGATAGTGAATTTGTAAAATCTAGTGGTTGGAATAAATTTTTAGAGGTTTGTGCATCTAAATGGATTGAATTAGAAACTGAAAAAAAAATAACTCAATTTAAAATTTTAGAAAGTTGGATTGTTAGACAATTCGAAAATGAATATAATCCAATACATTGGCATGGAGGACATATATCTGGAGCTGGTTTTTTAAAAGTTCCTGAGACTTTGGGGGACTGGAAACAAAAAAAAGAAAATCATAATTATGCTGGAGGAAATTTAGAATTAGTGCATGGATCTTTACAATTTACTTCTAAATCAAAATTTGAAATTGTACCTAAAGTAGGAGATTTTTATTTTTTCCCGAACTATTTAATGCACACAGTTTATCCATTTAAAAATTCAAATGAGGAAAGAAGATCGATATCATTTAATGCTAAGATAGATAATAGTATTTATAATGTATATGAAGGATAAATTTCAAAAAAATGTTTTGGATGAAAATTTAGAACTTTGTTCTAATGAACCATTAACAGGTTGGTATAGAGATGGATGTTGTAATACAGATGAAAATGACCATGGTATTCACACTGTATGTGCAAAAGTAAATACTGAATTTTTAGAATGGTGCAAAGAAGCAGGGAATGATCTAATTACACCTCATCCTGAGTTTGGTTTTCCAGGGTTGAAAGATGGTGATAGTTGGTGTGTATGTGCAGGATGGTATGCTAGAGCTTTAGAAGCTGGAAAAGGATGTCCTATTTATTTAAAGAAAACTCATAAAAATACTTTAAAACTTATTCCAATTGAAACTTTAAAAAAGTTCGCAATCGATTTATCCTAACTACATATTTCCATATTTAGGTCCACCCCCACCTTCTGGAGTGACCCAAGTAATATTTTGAGATGGCTCTTTAATATCACAAGTTTTACAATGTATGCAATTTTGTGCATTTATTACAAATTTTTGAGCAGAATTTACTTCTTGAACTTCATAAACTCCTGCTGGACAATATCTTTGTGCAGGCTCATCAAATTTTTCTAAAGTATATTTTATAGGTAAATCTGGATCTTTAAGCTTTAAGTGGACTGGTTGATTATCATCATGAATTGTGCCCGTTAAATAAACCGAACTAGTTTTGTCAAAAGTAATAACGTTATCAGGTTTAGGATATTCAATTTTTGGCATTTTATCTGCTGGTTTTAAAGCTTCATGATCAGCATGCTTATGCTTTAATGTGAAAGGAAGCTTTCCTCTAAATAAAATCTGGTCAATTCCAGTAAATAATATACCCAAAATTAATCCCCAGGAGAAACTTGGTTTTACATTTCTTGCCTCATGTAATTCTTTATAAACCCAACTTTCTTTAAATTTTTGTTCATATGTAGATAAATTTAAATTTTTTGTAAGATGCTCATAAATTGTTTCAGCAGCGATCATTCCACTCTTCATTGCAGTATGTGACCCTTTTATTTTAGGCATATTTAATGTTCCTGCATCACACCCAACTAACAAAGCACCTGGCATAAACATCTGAGGTAAACTCTGTATACCACCCTCAATTAAAGCTCTAGCGCCATAAGAAATTCTTTTTCCACCTTCAATTATTTTTTTTATATCTGGATGAGTTTTAAATCTTTGGAATTCATCGAAAGGTGAGAGATGAGGATTTTGGTAATCTAATCCAATTACGTAACCTAGAAAAACTTGTTTATTTTCTGCATGATACATAAAACTTCCACCATAGGTGTTATTGTCTAAAGGCCATCCAGCAGTATGCATTACTAAACCTTCTGTATGATTTTTTTCATCTATCTCCCAAATTTCTTTAAAACCAATTCCATATTGTTGAGGATTTTTACCTTTATCCAATTCAAACTTCTTTATTAATTCTTTTCCTAAGTGACCTCTGCATCCTTCTGCAAATACTGTAACTTTTGCATGCAATTCCATTCCTGGTTCATAAGTATCTTTTTTATTTCCCTCTTTGTCGATACCCATATCTTGGGTTGCAATACCTTTAACTGATCCATCGTCATTATATAAAACTTCACTTGCTGGAAATCCTGGGAATATTTCAACTCCTAATCCCTCAGCCTGCTCTGCTAACCATCTACAAAGATTTGCAAGACTTATAATATAATTGTTATGATTTTGTTGAACCTTAGGAAGTAACCAAGTTGGCCAACTTACTGATTTTTGTTTTCCTAAAAATAAAAATTTTTCTTTTGTAACTTTTGTTTTAATTGGAGCATTTAATTCTTTCCAATTAGGTATCAATTCATCTAAAGCACGTGTTTCAAACACGTTACCTGACAAAATATGTGCACCTATCTCAGATGCTTTTTCTAAAAGGCAGACATTAATATCTGGATTTAACTGCTTTAATTTAATTGCAGTTGAAATTCCTGATGGTCCGCCACCTACGATAACAACATCGTATTCCATCACTTCTCTGGACATAATGATAATTTCTTACAGTATTTGCTATTTTTGTATAGTGTTTAATTTGTTCAATTCTGACAAAAACTGAGGAAGCGCCTCAAAAAGATCTGCTTCTAATCCGTAATCTGCGACACTAAAAATTGGAGCTTCACCGTCTTTATTTATAGCTACAATAACTTTACTTTCTTTCATTCCTGCTAAGTGCTGTATCGCACCTGAAATTCCAACTGCAATATATAAATCTGGGACTACTACTTTACCCGTTTGTCCTACTTGATGATCATTCGTAATATAACCTGCATCAACTGCTGCTCTTGATGCTCCAATTGCTGCATTAAGTTTATCAGCAATATCGCTGATTAATTTAAAATTTTCGCCATTTTGCATTCCTCTGCCACCAGAAATAACTATTCTAGCTGTTCCAAGCTCTGGTCTGTCTGACTTAACTTCTTCTTTCTTTAGAAATTTAGTTGATGAACTAGCTTCTGCTGGATCAGATTTTGTAATTTCAGCAGATCCACCACTCTTATCAGCAGGGTCAAACGACGTCGGTCTAATAGTAACACATTTTTTTTTGTCATTACTTTTAACCGTAGCAAAAGCATTTCCTGCATAAATTGGTCTTAAAAAAGTATCCTCAGAAATAACTTTAATTATATCGCTTACTTGAGAAGTATCTAGTAATGCCGCAATTCTTGGCATTAGATTTTTACCAAATGTATTTGCTGAGCTTACAATATGTGAATAACTTTCTGCATGCTTAATTATTGCTGCTGTATAATTTTCAGCAATGTAGTTTTCATAAATTTCATTATCAACGTGAATAACTTTTTTTACATTTGGAACTTCAGATAAAGATTTTGCAACATCATCAGCTTGATGACCTAAAACCAAAACATGAAGATCCTCATTTATTTGAGAAGCTGCAGTTATAGCATTATAGGTAAATGGTCTAACCTCTTTATTATTATGTTCTGCAATTAATAATACTGACATTTAAATTACCTTAGCCTCATTTTTTAATTTTTGCACTAATTCTTCTACACTAGCGACTTTTATTCCAGCTTTTCTTTTTGGTGGTTCTTCAACTTTAATTTGTTCGATTCTAGGATTAATATCAACTCCTAAATCTGAAGCATTTAACTGTTCTATTGGTTTTTTTTTAGCTTTCATAATATTTGGAAGCGAAGCATATCTTGGTTCATTTAGTCTTAAATCACATGTAACAATAGCTGGAACATTTACTTCAATAGTTTCTAAACCTTCATCAATTTCACGAGTTACTTCTAATGCATTATCTTTAACTTCAATTTTCGATGCAAAAGTTGCTTGAGGCCAATTTAATAAAGCTGCAAGCATCTGACCAGTTTGATTGCAATCATCGTCAATTGCTTGTTTTCCCATAAACACCAAATCAGGATTTTCTTTTTCTACAATTTTTTTCAAAATTTTTGAAACTGCTAATGGCTCAATCACATTATCAACTTTGACATGTATTCCTCTATCCGCTCCAACAGCTAATGCTTTTCTAACGGTTTCTTGAGCTTTTTCTTCACCGATTGTAATTGCAACTATTTCTTTAGCTTTGCCAGCCTCTTTGATTTTTACTGCTTCTTCTATTGCATTATCATCTGGTGGATTTGTTGACATTTTAACGTTGTCAGTAACAACACCAGAACCATCTTCTTTAACTCTTATTTGAACGTTGTAATCAATAACTCTTTTAACTGCGACTAATATTTTCATTAAGCTCTTAATAAATTGTTTTCTGGATCGTAAGGACTTTCATCTAAAATTGTAGCATCATATTTCTCACCTAATATTTCAATTTTAAGTTTTTGTCCAACATTTGCTAATTCTGGTTTAACCATTCCTAATGCTAATGATTTTCCAATTCTAAAACCAAAATCTCCTCCTGTAGCTCTTCCTATAACACTTCCATTTTCATAAATTGGGTTGTTGCCTAATACATCTGCATCTTTTGGATTATGAACCTCTAAAGTAACAAGCTTATTATCAAAACCTTTTTCTCTCCACTTATTCAATGCTTCAAGTCCAATAAAACTTCCTTTATTAGGATGAATAAATCTATCAAGACCACTTTCATAAGGTGAGTATTCTATTGATAGTTCTGTTCCAACCAATTTATACGATTTTTCTACTCTCAAACTATTCATTGCTCTAATACCATATGGCTTTAATTCAAGATCTTGCCCTGCTTCCATAAGTTTATCAAAAATGTGATTTTGATATTCAATTGGATGATGAAGTTCCCATCCTAATTCACCAACAAAATTAACTCTCATAGCATTTACTGGTGCGTACCCTACATCAACCATTTTTGCACTTAGCCATTTAAAGTTTTCATTTGAAAAATCATCTTTTGAAACTCTTTGCATTAATTCTCTTGCTTTTGGACCTGAAACAACCAAAACTCCATTACTATTAGTTAAATTTTCAAACTGCACTGAACCATCTGAAGGCATCCATTTTAAAATCCAATCATGATCTAATCTTTGGAAAGCTCCTGCTGATACTAAATAAAAGCTATCATGTGATTCTCTCATAATAGTAAATTCAGAATGAACTCCACCTTTAGTATTTAAAGCGTGACATAAATTAATTCTTCCAACTTTTTTTGGTAATTTGTTTGCAACTAAATTATCTAAAAATTCCTCCGCACCAGGTCCTTTAATTCTACATTTTGCAAATGCAGTCATATCTAAAAGACCAACGTTTTCTTTTACGTTTTTGCATTCTTTTTCCATTGCATTGAACCATTTAGATCTTCTAAATGACCAATCGTCTTTTTGCTCCATTCCATCGGTTGCAAAAAAATTAGGTCTTTCCCATCCAAATTTTTGACCAAATACTGCTCCTAAATTTTTCATTCTGTCATAACATGGCGCTGTTCTTAATGGTCTTGCTGCTGGTCTTTCTTCATCAGGAAAGTGAGTTATGAAAACGTGACTGTAAGCTTCTTCATTTTTAGCTTTTAAATATGACTTAGAGCAATAATCTCCATACCTTCTTGGTTCAACACCAAGCATATCAATTGTTGGTTCACCATCTACGATCCATTCAGCAAGTTGCCATCCTGCTCCACCTGCTGCAGTGATACCAAAACTATGACCTTCATTTATCCAAAAATTTTTCAATCCCCAAGCAGGACCAACAATTGGGTTACCATCTGGAGTGTAACAAATTGCTCCATTATAAACTTTCTTAACTCCCACTTCTCCAAACGCAGGGACTCTATGTATTGCACCTTCAATATGAGGTGCTAATCTATCCAAATCTTCCTGAAATAATTCATATTCAGAATCTTTTGATGGTCCATCTACATAACAAGCTGGTGCACCATCTTCATATGGTCCTAAAATTAATCCACCTGCTTCTTCTCTCATATACCATCTACTATCACTATCTCTTAAAACTCCCATCTCTGGTAATCCATCTTTTTTTCTTTTTTGAATTTCTGGATGAGGTTCAGTAACAATGTATTGATGTTCAACTGGAATGACTGGAATATCTAAACCAACCATCTTTCCAGTTTGTCTTGCAAAATTTCCTGAACAAGAAATAATATGTTCACATTCTATTGATCCTTTATCTGTTTCTACAACCCAACCATCTTTGGTTTGTTTCATTCCAACAACATTTGTATTTCTATATATTTCTGCTCCTCTATTTCTTGCACCTGTTGCAAGTGCTTGAGTTAAATCAGCTGGTTGAATATATCCATCTTCAGGATGTTGTATTGCACCAACTAAATCTGATGTATTACATAATGGCCAGATTTCTTTAACTTGATCTGGAGTTAAAAATTTTACATCAACACCAATTGTTTGAGCAACACCAGCGTATTGAAAATATTCATCCATTCTATCTTTAGTGCTTGCTAATCTAATATTTGATACAACACTGAAACCTACGTTCTTACCTGTCTCTTCTTCTAAAGTTTTATATAAATTAACAGCATACTTATGGAGTTGTCCCACAGAATAACTCATATTAAATAATGGTAATAAGCCAGCCGCATGCCAAGTTGAGCCTGATGTTAGTTCTTTTCTTTCAATTAAAACTACATCTGACCAACCTTTTTTTGCTAAATGATAAAGAGCACTTACCCCTACTACTCCACCACCAACTACAACTACTTTTGCTTTGGATTTCATTATCAGATTCCTACTAAATTTTAATTACTTACGAAACAAAATTCTATTATTCATCATCTGCGTCACGCCAGCCCATTCTGAACATTAAATAAGCGGCAACTACAACCGAAATTGTACCTACTACCATACCAATATTAATCCCAACTTCACTTCCCCAAAAATACCATCCAAGTTGAGTGGATGAAATTGTTGGAAAGCATAAAATAAACATTAGAATTGCGTACCTAATATACATTGGAGGCTTTTTCATTATATTGATGATCCCATCGGTATTGGTTGTGAAACTGCTGTTGTTAGCCAACAATCTAAAAGATTGCCTTCTTTATTATTCTTTTCAACTTTCCATTTAAATTTAAAATATTGTTTGTCCTTATCCAAGACAACAACTTCATAAGTTGCCATGGTACTTGATTTGTAAATTTCAGTTACTGTATTTTCTTTGTGATCAATCAGCATCGAGTATGAAGCCCCTTTTAACATTCTTTTAAATCTATCTAATGGACCTGTCATCCTTTGATTATTTGGATGTGCAAATTCCCACGTTTGCTCAATTCCTCTATCTTTATATGGACTGTCATTTTTCATTAACGCCTTTAATTGAATTAAAACAACTTGTTTCGGATCTATATTCACACTTGGTTTTAAAACATCGGCAAATAAAGAATTAAAATAAAAAAAAGTAATTAAAATAAATAAAATTTTAGATTTCATATTTTAAATTTATCTTAAATTTAAAATGAAATAAAAGGTCTTAATATCACACTCAATAATTTGTAATTATATAGTTTTGAATAATCTGTCGTATTCGTTTTTAATACATTTATTAGAGATATAATAAATTTTATTTTGAGAGACTAATTTTGCTGCATTTTCGTTATGAATTCCTAATTGCAACCATAATACATTTGCACCAATTTTTATTGTTTGTTTTGCTATTTCCTCAGCCTCTTCACTAGGTCTAAAAACATTAACAATTCCAACATGATCTTTTATATCCGTTAGCTTTTTATAAACTGGTTCACCATGTATAATTTTATTATCTGTTACTGGATTAACGGGAAAAACTTTGTACCCTGTATTTCTTAAATATTTCATTATTATATTGGAAGTTTTTTTTGAGTCTGGGCTTGCTCCAACAATTGCTATCGTCCTATAACTTAAATATAGTTCTTTTATTTTTTCATCTACAAGTGTTGTATCCATAATTTAATTTAAATTTTAAGATCTAGTCGAGGTTTCCAAAATGGTCTGAAGAGTTCAATTTTTGGACATCTATTCATAACTACTTTTAAACCTGCATCTTCAGCAATTTTTGCTGCATCATGATTAATTACACCTATTTGTCCCCATAATACTTTTGCTCCAATTGATATTGCCTCTTCAGCAATTCCATAAAGATCCTCAGATTTTCTAAATACTTCAACCATATCAACAGGTCTATCGATAGCAGATAAATTTGGATAAACTTTTAAATTTCTAATTTCCTTTATACCTGGTTTAGGATTTACAGGTATCATGTCATAACCAGTTTCATGCAAAACTCTTAGTACACCATAACTAAATTTAGTTTTATCTGGGCTAGCACCAACCATAGCAATTGTCTTAACTGAGCTTAAAATATCTTTTAAATATTCAGCACTATAAGGTTCGTTGTGGTTCATGTTTATTTTTTTTCTTCCTTTTTGCTCGCGATATCTGCTTTTAATTCATGAGGTTCTAAAGGGTCTAGGAAAGGATTTCGATACAATTTATCATGACTTTCAACTCCTATCTCAATTGTGCAATCTGTTTTTGCTTTAGCAACACATAAAATAATATATCCATCATTTATTTGTCTGTTATTCAAAGCAACTTGAGAACGTTGATCTACTTCTCCATTAATTAGTTTAGCTGCACATGTAATACATCCTCCATACTGACATCCATAAGGAAGATCGACACCTTGATCTCTTAATTCGTTTAATAAAGGTTTTTTTCCACTGACTTCAAATGCACTGTTATTTCTGTTTGAGATTGTAATCTTTGTCATAGCCAGATGTCGCTTGTGCAATCTCCACCTGGATATCTACTTTCATGGCACCTACTAGGTCCATTTGGTTCTTTACCAAAATCAACAATAAAATCTTTATTAATTTTCATTCCTCCATTTTCAACATCACAATCAATCATAATCATTGCTCCACCTTGTTTTCTAATTTCAGGATAAAATTGATTATCCCAAGTAGAAAATAATGATGTTGTTACATACATCCTTTTGCCATCTAAAGATAATTGATACATTTGAGGTCCACCAGCAATTTTAACACCATTTACTTCTGGAGCCTTTCCTAACAATCCACCCATCCAAACTTGACCAGTTAATTTAGGTTTGTGCGGATCTGAAATATCGTATTGCCTCATATCTCCATGAAGCCAATTATTTATATAGAGATATTTATCATTCATTGAAACTAATATCGCTGACATAACTCCAGGTACAGGGATTGGCCAATCAGGATGTGGTTCATTTTCAACATCAATTATTTTTTCCCATTCCCATTTTCCCTCTTTTGATTTCCAAAAATGAATTACATTTGCACTTAGCGCTGCACCACAAAATCCATGACTACTGTCAGGATTATGCATAAATTTTACTTCTAAAGGTATTAAACCGTCTTCACCTAAATACATTGTTTGAACTGGCTCTTTTTTTTTAAAATCCCAAACATGAAGTCGTCTACCATATTTCAAATGACCAACTTCCTCTAAATCAAATCCAGGCATGAAAGTATTTGGGGCAGCCCACTCAGAACTAACCATTACATTATGTCTTGGCTGGTACCAGAAGTCATAACTAAAAGGTATGTCTCCCATTGAATTTTCCCACCTACCTACAATTTCAAAATCTTTATTTAAATGTAAATATCCTCCTGGTGCTTCTCCTCGAGCGTCTCCAAGAAAAGAAATGATAATTTCAGAACCTAAGCAATGAACTGTGTGTGGTCCTGATAAATTAGTTTTTTTCTTTATTTCAGATCCATCTACTACTTTATGTATTTTTGGAGCTCTAGGATCGGATGCAGTATCAACAACATAAATATTATTTGATCTAACACCTGGAACTAATAAATATTTTCTGCTCATTTTTGAGTCGCCATGACAAGAAGAACATGCATTCCATCCCATATGATGCAATTCATCACCAATACCTGGCATTTCAAGTCTATGAATTACTTTAGAATAAGTAGGACTTTGAGGATCAACATCGACTGTTGCTAAGTAATCTGGTTTTTGTATTCCTGTCCCTGTGTAAATAGCTATAGTATATAAAAGCTTTTCTTTTGGTGCTTTTATTGCTTCTGCAGGACTAGCATATCCAGGACCACAACATCCATCCATGATTGATTTTCTCCTTTAATTACAACTTAATCTTTTTTTTAAGTGACTTCAACTTAATGGTTATTTGTTTTTCCAACTTGGATTTCTTTTTTCGATAAATGCACTTATACCCTCTTTGGCATCATAAGATGACATATTAAGTGTCATCATCTTACTTGTATAATCATAAGCTTTGTTAAGGGGCATTTCTAATTGTTTATAAAAACCTTTTTTACCTATTTTGATAGTTAAATTTGATTTTGAAGATATTTTTTTTGCAATATCTAAAACTTTTTTATTCAAAGTTTTTGGACTGTAATGATCATTAATTAATCCAATTTCCTTTGCATATTTTGCACTAATTGGATCACCGGTAAGTAGCATTTCCATCATTCTTTTTCTGCTAATTTTTCGACTGACAGCAACCATTGGTGTACTACAAAATAATCCAATTTTTACTCCAGGTGTAGCAAACGTTGCTGAGTTCGTACTATATGCAAGATCACAACTGGCAGCTAATTGACATCCTGCTGCATAAGCAGCACCATGAACTTTTGCTATGACTGGTTTGTTTCCCTCCACAATTTGCATCATAAGTTTTGAACAAAGTTTAAAAAGTTTTAGATGATTAGATCTATTTTTTATACCTCTTACCTCTTTTAAGTTATGGCCTGCACTAAATCCTTTTCCAGCTCCTTCTAAAATAATGACCCTTGTTTCTTTATCATTATTTAATTTTTTGAATGCCTTTAATAAAGATGAAAGAGTTTTGTAGGATAATGAATTATAAGTTTTTGGATCATTAATTAAAATTCTTTTAACGCCTGGTGATAATTTATTTATTTTTACAGTCACTTATTTTAATTTACCTTCTTCTCTCATCTTAGCTCTAATTTTAGTTGCTGAAATTTTTTGAATTTCTTCAGGCAAAACTATTTCTTCAATTTTATATCCAACACCTCTTCCATAACAAATATTTGTAATATTAGGGACAAGCATAATTTTGAACCTGCCCTTAAACTCTGGATTAAGTTTTTCCTCAATATTTTTTTTGACAGTTTCAAAATCAAATGGGTTATCGTCAACACCTTGTACATCTCTAATTTGAATACATACTTGTCCTGTTTTTTTTATAATTTCCTTAAATAGAGTATAGTGACCATCATGAAACGGTTGCCATCTTCCTAACATTTGAGCTGTTGGTTTTTTGTTATCCCATTGATACGTCATTTTTATATCTCCTTTAAAATCTTTGGTGCCCAAGACTTAGCATCTTGTGTGGTAACATGAAAATTATATTTTTCTGGTTTAACAAACATTTTATTAGTGTCATCAAATCTACCTTCTTTTATTGTATCTACCCAAACTACATAATCCGCAGGAAATAGACTTCTAGCCTTTGGAGTTGGGCAAATAAAATCTGCAATCACATAATTTCCTTCGTCTTTTAATTTTAATGCAAATTCTGCCATTCTTTTTGCTTGCCTTGTTCTTCCCTCTTCTGAAAAATCCCAATCGTTTGCAGCTTTTCTTACTTCGTCTGCATTTAATCTTTTTGCATTTAATAAAGGAGCAAGTTCATCAGCTAATGTAGTTTTTCCTGCGCCTGGAAGTCCCATGATTAATATAATTTTCATTTTTAGGTTTTAACTTTAAATTAAATTACCAGCAACCCACTTATGAAAATGATGTGTTGGATTGTCCATCTTCGGAGAAAAATTACCACCATTATAAGCTGGAGAGTTTCTACCTATTTGCATACTTTGAATTATATCTACATCTTCTTTTTGAATATCTTCCCATTGTTTGTGATTTTTTTGTCTTAGAGATTTATATTTTGTTGAATTTGCCGCTTCATCACCTACATAATAAATTTCCATATGTTCTATAGTAAACTTATGATTGATTGGCTCTAACCAATAAGCATAATAATGATCTTTGTGAACTCCTAACATTACATTTGGAAATAGTGCTACGTACTCAGCTATATTTTCTTTATCTTTCGGCCAATTAGGAAAGCATGGGAACTTTTCATTTCCTTCGAACCTTGGATTGTAAACTACTGTTCCTTGTCCAGCGAAACGATTTGGAAGACCTTGTATATGATAATGATCTTCTAATTTTGAATAAGAATTTAATCCTGGATGAACCCAAGGCAAATGATAGCTCTCACAATAATTTTCAATTGCAAATTTCCAATTACATTTTGCATCTAATTTAAAATAACCATAATCATTTGCATGATGAATTAATTCTCTATCTTTCAATGGCCAAAATTTTTCCCATCTTTTACTTAAAGGACTAATGTAATCCTCAAATGAAATTTCATTGTTGTTAATATTAATCATAATCAGATCCAACCAAATATATGATCTTATCTCTTTTAAATTACTTTTTGATTTATCAAATTCAGGTGTTTGATGAATATTCATGCCTCCTATATGAGGTGTAGCAATTAACTTTCCTTCTAAGTCATAAGACCATGAATGATATGAGCACCTCATAACATTTCTAATTTTGCCAGCTTCTTTAACTAATTTTACTCCTCTATGACTACAAATATTGTGAAAAACTTTTATTTCTTTATTTTTTGTTCTAACAATAAGTAAGGGTATTCCAAGTAAATCAATTGGTTTCACATCACCTTCATCTGGAATAGAACTTCCAACTCCAATTACAATCCACTTATCTTCAAATAATTTTTTTCTTTCAATTAAAGTATATTCTTTACTGATGTAACATTCATTTGGTAAACCATGAGCTTCACTAATTGGTTTAGATACAATATCTAACTTTTGTTTATCTATAATATTGTAAATTTCTGACATGGTTTATTTTATCACTTGATATAACCCTAACCAAGCATTTACGTCTTTGCTTGCAATGTAATCTGATTTAAAAAATTTTATTTCTTTCCACTTATTTTGCTCTTTAAGTTGTTCAATTTTTTTATCAAAACCATATTCTTCATGTATTCCCTCATTAATAGTAAAACAGATAAATCCATCGTTCTTTGTAATCCTGATAAATTCCTCCAAAGCTGGTGGCTTTACATGTCCAAAAGTAAATGTACCAACACACATAACAGAGTCATATACGTCATCTTTTTTATTAATGGGTTTATTCAAGTCTACTTGTTCAAGCTTTTCATAAAGATCATTTGGTACTAATTCTAATAACTTTTTTGAAAGATCTGCCCCATGAAAATTTTTAAAACCATATTTTTTTAATTCAATACCCACCAATCCAGTTCCACAACCAGCATCATAAATTTTTGCATCTTTGTTTTTTTGGAATTCTGAAAATACTTTTGTTGTTTCTTTTGGTCCTGTGTAGTTCCAATCGACCATATCCTTATCATATTTATTACCATCTCCCCACTCATCATAATATTTCATTACTTCATCAGTTTCTTTTAGCTTATAGATGGGAATTTTGTTACCTACGTCTTTTTGAGCCATAATAAAACTTACTTCACTTTTAATAAAAAAACTCCAAAATAATTTCTTTTATCTGTAAAATGTTTTAAAACTTTAAAGCCTGATTTGTTAACTAATTTAACAAAGTTATTTTTTGAATATTTGTGAGAATTTTCAGTATGAATAGTTTCGTTTTTATTAAATTTTATATTCTTTTTATTAATTTTTAACGTGAAATTTTTTTTTGAAATAAGATGCATTTCAATTCTATTTTTTTTTAAATTGTAGAATGCTTTATGATCAAAATTCTTAGTTTGAAAATTAGAATTACAAATTTTGTTTACTACATTTAATATATTTTTATTAAATTTAGCTGTAACTCCCAATTTATCATTGTAAGCATTTTCAAGAGTCTTCTTATTTTTGATTAAATCTACCCCAATTACTAAATAAGAATTTTTGCCTATAATTTTTGAAAAATTTTTAAGTATTTTTGTTGCATTTTTAGGTAAATAATTTCCTATGGTCGATCCTGGAAAAAAACTGACAATTTTTTTTTTATTTTTTAAAATTTTATTTAATTTATTTGTCTGACTAAAGTCTGCACATATTGCAGTTACTTTTAAATCTGAGAATTTTTTTGCAATTATTGATGCATTTTCAAACAAATATTCCTTGCTAATATCTATAGGAATGTATTCTTTGGGCTCACTTAATGATTTTATAAATTTATTAATTTTTTTATTTGAGCCACTACCAAATTCTACAATTGTTGAATTAATTGGTAATTTCTTTCTTATTTCTTTTTGTAAGTTACCTAGTATTCCTAACTCTTTATTTGTTGGGTAATATTCTTTGAGGTTTGTAATTTTATTAAATAACCTCGAACCTTTTTCATCATAAAAATATTTAGGTAGTAAATATTTTTGTTTTTTATTTAATAATCCTTGTAAGATTAATTTTTTATCATCTTGAATTTGATTGTTTATGTTTATTAATTTTAAATTAGTCACTAGATGTCATCAGCTAGTCTGACACCACAAAACTGCCAAGTATCACTTGGGTAAAAGAAATTTCTATAAGATGCTCTGACATGATTAATAGATGTAGAATGTGAGCCACCTTTTAGGACAAACTGATTACACATGAACTTATTATTATATTCTCCTAGATTTCCTTCATATGGTTTGTATTTTTTGTAAGGTGTGTAATTACTACAGGTCCAAGCCCATAAATTTCCATAAACATCGTCTGCTTTTTCTTCTACTTCATGAAAAATTTTATTCTCTAAAAAATTACCTTTTTTTTCAGATTGTTTTAAAAAATACTCTAGTTCAAATTCAGTTGGTAATCTTTTGTTTTTGTATCTTGCAAAAGCATCCGCTTCATAGAAACTTATATGAGAAACTGGCTTTTCATTATCAATTTTTTTTACACCGTTTAATGTAAAATAATTATTATTATCTATCCAATACATTGGTTTTTCTAATTTGTTATTATTTACAAAATCCCATCCATCAGATAACCAATACTCATGATTTTTATATCCTCCATCATTAATAAATTCTTTCCATTCTCCATTAGTAATAAATGAATAAATTTTAAAAGGATCTAATTGTGTTTCTGATACTGGTAATTCGTTATCGTAACAAAAAATATCCTCGTTGTTTCCATATTTAAATTTTTTACTAGTTTTTAATGTCAATTCATTTTCTTCTTTAGCGGTTGGTTTATCATCGTTAGAATTATAAGTCGGCATCAATGGATTGTTGTAAAAAATATTTTTAATATCCATTAACATTAATTCTTGATGCTGTTGTTCGTGATTTGAACCTAGTTCAACTAAAAATGATGTCCTGTTATTTTTTGTCCTTTTTAAAAAATCAATAATATTTTCAGTTACATAATGTCTATATTTTACAACATCTTTTAAGATGGGTCTATTTAGTGAACCTCTCTTATTTCGAGGATTGTACTCACCTACAGAATTATAATACGAATTAAATATGTAGTTATAATCTTTGTTAAAAGGTTTGTAACTTTCATCCAATTCTGACAAGATGAATTTTTCGAAGAACCATGTGGTGTGACCAAGATGCCACTTAAGAGGACTAACATTTTTGCTGGGCTGTATTACCATATCCTCAGCCTCTAAGTTCTCGCACAGGGATAGAGTTTGTTGTCTTGTTTTGGAGAATAATTCTGTAATTTGAGATAATTTATTTTCCATGTCTAAACTTAATTAAATTTTCAGATCATGACAATGGGTTACAATGTGTTCAGTTGTTTAATATTTTTATAGACACGGAATATAAAATAATTAAGAATTTACTTATGAATTTTTCTTTAGAAATAGGTCCTAAAACTGATTTAAGCACCTTGCCAAAGGTAAAAGATGTTTATGTAACAATGCTACCTGGGGGTGATTATAAAGAGACCGCTCAACAGTCTGGAGAGTTAGTTAAAGAGGGATTTAATCCAGTTCCTCACTTCCCAGCAAGGTCAATAAATGACGAAAATCAGCTGAAAGATTATGTTTCTAGATGTAAAGATTTGGGTGTTAAGCAGGTCTTGGTGATAGGTGGAAGTCGTGACCCGATCGGAAAATTTGATAGCTCATATCAAATGCTAGAGACAGGGTTTTTTGATGGTATCAAGATTGGAATTGCTGGACATCCCGAGGGGAGTCCTGATATATCCGACTCTGATTTAGAAAAAGCTATGATAGATAAAAAGCCTTATGCTGATTATATAGTTACACAGTGGCTAATGGATACTCAGCCTATTATAGATTTTATTTCAAAACAAACAATACCAGTTCATGTTGGAATAACTGGGCCAATGAAAATATCTAGCTTAATTAAATTTGCTAATATTGTAGGGGCAAAAAATTCCATTAACTTTCTTAAATCTAATTTTAGTAAGGCGTTAGATTTATTGAAACCTAAAGACCCTAATGATTTAATTGGGAAAGTTAAATCGCATACTGATTATTTCCACATTTATACATTCGGCGGCTTGAAGGAAACTAACAAGTGGTTGAAGGAGAATAACTATGTCTAATGAATTTGACTATAGTAAACTAAGACATACAACATCAGTAGATCAGTCTGATAGAAAAGTACCATACAATTTAAGACAAAGCGGACCTACTAAAGTTGAGATGCTAATATCAACAAGAGTAAGGAAATCTCCATACTGGCATTTATCTATGAAAGCAGGATGTTGGAGAGCAACTGTTTATAACAGAATTTATCATCCAAGAGGTTATGTAAAACCTGAAGATGGTGGTGCAATGGTTGAGTACGAGGCAATTAAAAATCATGTAACAATGTGGAATGTTGCTGTTGAAAGACAAATACAAGTTAAAGGACCAGATGCAGAAAAATTTGTTGATTATGTAATTACAAGAGATGCTACAAAAATTTCTCCAATGAGAGGAAGATATGTAATTCTGTGTAATGCATACGGAGGAGTATTAAATGATCCTATTCTTTTAAGAATATCTAAAGATGAATTTTGGTTTAGTTTATCAGATAGTGATATTGGATTATATCTGCAAGGAGTAAATGCAGATGAAAGGTTTAATGTTCAAATTAATGAAATAGATGCTTGTCCTGTACAAATTCAAGGTCCTAAAGCAAAAGCTTTAATGAAAGATCTTTGTGGAAGTGAAGTTGACATAGACAACATGCCTTTTTACGGTTTGGCGTCTGCAAAAGTTGGTGGAAGAAGTTGTATTATTTCTCAAACAGGTTTTTCAGGCGAGTCTGGATTTGAAATATATTTAAGAGAAGCAACTTTATATGCCGAAGATATGTGGAATGCTGTTCTTGAAGCAGGTAAAAAACATAACTTAATGGTGATTGCTCCTGCTCACCATAGAAGAATTCAGGCTGGAATTCTTTCATGGGGACAAGATATGGATCATGAGCATAATCCTTTTCAATGTAATCTTGGATATCAAGTTTCTTTATCTGGAAAAGGTGAATGGAACAAAAAAGGTGATTATGTTGGTAAAAAAGCCCTCGAGAAAATGAAAGCTGATTTAAAAGCAGGTCATAAACCTTACAAGCTTCAATTAGTTGGACTTGAATTAGGAGGAAAACCTATTGAAGAATACGCTCCAGATTTTTGGTTAATTTCAGAAAATGGCAGTGAGCCTGTAGGATTTGTAACTTCTCCTTGGTATCACCCAGAAAAAGGGAAAAATATTGCTATGGGATATGTACCTTTTGATGGCACGCTGAATGCAAATGGTTTTCCAAGAGGTAAAGTTGGATCGAAATTTAAAGTCCACCTACCAGAAAAATATTCTGATAAACCTGGGGAGCCAGTTGATGCAGTTGTAGTTGATATTCCATTTACAGAGTCTTACAACGCAAATACAAGAGAAGTAGTCAGTAAGTGATAAAAATTTTTTTAGGGGGAATTTAATTCCCCCTAAATATGACGAAAACCTTTTTCATAGTTGTTTGCATTATAATCGCTATTGCTCTAATAATATTCCCATTAATCGTTTCATATAAGGCGCAAAAAAAAAATAAAGATAATTAATGTTTGCTCAGTTTTTAGATATTGTTTTTAAATCGTTAAAGCTTGATAAAACTCTTTATAGAACTCCAAGATATTATGGGGAAGCTGGAATTTATTTTGCAATTCTTATCATGATTTTAGATGGGGTTGCTGGTGCTATCGCAGCGAACACAATTGTTAAAACGTCTGTTGGTATATCTGGTTTAACAGCATTATTAACTTGGCTGGTGTGGGCAATTTTTATATTTGTAATTGGAGTTAAAATTTTTCCTGATAAAGATAGAAAAATTCCATTTAAAAGAGTTCTTATAGCTGTTGGGTACGCACACGCTCCAGGCCTTATAAGATTTTTTGCTGTCACACCAGAACTAGTTCTTTTAATTATTTTTCTTACTCAATTTTGGATTTTTGCTTCATTAATCATTGCAACACGACATATTTTAAATTTAAAATCAAATTTAAAAGCATTTGGAATTGTATTTTTGTCTTTTTTAATTATTTCTTTTTTGACAATTTCATTTGTAATGACAAAAATTAATTCATTACCTATAAGTACAAATATTTAAAGCGGAAATAAAGTTTTAGATGTTCTGCAGGAGTTACAAAGTTTATATCCTGTGAGTATTAAATTTTGAGTTACTGTCTCATCTTCTTTTTTACATTCATCACAAATATCATTTAATTCATTTTTATCTGATTTGTCCGATTTATATTCAAAGTTATCAGTCATTATCTGTTAATCCTGCTCCTGCGGTTTTTTGTTTTAACTCATCTGTTTCTTCAACAAATGTGTTTTCAGATAATTTTGTTAATTCTTTCCAATCTTCTTCGGAAAAATTATTCTTGTTTTCTAAGAATTGGATTTTAATTACATCAGCTTTTTCTACAACCTCACTACTTAAATAATTTGAATAAATTGATTGATTGAAATTTAATAAAAATTCTTTTTGATCTATCTTTAAAAAAATTCTCTTTCCTGTTATTTCCGAAGATCTGCTGACAAACGGCAAAAATATCAATGGGTAAGCCATTTTTTCAATTTCTATATCATTTAGTTCTTGGATAGAGATAGATTGATCAAAAAAACTTAATCCAAGTTTAATTGGACAGTAAAAGTTTTGAGGTCTGTTGCTTTTGTTAAAAGATTGGCAATTTTCAAACTTCTCATTATTAAAAATCTTAAAATATTGGTTTATATGTTTTATTCCTGGTAAACCAAATAACTCGAGTTGCTTGATGTTCTTTCCTATTTCTTCTGCAACTCCCCAAGAGAAACCTTTCGCTTTTGTTGAACGTTTAACAATCGTGTCAATTTCACTATAACTTCTCATTAATTACTTTAGTTATATATCCAATATTGATTAAATGAATTTAGTTCATTTGGTAATGGAGCTCCTTGAAACATACAAATCCTTAACCATTTGTCAGATCTTGGATCAAACTTTACCGCCCCAAAAAAAGATAGTTTAAGTCTTAACATATCAATAGGAACTAATTTTGAGCCAATGGTGTTATCTTGAATTTCAGAATATGGATATTTCTCTGTTATAAACACTCTTCTTACAATATGTCTTAAATCATTGTTCTGTACTAGAAAATTGCCAATCTTTAAGCTGTTTTTTAATGTAAAAATAGTTTCATAAAGTTTTTTAATATCTCTAGCAATAGCTGTAGGCTGCTCAAGTTCTGAGCCATTATCTTCAAACCGATCTCCAATCCTAGGTTCTTCTTTATTTTTTGAAATGAACCAAAATTTTTTATTATTTTCATTTTTTGAAAAATCAATTTTTAAAATATCTGAATAATTTTTTTCAATTATTTCTCTTAGGTCATTTATAGTTCTGTCTACAGGTATATTAAAACTACTATCCTCGTCTGAACTCATTTGAGAAATTAAAGGATCAGTTATTTTATTATATGGCTCCATCATTATAGAAACCAAATACTCAACTCCTTCTTCGGATAAATTTTCCTCCGCCCAATTGTATAATTTGTCGAATATATAAAAATTTGATTTATGAATATTGTCTTTCAAATAATTGATTAAATTTTGTAAATCATTAATTAAATTCTCAATTTTCTTCTTTTGATATTCACTATCAGTATTCCATGAAGTTACATTTTTTAAAGATTTTGTTAAACAGTTGTAAAAAATTTTAAACTCTTCTTCTGATACTTTTTCTATTTCTCTTATTTTTTTTAAAGCTGTTTCTTTAGCTAGAATCCAATTATTTAACAATGAAGGGTGGTTTACAATAAATGGTGCCATTCCCAATCCAGTTGAATTACCAATTCCTAAATTTCTGCAAATATCCAAGTCCAGTTCTACAGCATCTTTAGGATTTTTATGTTTTGCTATATGATTGACTTGATCGAAAGTAAATTGTCTTACAAGGTAAACTAACATCATTTCCAATCTAAAAGGACCATTAATTTCATCTCTATTTTTAATTCTAAACCTGTCTGCTAATCCAAATTTTCCTGAGCCATATACTGCAGTTGTTCTGTACAAGTATCCAACTTTTGAAAGCTCATTAGTATTGGGCTGGATACCTTTTGATAAACACTCGACCACATAATTAAATGCTCTAACTGATCTATTTGCTCTTGAGAGAGTTAGTTCTTTATAAGAAAGTCTCCCTACTTCTTGTTTAGGGACATTTTGTGAAAGTCTATCAATATCAATTTTTGAAGGAATGCCATCATACAAAGCAAATGCAGCATCCCATTTAGTTGCTATTACTCTATCAGATCTTTCCTCATCTTTAAGCTCATTAGCAAAACAAACTAAAGAATATGTTTTTTTATCTTTTGAAAATGAATAAACAGCTACTCCATATCCCCTATCATTCAAATCAAAAAAATCTCTGTTATATTTCCAATCTTTGAACTCATTTAAAAATGATCTTAGAAAAGATAATTTAGATTGATGAAAAGATCCAAGCCTAGAAAGTTTCATTACAATTTTAGGATCTCTTAGTGGAACTTGCATTAATTAATTCCTTTATAAAAATTAAACCAGTTATTGCCAAGTATCTTATTTATCTCTTCTTCGTGAAAACCTTTATTTTTTAGTTCTGTGTTTATATTATTAAATCCTCTTGCATCCAAAAACCAATCTGGTTGTTTTGGAAAACCAGGTTTATCTTTACTACCTTCGCCAAAATTTTTTGATTTTGACCAAGTTCCATTTCTCATCCATTCAACTACACTGTCTGGCTGGTTTAAACATAAGTCTGATCCTATTCCAACATTATCAATACCCATAATTTCAACTGTTCTTGCAACCATTTCACAAAAACTTTCTATTTTACAATTCGTTCCATCTTTTAAGTGATGAGCATACAATGACAATCCTAACATTCCTCCACTATCGGATAAAACTTTTAATAATTCTGTAGATTTATTTCTTTTTGCTTCAAACCAAAAAGTTGGATTTGCATGAGTGATCGCAATTGGTTTTTGACTAATTGCAATTGCATCAAGTGTACTTTTCTCTGCTGAATGAGACATGTCAACAACGATACCTACTCTATTCATTTCTTTAATAGCCTCTTTTCCAAAATTTGTAACTCCGCTATCATTTTTTTCATAACATCCAGTGGCTAATAATGATTGGTTGTTATAAGTTAATTGCATAAATCGACAACCTTGTGAGTGTACTTTTTCTATAAGAGCTATGTCGTCTTCAATTGGTGAACAATTTTGAAATCCAAAAAAAATTGCAGTTTTGTTTTCTTCTTTTGCTTTTGTAATATCATTGTAGTTATTGCCTAGAAATATAAGATCTTTATTTTCTTCGAAATGTTTATTCCACTCTTTTATTCTTTGTTGAAATTCATCATAGTCTTCATGATAAACTAACGTTACGTGAACTGCATTCAATCCAGCTTTATTATTTATTTCAAAGATTTCTCTAGACCATTTACAATACTGAAGATTATCAATTCGATAATTCATATTTGATATACACTATTATTATTATTATGATTGTCACTAACTTAAACTGTCCTTAGCTAAAAATTGCAATTTAAAGGAAATATCTGTAAATTGATATTAGTTTCATGATATACAAAAAAAAATCACATAAAGTATCAATTGTAATGGGTAGTCAGTCTGATTACAAAACCATGAAGAATTGTGAAAAAGTTCTAAAGATTTTAAAAGTAAATTATGAGACAAATATCGTTTCTGCACACAGAACTCCTGATAGACTTTATACCTATGCAAAGAAAGCAGAAAATAATAATATTTCTATTATTATTGCTGGGGCCGGAGGATCAGCGCATTTACCTGGTATGATTGCCGCAATAACTAGAATTCCAGTCATAGGTGTTCCCATCGAAAGTAAAAAGTTAAAAGGTTTAGATAGCCTACTATCAATTGCTCAAATGCCAAAAGGAATTCCTGTTGGTACAGTTGCTATTGGAGAAGATGGTGCAATCAATGCTGGTTTATATGCTGCTTCAATTATAGCTACGTATGATAACAATGTAAAAAAAACACTTTTAAATTGGCGAAAAAAACAAACATCAAAAGTAAAAAAAAGACCAAAGTAATTAATGTCTAAACCTGATCTAGGAATAATAGGCGGTGGACAATTAGGAAGTCTATTAGCATCCGCAGCAAAAAAACTAAATATTAAAACGGTTATTTTATCTGACGATAAAGATGCACCTGCAATCAATTTTGCTGATGAATTTATTTATGGAGATTACCAAGACATAAATATTATCAATAACTTTTTAGAAAAAGTCGATCTTGTAACATATGAGTTTGAAAATATTCCATATGAAATATTGAAAAAAATTAATGAAATAAAGTCTGTATTACCTAGCCCTGAAATAAATAAATTAATCCAAAATAGACTAACTGAAAAAGAATTTTTAAATAAAAATAATATAACTACAACTCAGTATGTAAGTATAAATGATTTAGATGATATAAAAATAAATGATAAATTTATACCTGGTTTATTGAAAACTTGTACACTAGGTTACGATGGAAAGGGCCAATATAAAATAAATAATGCAAATGATTTAAACAATGATTTCGATTTTTCAAAAGGCTACATCTTAGAAAAGATAGTAAATTTAAAAAAAGAAATTTCAGTTGTGGTTACAAGATTTGGTCACCAAAAATATGAAATTTATGATCCAATTGAAAATTATCATGAAGACCAGATTTTAAAACACTCCAAAATTCCTGCTGATATAAGTGATGAAATTAAAAATAAAGCATTGGACTGGGCAAAAAAAGTAGCTGAAGAGCTTGATTATATTGGTACTATGTGCGTTGAATTCTTTATAGATAAAAATAATAATTTATATGCTAATGAAGTTGCGCCAAGAGTGCATAATTCTGGACACCTAACTATAAATTCACACAACATTAGCCAATTTGAAAATCATATAAGAGCTGTATGTGGACTTGAAAAATTAGAAACAAAAAAAATTTATAATGCAAAAATGCTTAATTTGATTGGTGAGGATATATTAGAATATAAAAATAAAAAATTTAAAGAAAATGAATTTTTTTATGATTATTTAAAAAAAGAAGTTAAAGCTAAAAGAAAAATGGGACATTTAACAACTATAGAAAAATAGTTTTAAGATATAGTTTGTATCAAAGAAATATTATTGTTTGTAGGTTTATTAACTTCCTTTGAAACTTCATGAAAGTTTAATTTTGTTTTTTTACACTCTTTAAGAAAACTCGATCCTGTTAATTCAAGATTTAAATATCTATTAACATCATTTTCATTAATTATAACAGGTTGTCTATGATGTATTTCTTTAATATTTTCATCTGCGTCCTCGGTTATTAAACAAAATTGATCATTGTCATAAATAGCCGCTAAATACATAAGCTTTTTATCCTCTCTTAAAAAATAATAAGGTGTTTTATTTTCTTTTTCTCTTTTCCACTCATAAAAACCATCTGCTACAGCTACACATCTATGTAGTCGAATTAATTTTTTGAAAGAAACTTTTTCATCTATAGTTTCTAGTCTTGCATTTATTAAAGGTTTAAAATCTTTTTGCTTAGCCCAGCTAGGTACTACTCCCCACTTTAAATTTTCTAGAGTATTTCCATTATTATATTTTTTAATTACAGGTAATTTTTGAAAAGGATGTGCATTATAATTTTCAGTATCTTCAACTTGTATAGCTGACTTAACAAGTTTTTTTGTTTTTGTAACAGGGCTAGTTATTACGTATCTTCCACACATATTTAATTTTCTTGGTTTAATCTAAATTTAGATTATATGTTTTTCAAAACTATGAAATCAATAGAAAATAATTTTGATGATCCGCAGGTAAATGAGTTGCTAACTAAGCATTTTATTGAATTGAGATCAGTTTCTCCTGAGGGGAGTTCTCATGTATTAGATATTCCTGGATTAAAGGATCCAAGTATAAAATTCTGGAGTTTATGGGAAAATAATGAATTAATTGGTTGTGGAGCTTTAAAATTATTTGATGAAACGCATGGAGAATTTAAATCTATAAGAGTTTCAGATAAATTTAGAAATAAAAAATATGGTGAAAAAATAATTTCACATCTTATTGAAAAATCTAAACAAATAGGAATTACTAAACTAAGTGTCGAAACTGGTGCAGGTGATTTTTTTGCACCCGCTAGAAAACTTTTTAAAAGTTTTGGTTTTAAAGAGTGTGGGCCTTTTGCGCACTATAAAGATGATCCTAATTCATGCTATTATTCAGTAGATATTTGAGGAGTTTAGTTTGGAAACTGATAAATCGAGACCATTTGTATTATATGTTGCCGAAATCATTTATCAAAAGATATATGAAATCAAAATTAAGAACCCTAATTTAACTAATATTCAAGCTTTTGAAATATTTATTGCATCAGATGATTATAATGAAATTAGTTCAGGAAATTTTCATGATAAATGGTTTAAAGAACTTGAGAGCAATGACTACGTAGATAAATCTACAAAAAAAAAGATTAATCAAGAAACTATAAGACTTTTACAAATACAAAAAGATACTATGATTAAACAATTAATGAAAATCCCAAAATTATATTATGCAAAAAGTCACTTTCCTTTGGAATTATCTCAAAGAGCATTTGATCATTTGTGGAGAGTTTGTGAAAGTTATGAACTTTGGTGTAAAGAAACTAAACAAAATGGATTAATATTATTAAATTTAACAGAATAATTTATGAGTAATAAAATTTTGAGATTTATAGATAGTACTTTAATAGATTTAGGAAGACAGTTTAAGTGGACCTATCTACCACCATTGATGATTTATCTTGCTGCTGGTATTTCAGGACTAACAGGTATTGTTGGAACTTTTTTTGTTAAAGACTATCTGAACTTATCTGCTGCTTTTCTTGCTGGACTGGGTTTTTGGGCTGGAATTCCATGGGCATTGAAGATGCCTTTAGGTCATCTTGTTGATCTAATCTGGAATAAAAAAAATTACATGGTTTTTGTTGGAGCATCGTTAATCTCATTAAGTTTAATTATAATGTACGGTTTAATAATTCATACTGAGTGGATGTCATCAATTCTTTCAGTAGAAACATGGTTTGTGATCAGTGTTTTACTTGCTCCGATTGGTTATGTTGTTCAAGATGTTGTGGCTGATGCTATGACTGTAGAGGCTGTTCCTTTAGTTGATGACAATGGAAATAAATTTTCAAGAGATGAAATCAAGCTTATGCATACAACAATGCAAACTCTTGGAAGATTTGCAATAATTGGTGGAACTGTTTTAGTTGCTTTAGCTAACGTTATCCTCTTTAAAGGAGTAGACGATCTTGAACAAGCAGATAAGATAAGTTTATACGGTTCAATCTATATATATGCTTTAATTATACCAATTGTATCCGTTCTTGGAATATTTCTCGCTTCATATTTAAAAAATCAAAAGAAAAGAAAACTTATTGAACAAGGTCTTGAGGGTGATCAAGATTATGCTCCTTCAGAAAAAACTGAAGTAAACTGGTGGATATTAGGTGGAAGTTTAGTTTTTGTTATTTTCACTTTAGGTATTGGATCATTCAAAGTGCCATTTGCTCAAGAAATTGTTTTTGTAGGTTCAATGGCAATTATTCTATTTTTAATGAATAAATTAGTTAAAGAACTTCCTCAGGATTTAAGACTTACTGTTGTAGGGACAGCAATAATAATTTTTATTTTTAGAGCAATGCCAGGACCTGGTCCGAGTTTATCTTGGTTTGAAATTGATGTACTTGAATTCAATGAACAATTTTTTTCTGTATTATCTCTTATAGCCTCTGTTTTAACGCTTGTTGGTATTATTTTATTAAGACCATTTATGGCAAACAACTCTATAGCTAGAATAATAGTAATTTTATCTGTTGCAGGCGCAATTTTATTTTTACCAAGTGTTGGTATGTATTATGGATTTCACAATTGGACATCATCAATTACTAATGGAGTTGTTGATGCCAAGTTTATTGCAATATTAAATACTGCACTTGAGTCACCTTTGGGACAAGTCTCAATGATACCTTTGCTCGCGTGGATTGCTAAAAATGCTCCGTCGCACTTAAAAGCAACTTTCTTTGCAGTATTCGCATCTTTTACAAATCTTGCTTTATCAGCAAGTGCTTTAGGAACTAAATATTTAAATGAAATTTATGTTATTACTAGAGAGGTAAAGGATAAGGTAACAAACGCTATTCTTACCACTGCCGATTATTCAGATCTAGGTATTTTGTTGATAACAGTAACACTAATAACTTTAATAATTCCAATTGTGTTTGTGGTTATTATTCAAAAAACTAAATTTAAAACTTCAGAATAATTTTTATTCAGCTTTATAGCCAAATTCTAAACAAGCATCAGTTATTGAATGATAAAGAGATTCACCAAAACTTCTTAAAGCGAATATTCTTACTTTTCTTGGATTTGAACTAATAAAATCAATAGTTATTGTAATTGCATGAAAAGCAGAATTAGAACATTTCCCTTCATCAAGGCCATCTAAATTTAATGGACAACCTTTTTTCAATACTTCATCTACCAAAGAACCTTCTAATTCAAGTATTGTTCTTGAATGAGATAGATCAGTTAATGCAAAATCATCATGACTTAGGTTTTCTAAAATAGATTTTTCTATTTCTTTATTCTTTGAAACGACTAACCAATTATCAGGTCCCATCCATAAAATTCTTGTATTAAGATTTGAAGATACCAAAAGAGTCTGGGGTAAATTTAAATTATCTATTTTTATTTTATCAATACTAATTAAAGATTTTTTATATTTAACAATCTGATAAATCAAAATATCTTTGATTTCTCTAATATTTATTAGCTCATCTTTACTATCGTGATTGCCAAACAATCCATGTTTATGAATATTTTCTAGTGCAGAAACATTTTTCATGATCTAACTCTTTTTCCTTCAGGATCAACATAATGAGAAGAAATAACTTCTACTTCAATTGATTTATTTTTTAATGGTGATACCGCAAAAAACTTTTTACCTATCATATTTTTTCCATCTTTCATAATTGCTAGTGAAAATGGATTATTATTTTCTACACTCCAACAAGAAGAAGAAACATGGCCAAGTTTAGGGTTTGGTAATTTTGCATTCTGATCTTGGACGATATGAGATCCTTCAGGAATACTAGACTTTCTATCAATTGGAATAAGTCCAACAATTTTTTGTCTGCTCTCAACATTAAATGCTTCTCTTCCTAAAGAATTTTTGCCAATAAAATCTTTTTTCTTTGAAACTAATCCATTTAATGAAACATCTGATGGGATTGTTCGGCCATCTAATTCTGGTCCTGCAACGTGTCCCATTTCAATTCTTAATGTTGATAAAGCTTCAGTTCCGTAAGGCTGATTTCCAAATTCTTTTCCTACTTCCATCATTTTCTCCCACATGAACATGCCATGATCTGATTTGACATTAATCTCATATGCAAGCTCACCAGAAAATGAAATTCTAAAAATTCTTGACGGAACACCAAAAAATTCTGCTTCTTTATAGCCCATAAAAGGCAAAGCATTATTTGATACGTCTAGGTCTGGATATAATTTTGATAATATGTCTCTTGATTTAGGTCCTGCAATTGCGGCTCCTGCCCATTGCTCAGTTGTAGAAACGACGTTTACATTTAATTCAGGCCAAACAATTTGAAGATAATATTCTAAGTGAGATAAAACATTCGCAGCTTGTGCTGTTGTAGTAGTCATATGATAATGATTTTCTGAAATTCTTGTTGTTGTTCCATCGTCCATGACAATTCCATCTTCTCTAAGCATTAATCCATATCTTGCTTTTCCAACAGGTAATTTCATCCAAGCATTAGTATAAACTCTATTTAAAAATTCTGCTGCGTCTGGACCTTTGATATCAATTTTTCCTAATGTTGTTACATCGCAGATACCGACGTTCTCTCTAACATTTTTTGCCTCTCTCTTTGAAGCTTCAAATAAAGTTTCATTACCTTGTTTGTAATATCGAGGCCTCTTCCAAGCACCTGCATCAACAAAAACAGCATTATTTTTCTCATGCCATTCATGCATTGGAGTTTTTCTAGTCGGCATATATTCCATACCTACTTCACGACCAACTATTGTCCCGATAGTAATTGGAGTGAAAGGTGGTCTAAATGTTGTGTGTCCTACTTCAGGAACTATTTTATTTTCTATATTAGATACCAACTGAAGACCATTTAAATTACTTGTACGCCCTTGATCTGTTGCCATTCCAAGAGTTGTATATCTTTTGACATGCTCTATTGATCTGTAACCTTCTCTTAGTGCAATTTCTATATCTGAAACAGATACATCATTTTGAAAATCAACAAATCTTTTTGGATTTTCATTTTTAGGTAATGGCATGCACCAAAACTTATCATGAACACCATATTTTTTTTCATTTACATTTGGAATTGCAATTTCTGTTTTAGTATCTGTAATTTTAGCAGAAAGATTTGAACCATTTTCAAAACCATTTTTTAAACTTTCTTCTAAAGTAAAAGATCCATTTGCTGCACCAACTGAGGTCTCGTGTTGTTTTTTCTTATCTGGAATAAATGCATCAATTTTTTCTTCATACTTAAGTTTATTTCCTGATTGTGATGCTAAATGTACAGATGGTGTCCAAAATCCAGACACGCAAATGCAATCACAATCTACCGTTTCTATTTTCTCAAAAGAATTTTTATCTTTATTCAGTTTACCAATTTTTGCAGATTTAACTTTTTTGTATCCATTAGCAACAATAACACCGTGAGAAAATCTTATGTCAATTCCTTTTGATTTAGCTTCATCGATTAATTCTGATGAATGTTCTTCTCTTGTATCTAATATAATTGGTTCAACATTATTTTTTTTAAACTCTAAAGCTGTTTCATATGCACTATCGTTATTTGTAAATATTAAAGGTTTTTTTCCTACTAAAACTCCGTAGACTTTCATATATTCTTTTGCAGCTGCTGATAAAAAAATTCCAGGAGTATCATTGTTTCCAAATACAATTGGTCTTTCAATTGATCCCGTTGATAAAATTGTTTCTTTGGCTCTAATATACCAAAGTCTTTGTCTTGGAGTGAATTTTGATTTTTTCTCTAAATGATCACTAACTCTCTCAAACATAACCAGCATATTATGATCATAGTAACCAAAAACTTGAGATCTATTTTTTACAGTTACATTAGGCATAGATTTTAATTCAGTAATTATTTTTTCTGCCCAATCTTTTCCTGATAAATTATCGATGCTTACATCGTCGGTTAAAAGTGTTCCTCCAAATCTTGGTTTATCTTCAGCTAAAATTACTTTTGCTCCATTTTTTGCAGCAGCATAAGCGCTTGCTAATCCAGATGGTCCAGATCCAGTAACTAACAAATCACAATACTCAAATTTATGTTCATATCTTTCTTTATCTTTTTCTATTGAAGCAACCCCTAAACCTGCAGCTTTTCTTATGAAAGGTTCGTAAATTTTATACCAGAAACTTTTAGGCCACATAAATGTTTTGTAATAAAACCCTGCAGGGAAAAACATTTTTAAAAAATTATTAATTGCACCAATATCAAAATTAACTGATGGCCAACAATTCTGGCTAGTAGCTGATAAACCTTCAACGAGTTCCATTTCTGTTGCATTAACATTAGGTTCTGAATGACCATTGAATTCTACTTGTAGTTTTGCGTTTGGCTCCTCTACTCCTGCACCAAAAAAACCTCTCGGTCTATGATATTTAAAACTTCTACCGACCAAGTGTATTCCATTTGCTATTAAAGCAGATGCAATTGTATCACCTTCATATCCAAATAATTTTTTACCATTAAAAGTAAAAGATATTTTTTTGTTTCGATTAATTAATCCCTCTTTATTTAATCTAAATGGTTGGCTCATCTTATTTCTTCTGTGACTTTTGCTGTTTGGAAAATTTCGTGTGTAGCAGTGTCTCTTTGCACCTTAATCCATTGTCTACATCCAGCTATATGTTGCCATAACTCTATATGTTTCCCTCTTGGACTTTTTCTCATATAAACAAAATTATCCCAATCTTCACTTGATACTTCTTCATTTATATTAGGTCTTTTTACAGTTGCATCACCTCCATATGAAAATTCTTTTTGTGCTCTTAAACCGCAATAAGGACATTTGATGTATAACATTTTTAACCAATCCAGGTTTTAGTTCCTAAACCTTTTTCATCTAAAAGATGGCCTGTAGAAAATCTATTTAATCTTAATTCTGAATTTAATTCATGAACTTGATCTTGTGCAATTGTATGAGCAAATGTCCAACCTGAGACAGGAGTTGATTTAAAACCTCCATAACACCATCCGCAGTTTAAATATAAACCTTCAATATGAGTTTTATCAATTATTGGAGAACCATCCATGGACATATCCATGATACCTCCCCATGTCCTTAACATTTTTAATCTACTTAAAAATGGAAACAAAGCTAAGCCACCTGTCAATACATGTTGTATAGTTGGCAAGTTACCTCTTTGAGCATAACTATTATATCCATCAAGATCACCACCCATTACCATCTCACCTTTATCTGATTGACTTATATAAAAGTGACCTGCACCAAAAGTTACTACTCCGTCTAATAATGGTTTTACAGGTTCTGAAACACAAGCTTGCAGTACATGAGTTTCTATTGGTAGTGTCATATTTAATTTTTCAGCTAATATATTTGTGCTACCTGCAACACATAATCCAACTTTTTTTGCTTTAATATCTCCTCTTGAAGTTCTAATTCCTTTTATCTTTCCATTAACAACATCAAAACCAGTGACCTCACAATGTTGTATTATATCTACTCCCATATCATCTGCTTGACGTGCATAACCCCAAGCAACAGCGTCATGTCTTGCGGTACCAGCGCTTGGTTGCATTAATCCTCCAAAAATTGGGAAACGTACTTCATCACTAAAGTCAGCCATTGGAATTAATTTTTTAACTTCGTCTCTATCCAATAACTTTGCATCTATTCCATTTAATCTCATAGAATTTCCTCTACGAGCATATGCGTTCATTTGAGCATCTGAGTGGGCTAAGTTTATTATTCCCCTTGGAGAAAACATCACATTAAAGTTCAGTTCTTGACTTAAGTTTCTCCATAAATCCATTCCAAATTCATTGAATCTTGCATTAGCATCGTACATAAAATTTGATCTTATGATAGTTGTATTTCGACCAACATTTCCACCACCAATCCAGCCTTTCTCAATGATAGCTACATTTCTAATGTTATGTTCTTTTGCTAAATAATATGCAGTAGCAAGACCGTGTCCTCCGCCTCCAATGATGACTACATCATATTCACTTTTTGGAGTTGGATCTTTCCAAGCAACTTCCCAATTTTGATGATTGGAAAAAGCATTTTTGATTAGACTAAATACTGAATATTTCTGCATTAGTAAGTTTTATAAAATTAAATATAAGTTTTTGCTAATTTTTTTTATATATATTTTTTAGATGTTTAAATACGTGACAAAAAAGGATAGTAATTCTGCTCATTAATAAGTAATTAGATTTATGTCAAAATCAGATATCCAAATTGCAAGAGAAGCAAAAATGAAACCCATAAATGAGATTTTGGGTAAAATTAATGTTCCAGATGAACCAAGTGCTTTTAGCCCTATGGGACGTCATATTGCTAAAATAAATTTAGAATATTTAGATAGTTTAAAAGATAAACAAAATGGAAAATTAATTTTAGTTACTGCTATTACGCCAACTCCTGCAGGTGAGGGAAAAACCACTACGTCAGTTGGTTTAAATGATGGATTAAATAAAATTGGTAAAAATTCTATAGTGTGTTTACGTGAACCTAGTTTAGGTCCTTCGTTTGGAATGAAAGGCGGAGCAGCAGGTGGTGGATATGCTCAAGTTGTTCCAATGGAACAAATCAATTTACATTTCACAGGAGACTTCCATGCAATTACATCTGCTCACAATTTATTGTCAGCGTTAATTGATAATCATATTTATTGGGGAAATAAATTAAACATAGATGTAAGACGAGTAGTCTGGAGAAGAGTTATGGATATGAATGATAGATCTTTAAGATCTATCAATATTAATTTGGGTGGAGTTGCGAATGGTTTTCCAAGAGAAGATGGTTTTGATATTACAGTAGCATCTGAGATAATGGCTATCTTTTGTTTAGCAAATGATCTTGAAGATTTGGAAAAGAGAATCGGTAATATTACAGTTGCTTATACTAGAGATAGAAAGCCTATTTTTGCGAAAGATTTAAATGCCCACGGACCAATGACTGTTTTGTTAAAAGAAGCAATTAGGCCTAACGTAACTCAAACGTTAGAAAATAATCCAGCAATTATTCATGGTGGTCCTTTTGCAAACATTGCGCACGGTTGTAACTCTGTAATAGCAACTAAAGCAGGTTTAAAACTAGCTGATTATGTTGTAACTGAAGCTGGATTTGGAGCAGACCTAGGAGCAGAAAAATTTTTAGATATTAAATGTAGAAAATCAAATTTAAAACCTGAGTGTGTAGTTATTGTTGCAACAATCAGAGCATTAAAAATGCACGGCGGTGTAGCTAAAGATGATTTAAAAAATGAAAATGTAGAAGCGCTAAAAAAAGGTTTAGTAAATTTAGAAAGACACATTGAAAACGTAAAAAAATTTGGTTTACCAGTAGCAGTTGCTGTTAATCATTTTATTGCTGATACTGATAATGAGGTAAAAGAGTTAATAAATGCTTGTGATAATATGGGAGTTAAAGCTACTTTATGCACTCATTGGTCAAATGGTGGAGAAGGAACAAAAGAACTTGCTTCACATGTTGTAGATTTGATTGATCAAAAACAAGCAAATTTTAAATTTTTATATGATGAAAAAACACCTTTGTTAAAGAAAGTTGAAACTGTTGCAAAAGAAATTTATCGAGCAAACGAAGTTGTTGCTGACAGTAAAATAAAAGATCAATTAAAATCTTTTGAAGAAGCGGGTTATGGAAATTTACCTATATGTGTAGCGAAAACACAATATAGTTTTTCTACTGATCCAAACGCAAAAGGTGCTCCAACAGGCCATTCATTACCAATTAGAGAAGTAAGATTATCTTCAGGTGCAGAATTTATTGTTGTTATATGTGGAGCCATCATGACAATGCCAGGACTTCCTCGAGTTCCTGCAGCAGACTCTATTAAGCTTAATGAAAAAGGTGAAATAGAAGGCTTGTTCTAATTTAAATTATTTAGCCAATTTTCTAATTCTCTCATCCTTGCATCTTTATTTGAAATTTTATTTTCATCTTCTATAATTTTTACATGAGAGTCTATTTCCATTTGGTCAATAAATGCTTTTTTTTCTAAAAGTCGATCTCTCCTAAAATGAATTAAGCTTATCATTTTGGCATAAGTTATCTCTGGGTGATATTGTATTCCCCATACATTCGTTGAACCAACATTAAAATTTATACCCATGACTTTATTTATAGGATTTGATGAAAGTAATGTAGAGCCCTCAGGTAATTTTACAACTTCATCAAAATTAAACGCAGGAGTATTAAATTTTTTATTTTTATTTTTATAAAGTGGGTGTTTAAGTCCGTTTTCATTTATTTCTATATCATGAGCTATTCCCCTGTGAGCACCATTAGGGCATTTCTTTACTTCACCGCCAGCAACGGTCACAGCAACTTGCATTCCCCAACATATTGCGAATATGTTTTTTATATTCTTTTGACATTCCCTCATAAAGTTTATTTGTCTTCTTATTTCTGGAGTATCATTGTAAATATTTAAACTACTACCACCCCATATCATTCCATGATATTTAGTTAAATCTTTAGCTACTTCATTAATATTTTCATCTGATGATGGATTAACAACATCAATTTCTAATTGATCTGTAAAATAACTAATACTATCTTTTAAACTTTCAGTATGAGTTTTAATTCCACCATCTGTAAAGCTTTGATTTTCTTCTCTAAGGTTACCTTCAACTATAAGAATTCTTTTCATTAAAATAATTTACCCGAAATACTGTGTTCATAAAGTGCTTTCATGTCATCCTTACTCATTGTCCTTGGATTGGTAGAAGTTGAAGGATCTTCTAATGCCATAACTGATAACTGCTCTAAATTTATTTTATTTACATCAACAATTTCTGATAATTTATGTGGTATATTTAATTCTTTTCTTAGTTCTAAAATCCAGTGTAAAAAACTATCAAAACTTTTATCGAGTTCGAGATAATCACATATAGAAATTATCCTAATTTCAATCATTTCTTTGTTAAAAGTTAATACATAAGGCATAAAGATTGCATTTGATAAACCGTGGTGAACATTAAATTGCGCATTAATAGGGTGGCTTAAAGAATGAATAGCACCAAGCCCTTTTTGAAAAGCGGTAGAGCCCATACTAGCTGAAGCTAATAATTCTGCTCTAGCATTTAAATCTTTACCGTTCTTAACAGCTTTAATTAATGAGTTTTTAATTAACTTCATTCCCTCAATCGCAATTCCATCAGCCATCGGGTGAAATCCTGGTGCACAAAAAGCTTCTAAATTGTGTGCCAAAGCATCCATACCTGTCGCTGCAGTCAATCTTGGAGAAAGATCTAAAGTTAAATTAGGATCTAAAATTACTATTGAAGGTAAAAATTTCGGGTGGAAAATAATTTTTTTTATACCTGTTTGTTTATTGATTATAGCTGATGCTCTTCCAGTTTCTGATCCTGTCCCTGCTGTAGTGGGTACAGCAATGATAGGTGCAATGTTAGTTTCATCTGCTCTTTTCCAATAATCACCTATATCTTCAAAATCCCATATTGGTCTAGACTGTCCTGACATAAAAGCAATAGCTTTTCCTACATCAAGACCGCTGCCACCACCAAATGCAATAACTCCATCACAACCTAATTTCTTAAACTCACCTACACCCTCTTCCACATTCTCACCCACAGGATTACCTGAAAAATTTGAAAAAACTTGAAGATGATTATGGGTTTTTTTTAAATCTTTAATTATATCTTGAACCATTTTTAGATTAATTAAATCCCTATCTGTGACAAATAGTGGTTTATCAATTTTCAAATTTTTACAGGCTATGCTTAAATCTTGAATCCTATTCTCTCCAACCCAAATTGTAGTAGGATAATTCCAATTAGTTTTCATATTAAAATAATATTTAATTTTTCTATTTTTCTTAGTACAATATATTTATAATTTTAATTGTAGAGGAAAAATTATCATGACTAAAGTCGCTATAATTGGTGCTGGACCTTGTGGTTTATCAATACTGAGGGCTTTTGAACATGCCGAAAAAAAAGGAGATAAGATCCCTGAAATAGTTTGCTTTGAAAAACAAAGTGATTGGGGCGGACTTTGGAATTATAGCTGGAGAACAGGATCTGACCAATATGGAGATCCAGTTCATAATAGCATGTATAGATATCTTTGGTCGAACGGACCTAAAGAGTGTCTTGAATTTGCAGATTATTCTTTTGATGAACACTTTGGTAAGCCAATTCCATCTTTTCCACCTAGAGAAGTACTTTATGATTATATCACGAGTAGAGTAAGTAAAGGAAATTTAAGAAATAAAATTAAATTTAATACAAGAGTAGTTAATACAGTTTTTAAATCAGATAAGTTTGAGGTTAGCTACCAAGATAAAGAAAATGATAAAATTTTAACAGATCATTTTGATTATGTTGTGGTGTCTACTGGTCATTTTTCAGTTCCTTTTATACCGGAATATAAAGGTATGAGTTCATTTCCTGGAAGAATAATGCACTCACATGATTTTAGAGATGCCGAAGAATTTAGAGGAAAAAATATTATAGTTTTAGGAAGCAGTTATTCCGCTGAGGATATTGCACTTCAATGCAATAAATATGGAGCAAAAAGTGTAACAATTGGCTACAGGCATAATCCTATGGGTTTTAAATGGCCTGACGGAATGAAGGAAGTATTCTATTTAGATAGATTAGAGGGAAAAAAAGCAATTTTTAAAGATGGAACCGAACAAGATGCAGATGTAATAATTCTATGTACTGGTTACCTGCATCATTTTCCTTTCTTGGAAGAAAATTTAAAACTTAAAACAAGAAATAGACTCTATCCCCCAAAATTATACAAAGGTATTGTTTGGCAAGATAATCACAAACTTTTGTATCTAGGAATGCAAGACCAGTTTCACACATTTAATATGTTCGATTGCCAAGCTTGGTATGCAAGAGATGTTATAATGGGGAAAATAAATATGCCAAGTGGTGGGGATATTGAAAAAGATATTAATAAATGGGTTGATTTAGAAGAAAAACTAGAAAATCCTGATCAGATGATTGATTTTCAGACTGAATACACAAAAGAATTACATGAGATGTCGGATTATCCAAAAATAGATTTTGAACTAATCCGAAAACATTTTAAAGAATGGGAACATCATAAAGTTGAAGATATATCAACGTATAGAAATAAATCTTTTTCATCTCCAGTTACAGGGTCAGTAGCTCCTGTTCATCACACAGCTTGGGCAAAAGCAATGGATGATTCATCTGAAACTTTTCTAAATAAAAACTAAAAATCTAATCTAATTTTCTAGAACCAGGTCTAAATATAAAGCTGCGCTCCATGAGAAATTATTCGCGCCCATAACTGATCCATCTTTATAACTGTAATATTCATGGAAACCTTTTTCTTCAATTAATTCTAAAGTTTTTTTTTTGATTTCATTTGCATATTCTGGCTCTTTTTTGATAAGTCCTTGATAAATCAACCAATTACAATTTATCCATATTGGACCTCTCCAATATCTTTTTTCTTCAAATGAAGGATGATTTGGTTTTATTGTTGAGAAATAGTAATTGTCATTAATATTATGATTTTTTAAATTATTAATAATTTTTTTATTTAATTCATCATCTTGTAAATTTGCATAGAGAGTAAAATAATTTGTTATTGATGGAACAACGATATTCAAGTTAGTTTTTAAATCTTTTGAGACAAAATCATTAATATTATCATCATATAATTTTAATATTTCATTTTCAGTTTTGGATACAAAATTATTTAAATCATCAAAATTTAAATCAAAATTTTTAGCTAAGCTAAGTAGATCTTTATTTGCTCTCAAAAATAAAGCATTAAATCCAACATCTACTACATTAAAATCAGAAATCTCATACAATTTATGTGGATCATACTGATTATTCCTAAATTGATCCCTTAAAGTTACATATCTATCATAATCAGTTTTTAAAGGTCTCTCATCAGAGTTTGAAACTTCAAGGTCTCTTCTTTTATAATTAAGGTCTTTATCGACTTTGATATTGCTCATTGGCTGATCCCAAATTGGTGAATTATCATACCCGCTCTCCCAAGGATGTAATATGGATACAAGGCCGGTTTTATTAGGATCTCTGAATTTTATGAACCAATCATGATAATTTTTAATTTTTTTTATTATATTTACAATTCTTGAATGTTGTTCATTACTAAGTTGATTTTTTTCAACAATTTTCGTCAAAATACTGGCTAAAACTGGTGGCTGAGTAATACCTGATGATGGAATATTTTTTCCACATTTCCAAGTCGTATGATTTGGAAAATAAGATGTATCTTTATCATGAAAAAGAATGTGGGGTACCATACCATCATCCCACTGACCATTAAGTAAAGTTTCAATTTCTGTAATTGAAAAATCTAAATTAAAGTAAGAATAACCGAGCGCTATAAATGCTGAGTCCCAATTCCATTGAGCAGGATATAATTTGTTATTAGTAGGAAGTGTGTAACCGTTTTTTCTATTACCTAATAATATTTTTTTTGCCTCTTCTACTTTATTTTGCATTATCCTTTAACACTTCCTGCGGTAAGACCACTTACTAAATATTTTTCAAAATAAACAAAAATTATTAAAATAGGCAAAGTTACTACTACAGATCCTGCCATCAAATATTGTCTAGGTGTTTCAGCCCCAACATTTAGAAACTGAATAGCTCTTGATAATGTGAAAGTATTTGGGCGGTCTAAAAACATTAGTGAAAATAAAAACTCATTCCAAGCTATCATAAATACATATAAAGCTACTGATGATATTGCAGGTAAACTTAGCGGAAGTATAATTTTAAAAATTATACCAAGCCAATTTTGACCATCTATTATCCCTGCTTCTTCTAATTCTTTTGGTATACTTTTAAAGTAACCTTGCAACATATATATAGCTACAGGTAAAGTCGTAGCTGTATAAACTATTAGTAAACCCTCAATAGAATTTCTTAAACCAAGTTGACTAAAAATTGTGTACAAAGGTATCACTAAAACTATCGCTGGAAATAAATAAATTATCAATATGGATGTTGATAAAAAATTTTTTCCAAAGAAATTAAGTCTTGCAACTGCATAAGCAGCCGGTATTGCAAAAATTAATGTTATAATGACTGTTCCTAAGGAGACTATTGTACTCGTTAGCATATATCTTCCAAAATTGTAATCTTTAAATACTATAAAATAAGATTTGAACAACTCTGGCAATCCTTGTGCAAAGTTAATACTAAAGTCTAAGGGGTTTAATAATAATAATGCTTGGGTTTTAAAGCTTGTAACTAACATCATATAAAAAGGGAAAAGAATTACAAAAGAGAACAGAGTAATTCCGAATAATGTTAAAAAATTAAAGAATAATTTTTGAGAAGAATGATTTTTTGACAAAAAGTTTTTGTCGTAATCTTTTATATTATTGAAAAAAAATAACGAAATTAAAAATATGCCAAAACTATACCAAATAGGTAAATTTATTGAGATGAAATAATCAAAGATAGAAAATAAAAGTGCAAGTATAGTAATTTTAATATTTAAATTTAATTTTTTCCCAATAAGAAGATTTATTGCACAAAGAGTTATTCCAAATATAAATAATTTATTAAAGTTAAAATTTGTTAATTCAATTCCTTGCAATGTAACTAGGATTTTCCAAATACAAACTAATGAAAACAAAAATAATGATGAGATAAAACAATAAGTAAATATGTTTTTAATTTTCATCAGCTCTTTTTCCTAAAAGTTTAAAATAGATAAACATAAAGATTAACAGAAACACTACAATCACAATAGAGACTGCAGAACCCATACCAATATCCCCGATTGAAAAACCTTGTTGATATACATTGATTGGCAATGTTCTTGTGCCTGATGCTCCCCCAGTAAGTAAGAAGATGTCTTCAAATTTATTAAAATTCCAAATAAATCTGATCATAAATAGAATTGAAATCACTGCTAATATCTGGGGTAAAGTAATATTAAGAAATTTTTGTAAAGGATTTGCACCATCAACATCAGCTGCTTCATATAGCTCTTTTGGAACTGCTTGAAGACGAGCGAGAATAAATAAAAATGCTAGAGGAAAATATCTCCAAATTTCAAAAATAATTACAGTTGTTAATGCTAACCTTAATTTAAAATCAAAACCAAGTATATTTAAAGTTAAATATTTTTGTCCTAGTAAATTTATTGGTCCATCAATAATTTGATAATTAATTAATAAATTATTTAAAGTTCCACTTGTTGGATCAAGTAAAAGTTCCCAGGTATAAGCAAGAGCAACTACTGGTGCAACATAAGGAAACAACAAAACGCTTCTCATAAATGTTCTTCCAAAAAATTTTTGATTTACCATTTGTGCAGCCAAAATTCCAAAAACTATTGCACCGATGGTTCCAAAAAAAGTGTAATAAAAAGTTGTTGATAATAGATCTATAAACGCTCTGTCTTTAATTACTTTTTTGAAATTATTTAATGTAAATTCATAAGTTAATAATATATTTTTTGATTTACCTGATAGTTTAGGTTTATAAGATTTTATTTCCTTCTTAGAAATTTCTTGATTATTAGTATTTTGAAAAACTATTTCTAAATTTTCTCGATATTTTTTTGGCCAATTACCTAGGTCACACTTAAGTAGATTTGATTTATATTGACATCTATTATCTAAATTTGTTGGTTCAATATTATCTGGATATTTATCTTTAAATTTTACATTAGTAATTTCTTGTGTAAGAGAACTATTTCTTAATTTATAAATTATTTTTATTTCAGTTGGATTATCTTTAATTGATTTTACTAATTTTTTTGCTCTTGGTTCAGGAATTCTTAAATCTTTAAGTTCTACATTTTTAAAACTAATCCAAATATTTGAGAATATTGGAAATAATATTATAGAAAATACCAAAAAAACCGATGGTAGTATTAAAAGATAAGCTGTTCTTTTTTCAATTTTTGCAAGTTTTGTACTCATAAAAAAAAGCGGATAATTAATATTACCCGCTTTTTTTAATTTTTTAAATTACTAGAAACTAGCTAGCACAGTATTAATTTCATCTACTGCTTCATCTAGCGTCAATTGATCGTCTATGTATTGTCTAGTGATTCTATTTATAAATTTATTGTTAATAATTTTAGATGCTCTCGATAATTCACCTTCTTTAACACCCCATCTATTAGCGGTATCTAAACCAGCAACAATATTATTTATTACATCTGCTGAATATAGATCTGTTAAAGGAGCTTTCCTATCAACTCCAACAGGTAGTTTACTCCAAGCTGTTGTAAATGCATTTGGATCACTTGCATTTCCTCTTCTTACAGGGAACTTACCTTCTGGTGCTATAGATAAAGTACTTGTGTATCCTTCATCCATTGAATAAAGAATAAACTGCTTAGCTTCATCAGTATCTGCATCTGCTGTTATACCAAAGTATCTAACATCTGCCCAAGCTGCACCTTTTACATTATTTGGTCCACTAAAATTAGTTATAAAACCAGTTTTAGATGCCAATTCTGGTGATGTAGGATCACTGTTAATTGTTGGTGGAGCTGAGTCTCTTAAACCAGCTAATTCATCCATAATAAATGGAGACCATATTATCATTGGAGTTTTGCCAGCAAAATAAAGTTCTCTTGATTGTTTCCAATAAAGTTCACCTGGAGGACTAGCTTTAGCTAATTTTTTATAAAACTGTAAAGAATTTTTTAAAGCTCTTCCTTGTTTTTTTGTTCCACCCTTTTTTACAATGTTAACTCCATTCGCAAGTAGAACATGCTCTAAAACCTGACTCATAAAGTTTTCATCAGTTTTAGTTGCTGCAACAAATCCGAACATTTCATTGCTAGATAAAGCATCTATAGCTTTTTCAATGTTTGCATATGTTGTTGGTGGTTCCAATCCAGCTTGTTCAAATAGATCTTTTCTATAAACAACCATTTGTGTCCAACCATCAACTGGCACCGCTGCAATTTTACCTCCAGCACTAGCCATTTTCAAAGCACCTGGTGCAAAGGTTTTCTTTCCAAGTGATTTAACCACATCATTATTTGCATCAACGTCTAAAATTCCAGCTTCAGCCCATGGCAATACATATTGAAGTGTATGATAAATTACATCAGGAAGATCCCCTGCTGCAGCAGCTGCAGTAGCTCTTGTTCCTAAATCTTTTTCATCAATCGGGATAACTTCAACTCCAATTCCAGTTTTAGCTTCGAAAGCTTTAGCCATCTCTTCTTGTTTAGCCATCCTTGCTGGTTGAGTTTCTGTCGTCCAGAATTTAATATCTGCAAATGCAATTGAATTAAAAACAAAAGCTATTGCAGAGATTGTTATTAATATATTTTTAAACATATATTCCCCTCTTTTTTCTTGTTTTCTAAAGTTATTTAAAAATTAACACATAATGAACATTTAAAGGAAGAATAACAAGTATGTAAATTACACAATACTACCTGAGATTGATTTAGGAATTTTTAAAAGAAATACCTTTATTATCAAATAAATGGCAACGAAATGGATCAAAACCTATTTTAACGGTGTCTCCTACTTTAATATTTGTGTCTCCATCTGTTTGTACAACAAGAGGATCCCCCTCTTTCTCTAAATATAAAT
>CACJQT010000002.1 GCA_902595635.1 uncultured Pelagibacteraceae bacterium | reverse complement strand
ACTAAAGTAAAATCAAATATTTCTAAACAAAAATTTTTATCAAATGTAAAGAAGGCTAAAAAATATATTAAAATTGGAGACATATTTCAGGTAGTTCTAAGTCAAAGATTTGAAACCAAATTAAGTAAAAATCCAATAGAAATTTATAAAAAATTAAGGAAAACAAACCCTTCTCCTTTTATGTATTTCTTCAATTTTAAAGATTTTCAGATTATTGGCGCCAGTCCAGAAATACTTGTTAGGTTAAGAAATAATAAAGTCACGATTAGACCAATTGCTGGAACAAGACCAAGGGGGAGAAATAAAAAACAAGATTTATTTTTTGAAAAAGATTTGCTGAATGACAAAAAAGAGCTATCTGAACATTTAATGCTTCTTGATTTAGGAAGAAACGACACTGGAAAAGTATCAAAGGTTAATACTGTAAAAGTGACTGAAAGTTTTTCAATAGAAAGATACTCTCATGTCATGCATATTGTATCAAATGTTGAAGGAGTATTTAATAATAAATACTCAAAATTTGAAACTATGTTATCTGGATTTCCGGCAGGAACAGTATCTGGAGCTCCAAAAATTAGAGCTATGGAGATAATTGATGAGCTAGAAACAACTAAAAGAAAAGTTTATGCCGGTGGAATTGGATATTTTTCAGCAAATGGTGAATTTGATACATGTATTGCACTCAGAACTGCAGTAGCTAAAAATAAGAAATTTTATGTGCAATCTGGTGCTGGAATAGTTGCAGATAGCAAACCACAAAACGAATATCTTGAAACAGTTAATAAGGCAAAGGCTTTATTAAAAGCAATTGAGTAATTATGAAAATAATTTTAATTGATAACTATGATAGTTTTACATTTAATTTATATCATTACATATCTAAGTTTTGTCAAAATGTTGACGTAGTAAGAAATGATAAAATTAATACAAAAGAAATATTAAAGAAAAAATATAATAAAATTGTGATATCACCTGGTCCAGGCAATCCTGATCAAGCTGGAAACTGTCTATCAATAGTAAATGAATTGTATAATAAAATTCCAATACTTGGAGTTTGTTTAGGTCATCAAATTATAGGTCAAATATTTGGATCTAAAATTATTCAAGCTAAAGAATTGGTTCATGGAAAAACAAGTAAAATCATTTCAAAAAATATAGGAATTTTAAAAGGTATACCAAAAATATTTGAGGCAACAAGATACCATAGCTTAATAATTGATAGGAAAACACTCTCTAAAGATTTAGAAATTACAGCCATGACTTTAGATGGAATAATTATGGGTGTTAAACATAGAATTTATGATGTTCATGGAGTACAATTTCATCCTGAAAGTATAAAGACTAAAGATGGTTTAAAAATTTTAAATAATTTTATTAAATAAATGGAAAAATTTTTAAAAAAACTTGAATTAAGTGAAAATTTAACTTTACAGGAAAGTATTGGTGCTTTTGAAATTTTGATGAATGGAAAAGCTAATGATAATGAAATTTATAATTTTTTAACGCTGCTCTCTAAAAAGGGTGAAGTTTCAACAGAAATAGCAGGTGGTGTCTCAGTACTTAGAGATAAAGCTAAAAAAGTTAATGTGGATAACTGCATAGATACCTGTGGAACAGGTGGTGATGGCAAGGATACACTAAACATATCTACTGGTTCCGCATTATTACTTTCAAGTATGGGCATTAAGGTGGCAAAACACGGTAATAAAGCAGTTTCATCAAAATGCGGATCTGCAGATGTATTGGAAGCATTAAATATAAATATTAACTTGGAGCCAAAAGATATTGAAAATCAAATTAAAAAAAACAATTTTGGATTTATGTTTGCTCCAAATTATCATAGCGCAATGAAATATGTTGGCCCAACCAGAAAAAAAATTGGGAAGAGAACAATTTTTAATATGATTGGTCCTTTGAGTAGTCCAGCAAATGTTGAAAAACAAGTTGTAGGAGTTTTTGATAAAAAACTTTTAGATATATTTGCTGGTGCCTTGAAAGACTTAAATATAAAATTTGCCTGGATCGTTAATAGCAATGATGGTTTAGATGAAATATCACCGTATGATAAAACGACTGTTAAACAATTAAAAAATGGGGAAATTAACGAGATGATTATTGATCCTAAAGAATTGAAAGTAAATGCTGAAGGTTTCAGTAAAATAGTTGGAAATGACGCAAAATTTAATTCACAAAAAATTATAGATATATTTAAAGGTAATGATGATGACTTTTCTAAAGCAGTATCATTGAATGCTGCAGCTGGCTTAATAGTATCCGAAAGAGAAGATAATTTTAAATATGCCTATGAAAAAGCAAGAGATCATTTGCTATCAGGAAAAACATATTCACATTTAGAAAAATTGAGAAATGTCTGAGAATATATTAGAAAAAATAATTAATAGAAAGAGAAATAAAATTCAAATTTTAAAAAAAGATATTTCAATAAATTCTCTAAATGACAAAATTACAAATATAAAAAATTATATAAATTTTAAAGAAAAAATACTGAATAATATAAATCACGATAAAATCTCTATTATTGCAGAGATTAAAAAAGCGAGTCCTTCAGCTGGTATAATTATTGAAAATTATAACCCTGTTGAAATTGCAAATATATATTTAAAAAATAATACAACTTGCTTATCAGTTTTAACTGAGGAGGATTTTTTCATGGGAAATTTAATTCATATTAGTAAAATTAAACAAAAAATAAATTTACCTATTTTATGTAAAGATTTTTTTGTTGATAAATTTCAAGTGCATCTTTCCAGGAGTTATGGTGCTGATGCTATTTTAATAATTTTAGCTGGTGTTGATGAAAAAACTGCAGATGAGTTGTATGAAGAAGCTGAGAAACTTAAAATGTCTGTAATTGTTGAAGTTCACACTACTGAAGAGGCCAAAAAATCTCTAAAGTACAAAGATGCACTAATAGGGATAAACAATAGGAATTTAAAAACATTAAAAACAGATATAAATACAACTTATGATATTCATAATATTTTAGTTAATCATGAAGGACCATTAATTTCAGAGAGCGGAATAAAAAACAAAGAAGAAGTTTTGAAAATAGCCTCTGAAACTAAAATAAAAACATTTCTCATAGGTGAATCAATTTTAAAAAATTTAGAAAATAATAATATTTTTTCTATTTTATAAAAAAAGTGTTGAATTTATTGGGGTTTTAACTCTTGTCTAATTGATAGAACTTTTATAGAACATTAATGTACACAATTTGTTCTATGTTAACTAAAAAACAAAAAAACCTGCTTTTATTTATCAACAAGAAGTTGAGATCTAGTGGTGTATCTCCCTCTTATGAGGAAATGAAGGAATCTTTAAATCTAAAGTCTAAATCTGGAATTCATAGATTAATTAGTGCTTTAGAGGAAAGGGGCTTTATTAAAAGATTGGCTCATAAAGCAAGAGCTTTAGAAGTCATTAAGTTACCTGAAACAGCTTCAGCAAATGACATATATAACAATTTTTCACCAAGTGTAATTAAAGGTGGACTTGATGAAAGTTCAAATCGAAATAATTCAGATGAAAATGAAATACCTGTGTTAGGTAAAATTGCTGCTGGTACACCTGTTGAAGCAATTCAAAACGAAGTTTCTAGAATACCTTTGCCTTCCAATATAGAGAAAAATGGAGAATTTTTTGGACTAAAAGTGCAAGGAGATTCAATGATCGAGGCTGGAATAAATGATGGTGATACAGTAATTGTGAAAAAAGCTGATACGGCTGAAAATGGAAAAATAGTAGTTGCATTAATTGACGATCATGAAGCAATGCTAAAAAGAATAAGAAGAAAAGGTAAGACTGTAGCCTTGGAAAGCGCTAATAGAAATTACGAAACTAAAATATTTGGTCCTGATAGAGTAAAAGTTCAAGGAATCCTAGTATCTTTATATAGAAACTTTTCCTAAAATAGTCTAAATAAATCTGATGAAAACTGTAGCAACTAGATTTGCTCCGTCACCAACAGGACCTTTACACATTGGGGGAGTGAGAACAGCATTATTCAATTGGCTTTATTCAAAAAATAAAGGTGGAAAATTTTATCTAAGAATAGAGGATACAGATAAAGAAAGGTCTAAAGACGAATTCAAAAATCAAATAATTAATTCATTAAAATGGATAGGTATAAATTACGAAGATAGTGAATATATTCAATCAGATAAAATAGATAATCATATAAATGTAGCTAATGAATTGTTAAAAAAAGGTTTAGCTTATAAGTGTTATTGTTCAAGTGAAGAAATTGAAGAACAAAAAAAAAGGGCAAAACAAAAAAGAATACCATATATCTATAATCGAAAGTGGAGAGATAAGAGTGAAACTGATGCTCCAAAAGAAATTGAACCTGTAATCAGATTTAAAAGTAAAGTTGATGGAAAATCTATCTTAAAAGATTTGGTCCAGGGAAATATAGAAATTGAAAATAATACTATAGAAGATTTTGTTATATTAAGAGCAGATGGATCACCTACATATAATTTATCAGCATCAGTAGATGATCATTTAATGGGTATGACACATATAATTAGAGGCGATGATCATAAAATAAATACATTCAAACAAATACAAATTTATGATGCTATGAATTGGAAAGTGCCATCTTTTGCTCACATACCACTCATTCATACTATTGAAGGAAAAAAACTATCAAAAAGAGATAATGCATCAACATTAGATGATTATTCAAAAATAGGAATAATGCCTAATGCTCTTAGAAACTATCTTCTGAGATTAGGATGGTCATACAAAGATAAGGAAATTTTTGATTTAGACGAAAGTATCAAATACTTCAACTTAGAAGGAATTGGGAAATCACCCTCAAAATTAGATATTAGCCGAATTTATTCAATGAACGAACACTATATAAAAAATATTGATGAAAATGATCTATTTAATTTTTTAATAACGTATTGTGAAACTTTTCAAGAAAAGATAAATGATTTAGCACAGAAAAAAATTAAAAATTCGTTACATTTTTTAAAAAATAAAGCAAAAACGTTAGAAGATATTTACAAGAATTCAAAGTTTTTAATAAATGACAAAGTTCAAATAGAAAAAGAAGATAAAAAACTTTTAGACGAAACAGCTATTAAAATTATAAAATTATTTAATGATGATATTAATAAACTATCAGATTTTACTAGAGAAACACTAGAACCAATAATTAATGACCTAATAAAAAATAATAATACAAATTTTAAAGGAGTTGGACAACCATTAAGAATATGTCTTACAGGTACAAAGTTTGGGCCGGGTATATATGATATATTGTGTGCACTTGGTAAAGAGGAAGTTTCTAAAAGATTATCTCAAATAAGATAATAATACATTGGAAGCTTCATTGCTTGATGAAGTGTTCGATCTTAATTCCTTAATAGTTTTATTAACTTGTTTCAATTGTTCGCTTATAAGCTCAGGCTTTTTTAATAAATAATTGACTGTTTTATATATTTCTTCTGCATTACATTCCTTTTGTAAAAGTTCAGGGATAATTTCTTTATTATTAATAATATTTATCATATTTGCATATTTTATTTTTAAAAATAACTTAGCAATAAAGAAATTTAAAAAATTCATTTTATAAATTATTATTGAAGGAACGCCGTATTTACAAACTTCAAGTGAAACTGTTCCAGATTTAACAATTGCAAAAATAGATTTTTTAATTGTAGTAATTTTTATATTTTCATTGGAAATAAGATCAACATTCTTTAAATTATTTTTTTTAATAATTTGAGATAAATATTCTTTAGAACCTTCAGTAGCATGAAAAATAAAACTATAATTTTTTTTTTCCTCATTCATTTTTTTAATAAACTTAATAAGTATAGGCACATGGGATTTCAATTCAGATAATCTACTGCCAGGAAAAATCGAAATAATTTTTCCTTTTAATAAATCATTAATTTCAATCTTTTCGTGATTTGTGTTATCTAATATGGGGTGACCAACAAATGTATTTTTTAGCTTTTCCCTGTCGAAATATTTCTTTTCAAAATCAAATAATAAAAGAATGTGATCTAAGAAAGTTTTCATTTTTTTTACCCTACCCTCTCTCCATGCCCAAACTTTAGGTGCAATAAAATGAATAGTTTTGATATCTGGATTTTTTAATTTAATTATTTTTGAAACACGAAGTGTAAAATCAGGGCTATCAACACTAAATAAAATATCAGGACTGAAATCTATAATTTTTTTTACCGTTTCGTTTATTTTACTTTTTATTTTAAAAATATTAAATAATACGTCTGTAAAGGCCATGTAAGTAACATCCTTTTGATCATATATTGACTTAATACCTATAGAATTTAAATGTTGACCTCCAACAGATAAATATTGAATATTTATGTCAGATTTATTTAATTTTTTAATAACTTCAGCAGCTAATTTATCGCCAGATGGTTCGCCCGTTAAAATAAAAATCTTTTTCATTTAGCCATTACAAAAATATTATTTTTATTAGCAAATTGAAGTCCTTTGTGTTTATCTAAAAATATATTTTGATCTGCTTTAACTACAATTCCTTTAATATTTGCTTTTTTACAATCTTTTAGTGTATCCAGACCAAAGGTTGGTAAATCAACACGTAAGTCTTGCTTTGATTTAGGCATCTTTATCAAGAGTTTATTCTTTAGATTATTGTTTCTAATCGATTTTAACATATCTTTTGTACCTTTTCTTTTTTCAATAGAAATAATCTTGTGATTATTGATTACCAATGCTTGAACATGATTAAATGAATTTGATCTATTTAATATTTCAATACCTTTTTTCATTATTAATTTATCAGTCATACTAGGTTTCAATTTTGTATAACATCCTTTACTCAGTGTTAATTCTGGATTAAATGTGTTTAATTTTATAACTTTTATTTTATTTTCTGATAAAATTTTAATCAATTCTTTTAATATAGCTGCATCCCCTAATTTAGATGCCTTTATAATTCGAGGGATGTAGTAAAAACCTTTGAGATCTAATTTTAATTGAGAAATTCTAGGTTTAATAATATTACCTGCAAATAAAACTTTATTACATTTTTTTGATTTAATTAATTCTAGAATTTTACCAAATTTTCCAATATTAATAAAATAACTATTTTTATCTTTTTTGAATTTATTATTTTTTGATAAATCTATAATGAAGTATTTAATTTTCTTTTTTTTTAAACTTTTTAAAATTTCTAATGGTAGTTTTTTTTCACCTAAAAATAATCCTATCATTTAATATTTTCTGGAAGAGATATTGGTCTTTTTTTATCTGAATTTATAAAATTAATTATGATTTTGACATATTTATTTTCTTTTATCTCAACATTTAAATTTTCGATATTAGATCTAAAGTTATGATTACAAAATACAATATCATAAAATTTTTGTAATATTTTAATATCTTCATTTGAAATTTTTGCTCTTCTAAGTCCTATAAGATTAAGTCCAACTAAATAATTTCTATTTCCTAATGATAAACCATATGGAATTACATCACTTAGAACACCAGTCATTCCACCTACCATTGCTAGGTTACCAATTCTTGAAAATTGATGTATGGCGCAACTGCCTCCGACTATTGCATTATTTTCTATTGTGACATGACCACCAACTTGAACATTATTTGCTAAAACTATATTATCTCCAATGTTACAATCATGTGCTATATGACAGTAAACCATCAATAAATTATTATTACCTAATTTAGTAATTGTGCCTCCTTGAGATGTGCCAGGGTTAATATTCACATATTCTCTAAGTTTATTATTATCGCCAATAATTATAGAATTTTTTTCACCGTTATATTTTAAATCTTGCGGTGGAGTTCCGATTGAAACAAAAGGGAAAATCTCATTATTTTTTCCAATTTTTGTATTACCTTTAATATTTACATGGGAATGTAATATTGTATTTGATCCCAATTCAACATCTGAGCCGATTATACAATATGGACCAATTACGACATCTTTAGAAATTTTGGCATTCGGATCTATTATTGATGAAGGATGTATCACGCTTAATTAATAACAAATTATTTTTTAAATTCTTATCAAGAATTGCTACTGATTATTTCTTTCTATCAACAATAGTTGCCGCCCACTGAGCGTCAGCCATTTTTTTTCCATCAACTATGGCTTCGCCTTTATATTTCCATACTCTTCCATGAGATCTTACGGCCTCGATATTTAATTCTAACTTACAATCAGGTATTACTGGGTTTCTAAATCGTGCTTTATCAACAGTCATTAAAAAAACTAATTTATTTTCATAAGTTTTTTTATCAATTCCAGCAGCAGTAAGAGCTGCTGCGGCTTGGCCAAATGCTTCAACAATTAATACACCAGGCATAACGGGTTCACCAGGAAAATGACCTTGTACAAAAAAACTATTTTTTTTTACATGCACTATTGCAGTAGCTGATTTAAGTTTTTTAATATTTATTAATTCATCAATTAGCAACATAGGTTCTCTATGCGGAAGTAGATCTTTAATCTGATTTTTGCTCAAACTATTTGTCATTTATTTTCTTTTAAAAATTTTCTTATGTCCTTAGCAGGATATCCCATGACCTTGGAGTTGTCTGGTAAATTTTTTACTACTCCACTGCCACCACCAATTTTTACATTATTTCCAATTTTTAAATGCCCAGAAATACCTGCTTGACCCCCAATTTGGACACCGTTACCGATGGTAGAACTGCCGGCAAAACCGACCTGTCCTGTTATGATACAATTTTTTCCAATTTTTACATTGTGGGCTACATGGATTTGGTTATCTAAATAAGTATTTTTTCCAATTTCAGTGTTTGAAATAGAGCCTCTATCAATAGTATTATTGCATCCAATTTCAACATTATCATCAATCATCACAATACCAATATGTGGGTAACGATTATTAGATAAATAATTTGGAAAAAAACCAAACCCCTTTTTACCTATAACTGATCCATCTAAAATTCTGACATTTTTTCCAATAATAGAATTTTTAATCAGGACATTATTACCTATAATACAATTGCTACCAATTATAACATTTGATTCTATAATAGTGTTATGACCAATTATTGATTGTTTTCCAATTTTGACATCTTTACCAATAAGCACATTCTTTCCAAATTTAATTTTTGGATATTTTTTTATTATTGGTGGCTTTACATTAAAATCAACAGCGTCATCCAGTGAATCGGGATAAAAAAGATTAGTTATATCTGATACAGATTTTAATACATTGTCTACTGGAATTAAATTGTTAAAATTTTTTAGGTTATTTAAAAATTTTTTATTAGTTATAATATATTTTGCTTTAGAATGTTTAAGTTGTTCTAAATATTTCATATTATTGATAAATGAAATATCATTTTTTTTAGCACTTATAAGATCTCTCAAATCATTTATTTTTTCATTTTTTTGTGATGGTTTCAAGCCAATTACTTTTAGAATATCATATAAATGAATATAATTTTTTTTTTTGAAGAAAAGATTAGTTTTCATTAATTAAATTTTTTTCTTTTGTATGTTTATTGAGAATAACTAATATAGTATTTGTTATATCCAAAGTTTTAATACCTACTAATACATTTTTTTTTTCTATTACTAATTTAATATTATTTTGATCAACATAATCCGTTAATAATGGATTAATAATTCTCAAGATTTCTGAACTATATTTAGCTTTTTCACTTAAAATTTTTTTTTGCACATCGGCCTTGTATATTTGAAAACTTTTTATTAATTCATTTAATTCAGCAATTTTTTTTTTTAGCTCATCATCCTTGAGAATATTTTTTTGATTATTCAAATCTGTATCACTTTGCTTGATTTTTTTTTGTCTATTATCTAAATCTATTTTTAATTTATTTTGTAGTACAGTAATTTTTTTTTTATACTTTTTGCCAATATCTGAGTTATCAATTATAAACTGCACATCTAAATAAACTATATTTGAATACACTGTTGTAATATTAAAAAAAAATAAAATGCAAAATGAAAATAAAAATTTTTTCATTAAAATGAGGTTCCAATTTGAAATCTAAATTTTTCTGTAATATCGGTATCAGCTTCACTTAGAGGCACTGCATAAGAAAAAGTTAATGGACCAATTCCACTAAACCAATTAACTGCGACACCTGCTGAAGATCTAACTTTATTTGAGTCTAACGAACTATTATAATCAACCTCCCAAACATTAGCTAAATCAACAAAAAAATTAAAATCAATATTTTCATTTTCATAAAGGATATTTGGTAAAGTTGAATTTAAGTTAAGTGCTGTTGCATAATTTCCACCAATGTATTGATTGCCATCTTTAGGTCCAATTTTTCCACTTTCAAAACCACGTAAAAGTCTCCCTGGTATAAATACTCTCTTTGAAACTCTAACATTTTCATCTAAAGAGTTGATGGTTTTGATATAAAGTTTAGCTGATAAAATTAAATTATCACTAATTGAGTGATAAGCTGAAGATGTAAATGAATTTTCTATTGATAAATCATCTGAATAAATTGGTAAGGTTTGTGAGAATCTATTTATAAAACCATCTGAAGGCTGAAAGTTTTGATCTAATTTATTATACGTAATAGTATATGATAGTAAATTTTCAAAATAGTTCCCTTCTTGCTTTTTGACAATATTATTTGCATTTGAAGAAGTTTCTAAATCTTCATAAAAAGTGGATAATTCTAAATTAACGAAAAGATCATTTTTTTGTTCAAATTCTGAACCAATACTAAATCCAGTTCTATTAGTTTCATAACCACTAGCAGTCATGAAATCAGTTGTGGAACTCTCAATCGAAGTTTTTAAAGATTTATCGGAGTTATTATAGTTAGGATTTATTACAGAAAATTTACCTTTTACTGTGTCATCGGTTATATTAAGGTTAGTGTCTAATTTTATTCCCAATCCAAGATAGTTATTTTCTTTGATACCACCTGAAATTGAAGTACCAGTAGTTCCAGTTCCTGCACCAGCAAAAATCTCACCTGTTGCTTTTTCTTCAACTTTTAAATTTATAACTTTATTTTTATTTTGATTATCTTCAACATCATATTCAACAGATTTAAAAATATTTTTTGATTTTATATTTTCTATTGATTTTTTAAACAATATTTCATTATATGGATCTCCTTCATCTACAATTAACGCATTTCTAATGACTTTTTCGTCTGTTATAAAATTACCAAACACATTTATTCTTTGAACATATTGTTTTTCAATATCATCAAAGCTAATTATTAAGTCAATTTTATTTTTTTCTTTAACGATTTCTTGATAACTGGCATTTATGAATATAAAATCATTTAATAAAGTGAAGTTATTCAATTCTTCAATTAAATTATCTACTTTTTTTTTTGAATATTTTTTACCTTTAAGATTATCAAATTTTTTTTCAAAATTTTTTATAGTCTCTAATGGGAGATTTTCGTTGTCATTGAATATTGTATTATTAAATAAAAACTTTTTACCTGAGTTTATATTAAATATGAGTTCGAATTGACTTTTATCATTTATTACAGCAGTTGTAGACTTTATTTTTGCATCAAAAAAACCTCTATTTTTGTAAAATTTTTCTAATCTAATTACATCTAGATTTATTCTACTATTATTTAAGAATTTATTATTTGTTAAAAACTTCCAAAATTTATCTTCTTCAGATAATATTACATTTCTTAAAGTATTATCTCTAAAAACCTTTTCACCAATGAAGTTAATTTTCTTAATTTTTGCTATATCACCTAAATTAAAATCATAAACAATACTAATAGTATTATTATCATTTCTAGTTATAGATGTTTCTACTTTTACAAAATAATATCCGTATGATTTTAAAATATTTTTTAAAAGTATTAATTGATCATTTATTTTACTTTCGACAAAAGGATATTTTTCAACTTTAGAAGTTATCTTTGTAAGATTTTCATTAATACTTTTTTTTTTGATACCCATAATTTCAATTGATTGAATAATTGGGTTTTCAATAACTTTTATAAAAACAGAGCCATTTTGAGATGATATTTTTATATTCTTGAAATAATCAGTTGAGTATAATTCTTTTAATGCATTATTGAGATTATTATTATTTAACTCATCACCTTCATTTAATTTCGAAAATATTATAACAGTTTCGTCTGATACTCTCTCATTGCCGCTAATAAAAATTTTATCAATTTTATCAGCGAATGAATTTGTAAAAAAAAATAAAATAATAATAAAAAATTTATTAAAAATTAAAAAATTACTTCTCATAAATATTCAAATTTTTTTCTAGATAAAGTTCAGTTATTATTACCATTTTTTTTATATCATAAATATTTCTGGGTTTTAATTTATAAAATCTAATAAAATAAGGTTTTTTCAGTAATTTTAATAAAATTTTTTCTATAGAAATGTATTTGATTTTATTTTTTAGAAATTTTTCAACTAATAAATCATTTAATGTGATTAGAATAGTCTCAAAAAAAGATGTTCGATTTGGTATAAGATTGATAATAGACAATAATGGAAAATGCTTTATCTTTGGCTTTAAGAAATTTATTTTATTTAAATTTTTATAATTTTGATTCATGAGTTTTGTATCAATTTTATTTTTAATACCTAAAGCATTAGCTATAGGTATTGTCATACTGGTTTCATGAGCCAAAAATTTTATTAAATTACCTTTAAAGAAAACAATTGCATGAACAAATGATTTTGGATGTATTAATATTGATATCTGATCGTTTTTTAAATTAAATATTTTTTTAGCTTCAATATATTCAAAAATCTTATTCATCATATTTGAAGAGTCTATAGTTATTTTCTTTCCCATTTTCCAATTAGGATGTTTCAAGGCATCCTTTGGTTTGATATTTGATAATTTTTTCTTTGAGATGTTTAAAAATGGGCCGCCGGAAGCTGTTAAAATTATCTTCTCAATGAGATATTTTTCATCATTTTTAATTAGCTCAAATATAGAAAAATGCTCCGAGTCAAGTGGTATTAGTCTTGTTTTATGTTTTTCTAAATTTCTTTTAATAAGATGCCAACCGCAAATAATAGACTCTTTATTTGCCATTAATAAATTTTTTGTAAAAGGAATTGTATTTAATGTAGGTTCAAGTCCATCTAAACCTGAAATTGAATTTACACAATACGTTACTTTATTTTTTAAAATTTTTTTAATATTTATGATACCTAAATGTAATTTGATTTTTTTTTTTAAAAAAACACTCTTATATCTTAAAAATTTAATCTTATCCTCAATAATGACATCTTTTACATTATGACATATTGCTTGATTCAATATTTTATTAACATTTTTTTTTGTTGTTAACAGTTTAATTTTAAAATTTTTGTTTTTATTTATTACATTTAAAACTGAAGAGCCTACAGAGCCTGTTGATCCAAGTACTATTATTTCTTTTTTCATACAAATTTTAATAGTAATAAACCTAATGGAGCAGCAAAAATTAATCCATCAAATCTATCTAGCAACCCACCGTGACCAGGTAATAATTTCCCAGTATCTTTTACTTTGGCTTTTCTTTTTATAAATGAAATAAATATATCACCTGCTTGTGAAATAGTAGAAATTAATATTGATAAAATTATTAAATATTTTAAATCAAATAGAGTATTAAATAATAAACTGCTAAAAAAGATAGATAATATATAAGATCCAATCATTCCAGAAATGGTTTTATTTGGACTTATACTTGTTAATTTTTTACCTTTTATAATTTTTCCAAAAATGTATCCACCTATATCAGAAGCTATACAAATTGATATTATAAATAATATTTTATTTATTGCTAAGTTATTTTCTTGGATAAAATTAAACCAAATAAATAAAAAAATAGCTACTAAATAAAATAAAATAAATAATAAAATCAAATATTGAATTATTTGATGTTTTTTTTTTATAATTTTTTTTAATAAAAATTGTAGTTCAAAATATATTTGGATTAATAAAAAAAATAATATAATTGAGAGAATTAATTTATTATTAATGGAAAAAAAAAAGATAATTAATAATAAAAACGATGTAATTATTCTTTTAATTAACTCACTCATCTAAGCCACCAAATTTTCTTTTAATACTATCAAATTCTTTAAGTATATTGTTAAAATCATTTTTAGTAAATTCAGGCCACATTTTTTTAACAAAAAATATTTCGCTGTATATTGATTGCCATACCATAAAGTTACTAATTCTATAGGTGTTTCCTGTTCTTATTAAAATTTCAGGATCTGGAATTCCAGATGTATATAAATTTTGTTCTATATTTCTTTTTGTTATCAGAATATTTTTTTTTTTTATTTTTTTAAAAGAATTTGTAATTTCCTCTCTAGAACCATAATTTAAAGCCATATTAATTTGGATTTTATCTAATGACTTAGTTTTTTTTTCTACTTTCTTAAGCTTAGATTTTAGTAATTTAGGAAATATCGAGATATTTCCAATAATCTTAATTCTTATATTTTTTTTTATTAAGTTATTAATTTCACTTTCAATATAATTGCTTAATAAATTAAAAAGGTATTTAATTTCACTATTCGGTCTTTTCCAATTTTCTGTAGAAAAAACAAATAATGTTAAATATTTTATTTTATTTTTTATAGCTTCGTTGATGATTTTTTCTACTGTTTCCAGACCTTTTTTATGACCATAATTTCTTGAATTTTTTTTTTTTATTCCCCATCTACCATTACCATCCATAATTATGGCCACATGCTTTGGTGGGTTCATATGGTCATTATTTCTTTTTCTTTTGACATGACCTTTTCGTCAATTATCTTCACATTGCTATCTGTATGATCTTGAATTATCTTTTCGTGTTTTTTTTCATCATCTTCTGAGATTTCTTTTGATTTTAAAAGTTTTTTCAATTCATCATTTGCTTCTCTTCTAATATTTCTTATTGATACTTTGCATTTTTCTCCCATTGATTTTATAATTTTCTTCATCTCCAATCTTCTCTCTTCACTTAGATCTGGTATTGGTAATCTTACTAATTGACCATCAATTTGTGGATTTAATCCTAACTCAGATTTTTTTAAAGCTGAATCAATCAAAGATACATTATTTAAATCCCAAACTTGTATATTTATTGTTCTAGGCTCAGGTGTTGTAATCGTTCCAAGCTGATTAATTGGCATTTTTTGACCGTATACGTCAACTCTTACTAAATCTAACATACTTGCATTTGCTCTTCCTGTTCTTAATGAATTCAAATCATTTGAAAAAATATCAATTGTTTTTGACATTTTGATTTTGTATGAACTTTCATTAAACATTATTCACCAATTTTCAATCTAGTAAATTCTTTAATCTTTAAATTTGGTATACTTAATTCTTTTATTACATCTTTAACTTTTTTTTTAGGTTCCATTACCCAATCTTGTGTCATTAAGCTGTTTTCTTCTTTAAACTTATTAATTTTTCCTAAACTTATTTTTTTAATAATTTCATCTGATTTACCTGAATTTTTTAATTCCTCAGAAATAATTTTTGTTTCTTTATTAATAATTTCATCATTGATATCTGCTGAGTGTAAAGCGATAGGATTAGAAGCGGCTATATGCATTGACAATTGCTTACCAAAAGTTTCTAGCTTCTCATTTTTTTCTGATGTCTCTATTGATACAACAACACCTAATTTTGAAACATTATCTATTATAGTTGAATGTTGATATGTAAAATTACAAGAATTAGAGTTTTTTATAGTTTTTGCTTTACCAATAGTAATTTTTTCACCTATCTTAGAAATTAAAGAAACTAAATTATCTTCAACAACTATATTATTTTTCATTTTTGATTTATTTAATTTATCTATGTTCGACTCGCATTGATTGTTAATTTCACTTATCTCCTTAGCAAAATTTAAAAAATCATTGTTTTTTGCAACAAAATCTGTTTCGCAATTTATTTCAATAATTGATGTTTGATTTAAGTCACCACTAATTATAATTACACCCTCTTTTGCATCTCTTGTCATCTTTTTTGATGCTTTCGCTATTCCTTTAATTCTTAAAATTTCAGCTGCTTTATCTAAATCTCCACTAGATTCTTTTAAAGCAATATTACAATCTTTGAAACCAGCACCTGTAGAATGTCTAAGTTGTTTAATTTTTTCAATATCACTCATTTAATATTTTATTAACTAATTTAATTTTTTTTGGTGATTTTTTTTGATGTTATCTGTTTGAATATTTTCTTTCATTTTTTCTTCAATTTTTACATCTTCTTCTTTACCTTTGATATTATTTTTTGCATCCATGATAGTTTCTTTCATAAGACTACAATAAAGATCAATAGATCTTCTTGCATCATCATTTCCAGGTATTGGATAATTTATACCTTCAGGATTAGAATTCGTATCAAGTATAGCTATAATTGGTATTCCAAGTTTAATTGACTCTTTAATAGCCAATGATTCATAGTTAGTATCAATAATGAAAACTAAATCTGGTAACTTTTTCATATCCATAATCCCGCCAAGGGATCTTTGCAACTTATCTCTCTGTGAACTCATTTTAAGTAATTCTTTCTTTGTAAAGCCTCGATTTTCTGAAGATAGATCTGAATTAATTTTATTTAATTTTTTAATTGAATTTGAGATAGTTCCCCAATTAGTTAACATTCCACCAAGCCATCTATAATTTACAAAATATTGGTCTGTGTCTTTTGCTAATTGAGCAACTGCTTCAGAAGCTTGTTTTTTTGTAGATATAAATAAAATTTTACCACCAGATGTAATTGTATTATGGACTTTTTCTAAAGCGGTATTTGTAAGCTCAAGTGTTTGTGTTAGATCAATGATGTGTATAGAGTCTCTTTTTCCAAATATGTATTGCTTCATTTTAGGATTCCATCTTAATGTCTTATGTCCAAGATGAACACCAGCTTCTAATAATTGTTCTATAGTTATTTTAGGTATTTTCATTTGTTTTTCCCGGTTATGCCACCACAATTATTGCCCTTAGGGACCGGAGGTAATAAACCACTAATTGTGTGCGTATTAATTTTGGAAATTGATACTAATTATTTTATAAAAGACAACCTTTTTTTTAGTCATTTATTAAATTTTTTACTAAATTTAATGAATTTAGTAACTTATTATTAATAAATCTCTTATCTTTTAGCTTGAAAGTCAATATGTCATTCTTAATTTTCATAAGAACCTTAATATCTGTTCCATCAATTTTTTTTTCAAGTTTCGTCAATTTGTTAATATCATTTATGTTATCAAAATTTAAAGTAATATTTTTTAAGGGTTTATTGGCCACATCCTGCAAAGAAATAATTTTTTTAACATTTATCCTTTTTTGAGTTTTGTCATTATTTGTGTAGTTTTTAATTAGTGTTAACATCAAAGAATTTCCCTCAACCAAAATTTCTCTGTTAATTTCAAATACATCAGAAAATATAAATAATTCAAAAACATTAGATAAATCTGAAAATTTGATAATCCCATAAGATGTTCCTTTTTGTGTTTTTTTTTCTTGAACTTTAAGAATTGTGCAAGCAATGTTAGAACTTAATATATCATTATTTGACTCAAAATCCTCATAATTAATAATGTTATATTGATTAAAAATAGATTTATATTGATTTAAAGGATGGTCTGAAATATAAAAACCTAAAGCTTCAAATTCTTTTGCTAATTTTATATCTATATTCCAATCAGATATATTTTCTATAAAATTTGATTGTTCATCCTCTTGTTCTACAAATAAATCTATTTGATTAACACTTTTATTCTCATGTATATTTTTAGATTTCAAAATAATTGTCGGTATCGAATTAAATAATGCTTGCCTATTATTATGCAAATTATCAAAGGCTCCTGCTTGTACTAAACCTTCTAATTGCAACTTATTAATATCTTTAGGATTAACTCTCTTTATAAAATCTGATAAATTTTTATAATTTCCGTTAATTTCTCTCTCGTTTATAACATTAGAGATTGCTTCATAACCAACATTTTTTACAGCACCTAATGCATAAATAAAGCTTTGTCCATCAGAAGAGAAATCGGCAAAAGATTTATTTATGTCTGGTCTTATTATAGATATATTTAATCTTTTTAATTCTTCATAAAATTCACTTAATTTCTTTTGATTTGACAATTCCATTGACATTGAGGCTATGAAAAATTCATTTGGAAAATACGTTTTAAGAAAAGCAGTTTGATAAGCTATAACTGCGTATGCTGCTGCGTGACTTTTGTTAAATCCATATTCTGCAAATGGCTCGATCTTTAAAAATATACCTGCAGCTATATCTTTATTAATCCCATTTGAAAAAGCACCATCTACAAATCTTTGCTTTTGTTTTTCCAGCTCATTTCTTTTTTTTTTACCCATTGCTCTTCTCAAAATATCAGCTTCTCCTGCTGTAAATCCAGAGAGTTCCTGGGCTATCTGCATAACCTGTTCTTGATAAATTATTACTCCATAAGTTGGTTTTAATATTTGTTCTAACTTTGGATGAAGATAATCTGGCTCTCTTTTTCCGTGCTTACATTCATTATATATAGGGATGTTGCTCATTGGTCCTGGCCTGTATAAAGCTACTAATGCAATAATATCCTCTAATCTATTAGGTTTCATGTTCACTAGAGCATCTTTCATTCCAGAGCTCTCTAATTGAAATAAACCTACAGTTTTACCACTTGATAATAATTCATATACTTTCTGATCTTCATAATTAATCTTCTCAATTTTAAATTCTGGATTAGTTTTATTTATCAATTTCTGGGCTTTATCAATTACTGTTAGTGTTTTTAAACCCAAGAAATCAAATTTTATTAGCCCTGCATTTTCTGCAGAATACATGTCAAATTGGGTTGATGGCAATAGTAAGTCAGCAGTATTGTCTTTATACAATGGAACTGTTTCAGTTAATTTTTTATCTGCAATTACGACACCTGCGGCATGTGTAGCAACGTTACGATTTAAACCCTCTAATTTAAGGGATAAATTAATTAAACGATCTACTCTTCTATCCTCTTTGATTAATTTTTGTAATCTTGGTTCAAGATTAATACATTCTTGTAGAGACATAGGTCTAGATGGATCAAAAGGAATCATTTTACAAATACTATCAATAAAACTATATGGTAAACCAAGAACTCTACCTACATCTCTAATTACCATTCTTGCCTTAAGTTTACCAAATGTAATTATATGTGCTACGCTATCTTTATATTTTGTTTTTAAATATTCAAAAACCAAGTCTCTTTTTTCTTCACAAAAATCTATGTCAAAATCAGGCATTGATACTCTATCTGGATTAAGAAATCTTTCAAAAATAAGATTGAATTTAATTGGATCGATATCTGTTATTGATAGACACCAAGCAACGAGAGAACCAGCTCCCGAACCTCTTCCTGGTCCTACGGGTATTTTATTTTGTTTAGCCCATTTAATATAATCTGATACAATTAAAAAATAACCAGAATAATTCATTTCAACAATAATATTTATTTCATGCTCTAATCTATTTTTATATTTTAAAAAAATTTCATTTTTATCTATATTTTTTACATCAGGTTCAATCACCGATTTAAACCTCTCTTTCAAACCTTCATTAGATATCTTTTTTAAAATTTCATTAGGATCTTTTTCTGATGATGAAATATTGGGCAATATAGGCTTTGACGGATTGGGTTTAAAAGAACATCTTAAGGGTAAATTGAAATTATTTTCTAACGCTTCGGGTAAATCTTTAAAAAGTTCGATCATTTCTTCTGAAGATTTAAAATAATGTTGATTTGTTAATTTTATTCTACTTGTGTCGTTAACATAAGTTTTTTCTCCTATACAAATTAATGCATCGTGTGCTTCAAACATATTTCTATCTAAATAGTAAATTTCATTAGAAGCAATGATCGGTAAGTCTAATTTTTCTGAAATTTTAAGATTAAAATTTTCAAAATCTTTTTCATTTACATCATTATGTCTTTGAATTTCTATATAAATGTTGTCTTCAAATTTTTTTTTTAGTTTTTCTAATATTTCCTCAATCTCATCAAATAGACCTTTATTGAAAAGTCGTCCAAACATACACTTAATTGAACCAGTTAAAACAATTATACCTTTTGAGTTATCAAGTAAGTCTTCAAAATTACAATGTGGATCTGTATTTTCCGAACTACTTAAATAAGAATTTGATGAAAGATTAATAATATTTTTATAACCTTCAGAATTTTTAGCTATAAGAGGAATTAATCCAATAAAATTTTTGTACTTAAACAACATTTGCGTTCCTATTATTGGCTGTGTTCCTACTGACGATAAACTTTCAGAAAATTCTAGTGCACCTGATAAATTAAAAGTATCTGATAAACCTAATGACTTAACTTTATTTTTTTTACAGAATTCTTTTAAATGATCAATTTTTACTGCACCTTCACAAATTGAATATTGTGTATGTATTTTAAAATGATTAAATGTTTTGTTAAGTGATTCTCTCATTGGTGATATTCATTTTACCACCATTCATTTTAATTTTACAATCTGCCATATTTGCAAAATATCTATTGTGGGTTGCAAAGATTATAATTCTATTTTTTGCTTTTAGATTGAATAAAATTTTAAATATTTGTTTAGCATTATCAAAATCTAAACTTCCAGTAGGTTCATCAGCTAAAATAATGTTTGGTTCATTAATTAGTGCTCTAGCAATAGCTATTCTTTGATTTTCACCACCTGAGAGTTCGGATGGATAATGATTTAATCTTGAGGTTAAATCAAATTTTTTAATCAATTTTTTCGCTAATTCTATTGATTTTAATTTATTATTAGAAATTAATAAATTTGGCAGTATTACATTTTCGAGTGCTGTAAAATCAGGCAATAAATTTTTGTCTTGATAAATTATACCAATATTTTTTGATCTCACATGATCATTCTCAATTGAACTATTTGTATCAATTTTCTTTTTGTTAAACTCAATAAAACCTGACGAAGGGATGTCAATAAATGACAATAAATTTAATAATGTTGATTTACCAGATCCTGAAGGTCCTATAATTGAATATACCTTTCCTGCCTCAAATTTAAAATTTATATTGTTTAAAACTTTAAGAGATTTATTTTTTTCATATTTCTTTGATAAATTATTTAATTTTAAAAAATTATTCATATTTTAAAGTTTGTATTGTATCTAATTTTGCCGCTCTAGAAGCTGGATAAATTGATACTATAGAAGTTGTTATTATTGAACATAATGCAATTAAGATAATTGAATTCATGTTTATTTCTGATGGAAGACTACTTAAAAAGTAAATTTCCTCTGGAAATAATGTAATTTCAAACGTATTAGAAATAAATTTCCTAATATCTTCTATATAGTATGAAAATAAAGTCCCTAATAAAATACCAAATAAAGTTGCTGTAGTACCAATAATAAATCCGACAAAAAAGAAAATTTTTTTAATAGATGTATTTGTTACTCCAATGGATTTTAAAATTCCTATATCTCTCGTTTTGTTTTTAACTAATATAGTCAATCCAGAGATAATATTAAATGCAGCTACAATTATTATTAAAGATAAGATTATAAACATTACATTTCGTTCAACTTTTAAAGCTGAAAATAATGACTCATTTAAATCTGCCCATGTGTAAACATATGCATCAGGAAATAAATCTAATAAAATTTTTTTATGATATTCAATATTTTTTGGATCTTTAAAATAGAACTCAGTAAATCTTTTGTTTTTATTTTTATCAAAAAAATCTTCTAATGTCTTAAGATTTATATATGCTATATTCTCATTAAATTCGCCAATCCCACTATCAAATATTGAAATTACTTCAAATTTATCTTGTCTTGGAAAAGACCCAACAATTGTTTGAACACCAGATGGTGACATTATTGTTATTTGATCACCAATATCTATATTAAGTAAAAAGCTTAAATCTTTTCCAATTGAAATTGAATTATTTTTTAAATCTGTTGATCCAAAATATTTTTGATTATTTGTTATTTCTAGTGTCTTAAAATCATTTTTTAAATATCCTTTTAAAAGGATGCCTTTTGTATTTTGTTTTGAAAGAATTACTGCTTCTCCATCATTTGAAAAAATAACTTTTGCAAAGTCTTTATCGCTCATAAATACTAAGGGCTTGTCATAAGGTTTTACAACAGCATGAGCATTAAAACCTACAATTTTATTTATTAACTCTGTTCTAAAACCATTCATCACTGACATAACAATTATTAATACAGCTACTCCCAAACCAATACCAATAAAAGAAAAGATAGAGATTACATTTAAAAAGCCATCTTTTTTTCTAGCTTTTAAAAATCTAAATATAATCTCTTTTTCTAGTTGTGAAATCAATTTTGCTTAGCTTTTATTATTTGTGAAGCTATATCTTCAACTTTTAACTTTTGGGTTTCTCCATCAACTTCTTTAAACTCATATAAATTTCCTTCAGATTTGCTTCCGATTATCAATTGATATGGAAGTCCGATTAAATTAAATTTTTTTATTTTAGCTGAGATATTTTCGTCTGTATCATCTATGATCGTTTCTATATTTTTTGATTTTAGAAATTCATGTACTTTAATAGATTTTTCTAAATTAGATTTATCATTTTTATTTATCATTGGAATAATCGCACAATCATAAGGTGTTACTGACATAGGCCATTTCATAATACCGTCTTTATCGTTATATTTTGCCTCAATTATGGCACCAACAAGTCTAGAAACTCCTATTCCATATGATCCCATTTTAACAAATTCTTTTTTTCCATTAAAATCAACAGCTGCATTCATCGGTTTTGAATATTTATCTCCAAAATAAAATATGTGACCAACTTCAATACCTTTAGTGTTTATTCTAAATTCTTGTGGGACAGATTTTTCAAATTCATCTTTATTAAATTTTTCGTCTGTTACAGAATAAAATTTTTCATATTGTTTTCTCAATAAACTTAAAGAGACTTTATCAAGAATTGTTTTCGAACTATCTACATCAAAAATTCTTTTATCTGTATAAATTTTACTTTCTCCAGTATCAGCAAGAATAATAAATTCATGTGATAAATTTCCTCCTATAGGTCCAGTATCAGCAGCCATGGGAATTGCGGATAAATTTAGTCTCTTAAAAGTTTTTAAATATGAAAGAAAAAATTTATTGTACGAAAATATTGCATCATCATCTGTTAAATCAAAAGAGTAGGCATCCTTCATATAAAATTCTCTACATCTCATAATTCCAAATCTTGGTCTTAACTCATCTCTAAATTTCCATTGGATATGGTATAATAATTGAGGTAAAGATTTATATGATTTAAAGGAAGATCTAAAAATTTCTGTCACAAGTTCTTCGTTAGTTGGACCATATAACATTTCTCTATTTTGACGATCCTTAATTCTTAACATTTCTTCACCATAATCTTCATATCGTCCACTTTCCTTCCAAATTTCGGATGATTGGATTGTGGGCATTAATATTTCTTGAACACCAACACGGTCTTGTTCTTCTCTAACTATTTGTTCTATTTTTTTCATGACTTTAAATCCAAGCGGTAGCCAAGAATAAATTCCAGCAGAGGACTGTTTAATCATGCCAACTCTTAACATTAACTGGTGTGATTTAATTTTAGCCTCAGATGGATTATTTTTTAGTATCGGAATAAATGATTTTGAAAAAAACATTAATTTAAAAAGTTACGTAAATTTAAAATTTCATTAATTACTAATAGATATATAACTATAAAAATACCAGACGTAATTAAAGTACAATAAATTATTTTTTTAATTATTTTTGGATTTTCTGGGGCCCCAGGGTCAACTCCCTCTATATTTTCCTTTTTTTCACGATTAACATCTATAGGTAGAATGGCAAAAAAAACTATCCACCACAAGCACACATATACAACTATTGAGCCTGTAATACTCAATTAAATCCTCACTAAATTTATATTTGTGTAAGGTCTTTTTCCTAATTTTTCTTTTGTGTACTTTCTACAAGTTATTTTAAGAGCATCAATTAAATTTGATTCTTGCTTTTTATTATTTAAAGAAAAAGTTTTTGCTGTTTTTTCAATTTCCTCTTCAAGATTAAATGTAAATTCATCTTTTTCGTATATAGGTAAACCTCTAAAAGTTAATAAAGGTTTGTTATGAATATTACCATTTGGAGTGATTACTAATGTTGCTTCTATTAATCCGTTGGTAGATAAATTTTTTCTCTCTTTGATAGATTGAGCATCTTCTTCAACACTTATAGAGCCATCTACGTAAAGTCTTCCACTTGGAGCTTTATCATATACTTCAGGTTTATCACCTGGATAAATTCTAACTATATCACCATTTTCTACCCTAACAGGATATGGGACTTGCATTTCTTTAGCAAAATTTATGTGTTCAATCATATGTCTATGTTCACCATGAACAGGTATGACTGATCTTGGTTTTATCCAGTCATACATATCCTTTAAATCTTCTCTATTTGGATGTCCTGATACATGAATAAATTCACTATCTTCAGAAATTACTTCTATACCTTCTCTAACTAATTGATTGTGAAGTTTGTATAATTTTTTTTCATTACCTGGAATAATTTTTGAAGAAAATATAACTGCGTCCCCTCTCTCAACAAATACATCTGGATGTGTATAATTTGAAATACGGTTCATTGCACCCATTGGTTCTCCTTGGCTACCAGTACATAAGTAAACAATTTTTTCTCTTGAAATATTTTTTGCATCTCTTGCATCAAGTGGTTCAATAACATTTTGCAAGTAACCACATTTCCTAGCAGCTTTATAAATTCTATGCATTGAACGGCCCACCAAAGCAATTTGCCTACCTGTTTTTTCAGCACAATAAAAGGCTGACTCCATTCTAGCTACATTTGAAGCGAAAGAAGTAATAATTATCCTTTTCTTTAATCTTTCCATTATCTTTAGCATATTTTTTCTTACATCGAGCTCAGATCCTGCTCTTCCTGCACTAAATACGTTTGTTGAGTCACATATCATTGTCAAAACACCTTCTTCACCAATTTCCTTTAATCTTTTTGAATTCATATTATCTCCAGTTAATGGATCTGGATCACACTTCCAATCACCAGTGTGTAATATATTTCCAACAGGTGTTTCAATTTTTAGTCCATTAGGTTCTAGTATAGAATGTGTTAATGTAACAAATTCTATTTTAAAAGGACTTAAATCTACAATGCTATTTAATTGAACAACTTCTAGATATCCCGTTACATCAATTTTTTTTTCCTTAAATTTTTCTGAAATTAACACTGATGTAAATGGAGTAGCAAATATTTTACATTTTAGTTTTGGCCATATATGAGCAATTGCACCAATATGATCTTCATGTGCATGAGTTAGAACAATACCTAATAAGTCATCTTTTTTATCAACAATAAATCCAGGGTCAGGATATATTAAATCAACTCCAGGAATTGCATCATCTGCAAAAGTAACTCCTATATCTACAATTATCCATTTTCTATTATCTAGATTTCCATAGGCGAATAAATTCATATTCATCCCAATTTCTCCAGATCCCCCTAAAGGGCAAAAAATTAATTCTTCTTTCATTTATTTAAATACATAGCAGCCTTTAAAACTCCATCAGTAGTTAAATTAGACTTTATTTTTACTCTTAGTTTTAAAGAATTTTTAAACATTTTTGCTAGTCCACCAGTAAATATTATTTTATATTTTTTTTTGGTTTGTTTAATAATGGAATGAATTATATTGTCAATCAGACCAGAATAACCGAAGAAAAATCCTGAATTAATTGCACTTATAGTATTTTTACCTACAACATTATTTGATTTTTTAAATTTTACATTAGGTATTAAAAATGCTTTTTTTGATAAATTTTCTAATGATAGATTTATTCCAGGAGCAATTACCCCTCCATTATAACTATTTGCTGAGATTACATCAAAATTAGTTGCTGTTCCAAAATCTACTACAATATAATTATTTTTATTGTCAATTACTGATATTGCATTAGCTAACCTATCAGAGCCTATTTGTTTTCTATTAACTTTTATACTTAATAATTTACTTAAATTAAGATTTTTTAACTCATTACAATTTGTATTAAAATATAATTTAAAATAATTTTTAATTTTCTTGTAACAGTTAGGAACAACGGAGCAGAACAAAATTTGTTTTAATTTTTTATCATATTTTCTCAAAACATTTAAATTTTTTCTTAAATATTTTAAATTAACTTTATTTGTAGATAGTCTGATTTTTTTGACAATGTTTTTATTTTTGTAAACACAGATTTTTATATCTGTATTTCCAATATCTCCAATAATGTAAAAATTACGCATAATAAGAATATTTTTTTTCGAAGTTATTTTTTATAAAATTTATAATTTTAGATTTATTAATTTTATTATTATATTTATTTATATAAGTAGTTTCATATTTTTTTATTGTTGGACTATTTTTTATATTAATACCTACTCCAATAATTAGAAATTTAATTTCATTATAATAAATTATTTCTTGAAGAATTCCGCATACCTTTTTATTCATTATTTTTAAATCATTTGGTAGTTTAATATTGATTTTATATGGAACAATATTTTTTAAAATATTTTTTATTATTTTAAGATTTGAAAATGTAATTTTTTTTAAATTTAAACTTTCGCTAATAGGAAAAAAAATTGAAATAAAAAGATTTCCTTTTTTAGAAACCCATTTTTTTCCCCTTTGTCCTTTTCCATTAGTCTGGATATCACTAGTAACTATACCTTGTTTTATTTTTTGTTTAATTAATCTTATTGCTGTATCATTAGTGCTTTTGACACCCTTATAAGAATATATTTTGAGTTTCATTAATTAATGTTTATTTGTGAGATTATATCTACTATTCCACTTGGATAAATAAAGTAAGCAAGAATGAAAAAAGTTGATGCTACTAGTGTAAATTTTAAACCTAAATTATGTTTCGTTTCAAATTTTTCTTTTTCTGGATCGAAATATATAATTTTGATTATTCTTAGATAATAAAAAGCAGCGATTACTGTTGCTAGCAGTCCAACTATTGCTAAAAAATACATTTTTTCATTTATTACAGCCACAAAAATGTAGAATTTTGCAAAAAAACCAGCTAGTGGAGGTATTCCCGCTAAAGAGAATAGCACAACAAGTAATGATAATGACAATAACGGATGATTTTTTGAAAGACCAGATAAATCATCTATGTTCTCATAATATTCATCGTTTCGCTTAAGCATAAACAAACAACTAAAAAACGCTAAATTCATGACAAGATAAATTGTTATATATGTAATAGAGCTCAGCACACCTTGCGTTGTACCTGTAGATAAACCTGCAAGAGCGTATCCCATATGACTAATTGAGCTGTAGGCAATTAGTCTTTTTAGATTTTTTTGACCAATTGCTGCTACTGCTCCGAATACCATTGATGCAATAGACAAAAATATAATTATCATTTGCCACTGATCACCTAATTCATAAAAAGGAATGTATAGAAATCTAATAAATACGGTTAATGCAGCAATTTTTGGAAGTAATGCGAAAAAGACTGTTACAGATGTTGGTGAACCTTGATAAACATCAGGTGCCCACATATGGAAAGGAACAGCAGAAATTTTAAAAGCTAATCCAACTAAAATAAATACTATTCCAAAAGTTAATCCGTATTCTATTTCTTTTGTATTAACCATAATTTGATTAAAATTAGTCGTTTCTGAAAAACCATAAATAAGTGAACACCCATACAATAAAAGTCCAGATGAAAGAGCACTTAAGACAAAATATTTTAATCCAGACTCTGTTGAGAGTAAATTATCTCTATTAAATGATGCTAATACATATAATGCTAATGATTGCAATTCTAATCCCATGTAAAAAACAATAAGATCATTTGAACTAATCATCACCATCATGCCTAAGATTGAGCATAAAATAAGAATTGGATATTCAATTTTGCTAATTTTACTAATCTGAATGTATTTTGATGATGACAGCATTACAAAAATTCCAGATAAAATTAATAAAATTTTCATAAATCTAGCTAAACTATCTATATTGTAACTATTACTGAATAATGATGATTGAATTTGTGTGTCTAAATTAATTATTAAAGCTAAAGCAGCAACTAAACTTATTGTTGTTAAATTATAAACTAGTTGAGAACTATTTTTCTTAAATACTCCAAATATTAATAAAAACATAATCATTATTGATATAAATAACTCTGGAATTATGAGTTGTAGATTTTCCATTAATCGCCTAACGCTAATTTATTAATCTTGTCTAAATCATTCATATCTATCATGTTTGCAACTGATACCTCTATAGAGTTAATTAAAGGTTCTGGATAAAAACCAAAAAATATAATCGGTAATACTAAAAGCCATAATGTAACAATTTCAAATCTTTTTAAATCAACCATTTTTTTTACATCTTCATTAATTAATTTTCCAAAGATAATTCTCTTATATAACCAAAGCATATATGCTGCCCCCAAGATCACTCCTAGACTTGCAATCGTTGCTACAAGTATATTCTTTTTAAATGCACCCATTAAAACTAAAAATTCACCAATAAAACCACTTGTTCCAGGTAATCCAAGAGCTCCTAAAGTAAAAACCATAAAAACTATTGCGTACTTTGGCATTATAGAAACTAAGCCTCCATATCTATTTATAAGTCTTGTATGAAGTCTATCGTAGACAACTCCAACACATAAAAATAGTGCTGCAGATACCAAACCATGACTTATCATTTGAAAAATACTTCCCTCTATTCCTTGCTGTGTCATTGTGAAAATACCTAGTGTCACAAATCCCATATGAGCTACGGACGAATAAGCAATAAGTTTTTTCATATCTTCCTGCATTAAGGCTACTAGTGATGTATAAATAATCGCTATCAAACTAAGTGTGTAAACTAAAGGAACAAAATATAACGAAGCATCTGGAAACAAGCCTAGAGAAAACCTTATAAATCCATATCCAGCCATTTTTAAAAGTATTGCAGCTAGTAAAACTGAACCAGCAGTTGGTGCCTCTACATGAGCATCTGGTAACCATGTATGCACTGGCCACATTGGTGTTTTAACAGCAAAGGAACTAAAAAATGCTAGCCATAATAAATTTTGGTACTTAGCGTCGATACCCAATTCATATAACTTAATGACATCAGTTGTACCAGTTATCCAATATATTGATATAATAGCAACCAGCATTAAAACTGAACCTAGCAAAGTATATAAAAAGAGTTTAAATGCTGAATAAACTCTTCTTTCTCCACCCCATATACCAATAATTAAAAACATTGGTATAAGACCGGCTTCAAAAAATAAATAAAATACAACTAGGTCCAACGAGCAAAAAACACCAATCATAAATGTTTCAAGTATCAAGATTGCTATTAAAAAATCTTTTAATCTATTTTTGATAGTTGCATTTACAGTTAATACACAAATTGGAGTAATGAATGTGGTAAGTAAAATAAATAGAATTGATATCCCGTCAACTCCTACTTTATAATTAACAAATCCTGATATCCATTCTCTTTCTTCAACAAACTGAAAGTCAACTATAGATTTATCAAAAACAATCCATAAATATAAAGATAAGAAAAAATTAGCTAAAGTTATAAAAAGGGCAACATATTTGCTACTTTGATATTGAGAATTAGACGATCTAACAAAAAAAATAAATAAGGCTCCTATTGTTGGAAGTAAGATTAATGATGATAGAATTGGGAAATTCATATTATTTTACTATTAATAAAGTTAATAGAATTGAAAAACCTAGAAGCATAATAAAGGCATACTGATAAATATAACCTGATTGAAACTTTACTGCTTTAAAAGAAAAAAGTTTTACTAAATTTGAAATTCCATCTGGTCCAAATTTATCGATTATTAATACATCAATTTTTTTCCAAAGAAATATTCCAAAACTTTTTGAAGGTTTAATAAAAATTTGATCATACAATTCGTCAAAATACCATTTTTTTTGGAGAAAAATGTAAACTGGCATGTTAATGGAAACTATTTCATCTACAATTTTAGTATTTTTAACAAAAAGATAATATGACAATGGAATTGTTAAAACTACTAATGTAGGAGTTAGAAACAAAAACCAAGTTGGAGGATGTACTTTTCCTAATGGTTCTAGAAATTTTATAGACTCTCCCCAAAAGTTGTACATTGTATCATGACCTATAAATAATTCTTTAAATAAAAATCCTGAAAAAACAGCGCCGACTGCTAATAAAACCAAAGGTAACATCATACTCAATGGGGACTCGTGCATTGTATCAATACTAAGATCTTTATTTTTGTAATCTCCATGAAAAGTTTTAAATATTAATCTCCATGAGTATATAGAAGTCATTACAGCAGTTAATACACCTATACCAGCAGCATAAATTCCAAATTTTGTGTCACTTATATAAGCAAATTCAATTATTGCATCTTTAGAATAAAAACCTGATAAGAAAGGAAATCCTGTTAAAGCTAAAGTACCAACAACCATTAATGCATAAGTGTAAGGTAATTTTTTAAATACTCCCCCCATCTTAGTAACATCTTGTTCATCTTTAAATGAATGAATTACTGATCCAGAGCCTAAGAAAAGTAGAGCTTTAAAAAAAGCATGTGTAAATAAATGAAACATTGCAACATTATATGCACCTACACCTGCTGCAAAAAACATGTATCCCAATTGACTACATGTTGAATAAGCGATAATTTTTTTTATATCTGTTTGCACTAATGCAACTGTAGCTGCAAAAAAAGCTGTGGTCATTCCAACTAATGTGATTACAGACAAAGCTAATTCTGAGTACTCATAAATTGGAGAACATCTAACTACTAAAAAAACTCCTGCAGTTACCATTGTGGCTGCATGAATTAATGCGGATACTGGTGTTGGACCTTCCATAGCATCTGGTAACCATGTATGAAGCAAAAATTGAGCTGACTTTCCCATTGCTCCAATAAAAAGTAATAAACAAATTAAATCTATTGTATAAAATTCAAAAGATAGAAAATTTATTTTTTGATCTATAATTTCAGGTATTTTAAGAAAAACTTCGTCGTAATTTACTGTGCCAAAAATATAAAATATTAAAAAAATACCTAATGCAAAACCAAAGTCCCCAACTCTATTTACTATAAAAGCCTTAATAGCAGCAGCATTAGCAGTTTCTTTTTTATACCAAAAACCGATTAAAAAGTACGAACAAAGACCAACTCCTTCCCATCCAAAAAATAATTGCAAAAAATTATCTGATGTTACTAAGGTTAACATAGCGAATGTAAATAATGATAGATAGGACATGAATCTTGGTTTATGTGGGTCATGAGACATGTAACCAACAGAATAGATATGAACTAAGGATGAAACTAGAGTAACTACAACTAACATTACTGCTGAAAGAGCATCAACCTTAATTGACCAATTTACATTTAAAGATCCTGAATTTATCCAAGTTGCGATAATTGCATTATGCTCATATCCTGATGAGACAACTTTAAAAAATATGAACAAAGATAATAATGCCGAAATAGAAACCAAAATACACGTGATTAATTGCGATAATCTATCACCAATGGTTTTGCCAAAGAAACCCGATATGATTGAACCTATCAAAGGTAAAAATAATATTAAGTATTCCATTTACCCTTTCAATCTGTCGATTTCTTCAACTCTTATTGTTCCAGAATTTCTGTAGTAAACTACAATAATTGCAAGTCCTATTGCGGCCTCAGCTGCAGCCACTGTTAATATGAATAATGTGAAAACCTGGCCACTCAGATCGTTAATAAAAATAGAAAAAGATACTAAATTTATATTTACAGCTAAAAGTATTAATTCAATACTCATCAATATAACAATAATATTTTTTCTATTTAGAAAAATACCCACAATACCAATTGTGAATATAATAGCAGCGAGAGTTAAGTAATGTCCAAGACCAATACTAAGCATCTATTTTAACTCCTTTATTATTTTCAACATCAACTAATTCAATACCATCTTTTCTATCTCTAGATATTTGTTTGAAATAACTTTGTCTTTTTACTCCAGATCTTTGTCTGAAGGTCAATACAATTGCTCCTATCATGGCTACCAATAAAACCATTCCAGATAATTGAAACAAATGAATATAATCAGTATATATAACAGTTCCTAAAGATTGAGTATTTGTTAAGTCAGTATCTATTTCAATCGCAATTGAATCTAACAAATCTGGTTTATATTTCCATCCACCTATAACAATAATTAATTCAAAAAATATAATTATACTTACTAATAGACCAACCGGAATATGGGAACTTCTTCCACTAGAATTAAACCATTCATTTTTTTGTTGAGCCACATTTAACATCATAACCACAAATAAAAATAATACTGCCACTGCTCCAACGTACACAATAAGCATTATCATTCCTAAAAATTCGGCACCAATCATGATGAATAGGCAAGAAATACTAATAAAGTCCAATATTAAAAAAAAAACTGAGTTAACTGTGTTTTTCGAAACAGTTACCATAATTGCAGATACAATTGCAATCAGTGAAAATATATAAAAGACTATTGCGTGAGCAATCATTGATTATCTGTGGGAACTATCAGCATTAATATTTGCTGCTAAAATATTCTCCCATCTATCTCCATTCTCTAACAACTTTTCTTTGTTATAGTAAAGTTCTTCTCTTGTTTCTGTAGCAAATTCAAAATTTGGACCTTGCACAATCGCGTCCACTGGACAAGATTGTTCGCACAAACCACAATAAATACATTTTAACATATCAATATCATAACGAGTAGTTTTTCTACTTCCATCTTCTCTCTCGCTAGACTCTATTGTTATAGCCTGAGCAGGACAAACAGCTTCACATAGTTTACAAGCAATACATCTCTCCTCACCATTTGGATATCTTCTTAACGCATGTTCTCCCCTTGCTCTCGGACTAATTGAACCTTTTTCAAATGGATAATTAATTGTTTTTTTTGGTTTAAATATTTCTTTTATTGCCATGATTAATCCTGTTAAAAAATCAATCATAAAAATTGTTTTGAAAAATCTTATTAAGCTCATTTTAATTCCCCGGTAATAAATCAAAATACATTAAAAAACTTGCAGTTAATACTACATAAATTAATGAAAATGGTAGAAAAATTTTCCATCCAAGTTTCATTAATTGATCATACCTGTATCTAGGTACTATTGCTTTTATCAGAGCAAATAAGATAAATAAAAAGAGTATTTTTAAGATTAACCATATTGGAGATGGAATAATGTTAAATGGAAATAAATCTATAGGAGATAACCAGCCACCAAGAAATAAAATGGATCCCATTGCACACATAAGTAAAATGTTAGCATACTCCCCTAACCAAAACATTGCATACATCATTCCAGAGTATTCTGTCTGGTAACCTGCAACTAACTCTGCTTCAGCTTCTGGCAAATCAAAAGGTGGTCTGTTCGTTTCTGCTAAGGCTGAAATAAAAAATATTATAAACATTGGGAATAGAGGTATTACAAACCATAAATCTTTTTGAGCTAAAACGATGTTACTTAGATTTAATGAACCTACACAAAGTAATACATTTATAATTATTACACCTATGGAAACTTCATAAGAAACCATTTGAGCAGCTGATCTAATTGCTCCTAGAAAAGGATACTTTGAATTAGATGCCCATCCACCCATAATTATTCCATAAACACCTAAAGATGAAACTGCAAAAAGATATAAAATACCGACATTGATATCTGCTAGTACAAATGTTTCACTAAAAGGAATTACCGCCCAAGCAATTAAAGCCAAAGTCATTGTAACTATTGGGGCTAAGATAAATATAACTTTATTTGAGCTTGCTGGAATGATTATTTCTTTAAAAATGTATTTTAATGCGTCAGCTAATGTTTGAAATAATCCAAATGGACCAACAACGTTAGGACCTCTTCTTTTTTGAACAAATGCCCATACTCTTCTATCTAACCAAACAATCATTGCAACAGATACTAAAACTGGGATCAATAGAAACAGAATTCTATAAATTTGTTCAAAAAATATAAATAGTTCAGCCATTAATTATCAGTTCCAGTTTTTGGTAAATTCATTCTAATATTTTTACACTCTGACATTGTTTTTGATGCTCTCGCTATTACATTTGAGTGATAATAATCAATCTCTTCAGTAACAATTTTTTCTGATTTAAAATTATATTCAGGCACCTCAAAATCAGCTTCATTTTTATTATTAAGATTTAAATAATTTATTAATGAATCGATAAGTTGATTTTTATCTTTATATAAATTTTTTCTCTTAATGAATGAGGACAATTCATTTACTATTTGCCAATCCTCTTTAGCTTCACCCGGTGGATATGATGCCTTGTAGGCTTTTTGTAATTTTCCTTCTAAGTTTGTAAAATAACCATCTTGTTCTGTGTAAGTAGCGCCAGGCAAAATTACATCAGCAATACTTGTACCTTTATCACCGTGACTACCTATATATATTATAAATTCATTTTTTTTCTCAAAATTTAAATTGTCTTGGCCAAATAATATTAAAATTTCAAAACTATTATTTTCTAATTTATCTAATATTTCAAAGCTTGAATTTTTTGACAATACATTTAAGTCATATGAGCCTACTGTGGATGAATTTTTTGATAATATATTTAATGCATTCCAATCATCAGAAATTTTATTATTTACCAATAGATAATTTTTGAATTCTTCAAAAATATAAGGTGCCGACTTAAGTTTGAGGACTGAATGTCCAAAAATTACACACGGATATTTCGATTTTTTAATTTTTTCTGAAATTTCATGCTTATTATCAATAATATCTTTTATAGTGTCGGTGTTATTTGCAATAACTTGGTAAGGATAAGTTAAATCACCCACATCACCTAAAGATATAATTTCGGTCTTATTTTTTAAATAATTTTTTCTAATTCGTGAGTTTAATATTGTAGCTTCAAATCTTGGATTTGTACCTATTAGAATTATTAAATCACTTTTTTCTATTCCTTCAATGGAACTGTTAAATAGATAATTACTTCTTACATTTGTATTAATATATAATTTTTCATATCTAGATTCCAAATTTTCAGACTTAATCGTTTTTTCAAAAAAATCTTTTGCTGCATAAGTAGTTTCCATATTTGTCATATCACCTATAAATCCAGCAATTTTTTCAGACTTTGTTTTTGAAATTCTTTCAGATACAGCTTTAAAAGCTTCATCCCAACTTGATGGCTTTAATTTATTATCAACCTTTACATAAGGAGTATCTAATCTTTGATTTTTTAAGCCATCACATGCATATCTGGTTTTATCTGATATCCATTCTTCATTTATTTCTTCATTAATTCTTGGAAGAACTCTCTTGACTTCCCATCCGTATGTATCGACTCTTATATTTGATCCAACAGCATCCATCACATCAATTGTCTCGGTTTTTTTAAGTTCCCATGGTCTTGCTTCGAAGACATAGGGCTTTGATGTAAGTGCACCGACAGGACATAAATCAATAACATTAGCTGAGAGCTCAGACTCCATTGCCTTTTCCAAATAAGTAGTAATTTGCATATCCTCACCTCTACCGATTGCTCCAAGCTCAGGAACTCCAGCAACTTCGGTTGCAAATCTAATACATCTTGTGCAATGAATGCATCTTGTCATTTGAGTTTTAATTAGTGGACCCATATATTTTTCGGGCACATATCTTTTATTTTCTTTAAATCTTGATTTATCAATTCCGTAATACATAGATTGATCTTGTAAATCACATTCCCCACCTTGATCACATACTGGACAATCTAGTGGATGGTTTGCTAGTAAAAATTCCATTACACCTTTTCTTGCTTTTTTCACTTTTTCGGTGTTAGTTCTAAGCACCATCCCCTCTGCAGCAGGCATCGCGCAAGATGCTATTGGTTTAGGAGATTTTTCCATTTCAACTAAACACATTCTACAATTTCCGGCTATTGATAATTTTTCGTGATAACAGAACCTTGGTATCTCTGCTCCAGCTTGTTCGCAAGCTTGCAATACTGTAGTTCCTTCTTCTACCTCGACATCAATATCATTTACTTTAAGTTTAAGCATTTTCTTTTTCTAATAAATGTTGATCAACTAAATAAGGTATATCTTTTTGTTTTTTTACAATTGGATCAAACTTGTTTCTTTCAATTATTTCATCTTTAAAATTTCTGATTAATCCCTGAACAGGCCATGAAGATCCTTCTCCAAAAGCACAAATAGTATGGCCTTCAATTTGTTTTGTTACATCTAATAACATATCTACTTCATCTCTTGTTGCTTCACCTTTTGCCATTCTTTCTAACATTCTCCACATCCAACCAGAACCTTCTCTACATGGTGTGCATTGACCACAGCTCTCGTGTTTATAAAATCTTGCAATTCTAGCCATACACTTAATAATGTCTTGATCTTTATTTATAACCACAATACCAGCTGTTCCTAAACCAGTTTTATTCTCAACACATGCATCAAAGTCCATTTTAATTGTTTCACATGTCTCTTTTGGTAGTAAAGGCATTGATGAACCGCCAGGTATAACTGCTTTTAAATTATCCCATCCACCTATTACTCCACCTGCATGTTTTTCAATTAATTCTTTTAAAGGAATTCCCATTTCTTCTTCTACGTTGCAGGGATTATTTACATTTCCTGAAATACAATATATTTTAGAACCAGTATTTTTTGGTCTACCAAGGGATGAAAACCATTTTCCACCTCTTCTTAGTATAGTTGGCACCACTGAAATTGTCTCAACATTGTTTATTATTGTTGGGCAACCATAAAGGCCTATTAAAGCTGGAAATGGAGGTTTTAATCTTGGTTGACCTTTTTTTCCTTCAATACTCTCGAGCAAAGCAGTTTCCTCACCACAGATATAAGCACCAGCACCATAATGAATATATATATCTAATTCCCAATCGGTCCCTGCAGAATTTTTTCCTAAGAGACCATCTTTGTAAGCTTCATCAATAGCTGTTTGAAGCTTTTGTCCTTCGTTAAAATATTCTCCTCTTATATAAATATAGCACTTGTGTGCATTAACTGCGTAAGATGTAATTAAGCAGCCTTCTATTAATTTATGAGGTTCAAATCTTAGAATATCTCTATCTTTACATGTGCCAGGTTCAGACTCATCGGCATTAATTACTAAATAATGTGGTCTTGATCCAACTTCTTTTGGAGCAAAAGACCATTTCAATCCAGTGGGAAATCCAGCACCACCTCTTCCTCTAAGTTCTGATGCTTTAATTTCATTAATTATCCATTCTCTTCCTTTGCCACAAATTTCTTTTGTATCCTGCCAGTCTCCCCTCTGTTTTGCAGATGTTAAATCAGCACCAAAATCATTGTATAAATTTTGAAAAATTCTATCTTTATCTTCAAGCATTTTTATTACCTATTAATGTTTTTCTAGTATTTTCTGGTTCAGAACTTAATCTGCCTCTATAAGATCCTGGTTGGGGAACTTCACCATTACTAATTTTATCAATTATTTGTTCAAGTTTTGTTGGATCTAAATCCTCATAATAATCTTCATTTAATTGAAGCATAGGAGCATTCACACAAGCACCCAAACATTCTACTTCTAACCAAGAAGTTTTTCCATCCACTGATAAACGATTTTCTTCCTCAGAAATTTTTCGTTTACAAACATCTACTAAATTATACGCACCCCTTAACATACATGGAGTTGTAGTACATACTTGAAAGAAATATTTACCAACTGGAGTTAAATTATACATGCTATAAAATGTAGCTACCTCATATACTTTTATGTATGGCATATCTAAATACTTTGCTATGTATTTCATTGCACTTAAAGGTATCCAATTATCATTTTGTTTTTGTGCTAAGTACAATAAAGCCATAACCGCACTTTGTTGTTTTCCAGAAGGATAATTTTTAATAATACTATCAGCAGTTTCTTTGTTTTTTTTACTAAACTCAAATTTTTCAGGTTGTACTTTTGATATTTTTTTAATAGCCATTATCTATCTACCTCACCAAAAACAATATCCATTGAACCTAAAACTGCAGGAACATCAGCTAACATATGACCTTTAATTAAGTAATCCATTGCTTGCAAATGAGAAAATCCTGGAGCTCTAATTTTGCATTTGTAAGGTTTGCTTGAACCATCAGAAATTAAGTAAACACCAAATTCTCCTTTTGGAGCCTCTACAGCTGTATATATTTCGTCTTTATCAACCCTATAACCTTCAGTATATAACTTGAAATGATGTATCAATGCTTCCATAGATTGTTTTATTTCTTTTTTTGGTGGTGGACTGATTTTTCCATCATCAGTTTTAATTGGTCCAACAGGTAAATTTGCCAAGCATTGATTTATTATATTTACACTTTCTTTCATTTCTTCAATTCTGCATAGGTATCTGTCGTAACAATCACCATTTTTTCCTACTGGAATTTTGAATTCGAATTGTTCATAACAATCGTAAGGCTGGGATTTTCTTAAATCCCATGGAACGCCAGATCCTCTCAACATAACACCAGAAAAAGAATAATCGAGAGCATCTTGTTTTGATACTACTCCTATATCAACGTTCCTTTGCTTAAATATTCGGTTGTCAGTTAAAAGTAATTCTAAATCATTTATTATCTTTGGAAATCTTTCACAAAATTTTCCGATTTCTTTATCTAATCCTTTCGGTAGATCTTGATGTACTCCTCCAGCTCTAAAATAATTAGCATGCAATCTAGAACCAGAAACTTTTTCATAAAAACCCATTAATATTTCTCTTTCTTCAAATCCCCATAAAGTCGGAGTTAATGCACCAACATCCATTGCTTGTGTTGTGACATTCAAAATATGACTTAGTATTCTTCCAATCTCACAAAACATTACTCTTATGTATTGAGCTCTTATTGGAACTTCTATTTTTAATATTTTTTCAATTGCTAAGGCAAAAGCGTGTTCTTGATTCATTGGTGCAACATAATCTAGCCTATCAAAATACGGAACAGCTTGAGTATATGTTTTGTTTTCAATTAATTTTTCTGTCCCTCTATGCAATAAACCAATATGTGGATCTGCTTTTTCAACTATTTCACCATCCAACTGTAAAATTAACCTCAAAACTCCATGAGCAGCAGGATGTTGAGGTCCAAAATTTAGATTCAAAGTTTTAGTTTCTTTTGCCATTATTCTTTAGTTTGCTCTTTTATATACTTGGTTCCTTCCCAAGGACTTTCATAATCAAAGTTTCTATAATTTTGTTCTAATTTGACAGGTTCATAAATAACTTTTTTAGTTTCATGACTGTATCTAACCTCATTATGACCTGTTAAAGGAAAATCTTTTCTTAATGGATGTCCTTCAAAACCATAATCTGTAAGTATTCTTCTTAAGTCTGGATGATCTTTGAAATCAATTCCATACATGTCAAATACTTCCCTTTCCATCCAATTTGCAGCAGGAAATATAGATGTTATTGAGTCAACAATTTCTTTTTCTTTTACTTCAATCTCTATGATAATTCTTTGATTAAATTCATGACTTAATAGTAGATAAACTAATTTAAATCTAATTTCATTTTCGGGAAAATCTACTGCAGTGATATCAATCAATTGTCTGAATTTAGTCTTTGAATTTATTTTTAAGAATAAAATAACTTCTGTTAAGTCCACCTCATCAATTTTTAAGTAAATTTGATTATGTTTTATTAAAGAACTTTTTATTTTAGCATTTAGTTCTGAATTCAAAATTTTTTCTAAATCCTGGATGTTTTGCATTTTTATCTTTCCAGAGAACCTTTGTTCCTGATTTTCTTTTGAAGTTGCATTATCCCATATAAAAGTGCTTCAGCAGAAGGAGGGCACCCAGGAACATATACATCAACTGGTACAATACGATCACAACCTCTCACCACAGAATAAGAGTAATGATAATATCCCCCACCATTCGCACAACTTCCCATAGAAATTACATACCTTGGTTCTGGCATCTGGTCATAAACTTTTCTTAGCGCTGGAGCCATTTTGTTTGTAAGAGTTCCAGCAACAATCATAACATCTGATTGTCTAGGTGAAGCTCTGGGTGCAGCACCAAATCTTTCTAAATCATATCTTGGCATTGAAGTTTGCATCATTTCGACCGCACAACATGCAAGGCCAAAAGTCATCCAATGTAATGATCCAGTTCTAGCCCAGTTAACTAGATTATCAAGTGATGTTGTTATAAAACCATTATCACTGAAATCTTGGGCTAATTGCTTAAATTCATCTGGAATATTTTTTTTTCTTTCTTCTAAATTCATTTTATTCCCAGTCTAATGCTCCTTTTTTCCATTCATATATAAAACCAATAGTAAGAATAAATAAGAAGATCATCATTGATGTAAATCCGAATATCCCAATTTTACCTAGGGATATTGCCCAGGGAAACAGAAAAGCGATTTCTAAATCAAAAATAATAAATAATATTGCAACGAGATAAAATCTGACATCAAATTCCATTCTAGAGTCATTAAATGGTTCAAATCCGCACTCGTACGCTGATAATTTTTCTGGATCAGGGTTTTTTGGGGATGCTAAATAATTGACCGCCACAAATGCTATACTTAATACAAGTGCAACTAGTAAAAATACAATTATTGGTAAATAATCTTTTAAAAATTCCGCAAGCATGATGAGTCTATATAGCACCTTTTAGATCAACTAAAAGAGCAGATAGGTCACATTTTAAGGCTCTATTTTATTCATTTATTTGATGGCGGGAGTGAAGGGACTCGAACCCTCGACCTATCGCGTGACAGGCGATCGCTCTAACCAACTGAGCTACACCCCCTTGTTCTGGTGGGCAGTAAAGGACTCGAACCTTTGACCCCCTCGGTGTAAACGAGATGCTCTACCAACTGAGCTAACCGCCCAAAACATGGTACTATTACATCAAGCTTATTATAATGTAAATTGTTTATTACTGAATACTAGCTTGGGATTTGTCGTCTTTTTTAGTTTCTGTTAATTTATCTACTTCAGTCCATTCAGTAGGCTTCAATTCTTTAGTTAATGCTATTTTAATTACTTCATCAGCAGTGTCTACTGGTATTATTTCAATATCATCTTTCACTTTTTTTGGTACATCAACTAAATCTTTTTCATTCTCTTTAGGTATCAAAACTTTTTTAACTCCTGCTCTATGAGCTGCTAATAATTTTTCTTTTAATCCACCAATTGGCAAAACCTGGCCTGTAATTGTTACTTCACCTGTCATTGCTATTTCTCTTTTAACTGGAACTTTTGTAATTGATGATACTATTGATGTAACCATGGCTATACCTGCCGAAGGACCATCTTTTGGTGTTGCACCTTCCGGAACATGAATATGAAAATCTTTTTTCTCAAATAAAGGTGGTGTTACTCCAAATTCTAAACATTTTGATCTTACATAAGATTTTGCAGCCTTTACCGACTCTTGCATTACATCACCCAACTTACCAGTTATTTGCATTCTGCCCTTACCTGGCATATTGACTGTTTCAACTTTTAATATCTCTCCACCAAACTCTGTCCAGGCTAAACCTATAACTATTCCAACCTTATCATTTACTTCTAGTTCACCAAATTTAAACTTTTTAATTCCAAGAAAGTCAGGTATATTTTTTTCATTAACCTCTACACTCTTTTCTTCATTATTGACTACTTTTTTTACAACTTTTCTTGTTACTTTAGATATTTCTCTCTCTAAATTTCTAACACCACTTTCTCTAGTATAGCTTCTTATAATTTCTTTAATTGTATCGTCAGCCAACTTCATTTCACCTTCTTTTACACCATTATCTTTTATTTGCTTAGGAAGTAGATATTTGTTTGCAATATTTATCTTCTCATCTTCTGTATATCCTGGAATTCTTATGACTTCCATTCTATCTAAAAGTGGGGGAAGAATATTTAGTGTGTTTGCTGTTGTTACAAACATTACATCTGATAAATCATAATCAACTTCAAGGTAATGATCATTAAATGTTGTGTTTTGTTCTGGATCCAGAGCCTCTAATAAAGCTGATGATGGATCACCTCTATAATCATTTCCAACTTTATCAATTTCATCAAGCAAAAATAGAGGATTTTTAGTTCCTGCTTTTTTCATCATCTGAATAATTTTTCCAGGAAGAGAACCAATATAAGTTCTTCTATGACCTCTTACTTCTGCTTCATCTCTAACACCACCCAAAGACATTCTTACAAATTGTCTGTTAGTTGCTTTTGCTATTGATTTACCTAATGAAGTTTTACCTACTCCTGGAGGGCCTACCAAACAAAGTATAGGACCTTTGATTTTATCCATTCTTTTTTGAACTGCTAAAAATTCAATAATTCTCTCCTTAACTTTTTCTAATCCAAAATGATCTTCTTCCAAAATTTTTAAAGCTTTATTTAAATCTATGTCGACTTTATCTTTTTTAAACCAAGGCAAATCTATCATCCAATCTAAATAGTTTCTTACAACAGTTGCTTCAGCAGACATTGGGCTCATATTTTTAAGTTTTTTTAATTCAGACATACATTTCTTTTCAACTTCTTTAGGCATCTTTGCTTTTAAAATTGATTTTTTTAAACTTGTAGTCTCATCCTTGCCGTCTTCAATTTCGCCTAATTCTTTTTGAATAGCTTTTAATTGCTCATTTAAATAATATTCTCTTTGGGTTTTCTCCATTTGAGTTTTAACTCTTCCTCTTATTCTTTTCTCAACACCTATAATGCTTGCCTCATTTTCCATGATTTTAATGACACTATTTAATCTCTTCTTAACATCTAAAGTTTCAAAAATTTGTTGTTTCTCTGAAATGCTAGCATTGATATGTGAAATAATATTATCTGCAATTTTTGATGGATCTTTTAATTGTTTAATATTGTTAATTGTCTCAGATGATATTTTTTTATTAACTGTAGTAAGCTTCTCTAATCTTTTTATAGCTGTTAAGCTTAAAGGAAGTAAATCATCTTCTTTTGATAAAATATCTTTTTGGTATTCAAATGAACATTTTATAAACTTTTCGTCATCTTTGAAGTCAACTATTTTTACCCTTTTAGTACCTTCAACTAATACTTTAACCGTTCCATCTGGAAGCTTTAGTAACTGCAATATGTTACTTTCACATCCATAGGTGAAAACGTCATTTTTCTTTGGGTCATCAACTTCTGAATTTTTTTGAGTTACAAGAACAATTTTTTTGTCACCTTTCATTACTTCGTTTAACGCAGTAATTGATTTGTCTCTTCCAACAAATAAAGGAATTACCATACTTGGGAAAACTACAATGTCTCTTAATGGTAATAATGGTAATGACACTTTTATATCCATGTTAGAAATATGGATATTATATTTTATAATGCAATAGGTAATTATGGTTTATTAACGTGCAATTATGCTGCTGAAGTCTTATCAGTTTTAGTTTTGTTCTTCGAATGAACTATAACTGGCGCTGATACACCTTTCGCCGCACCAGAATCAATTATAACCTCTTCTATGTTATCTTGACTTGGTAAATCAAACATTGTTTTCAATAATATGTTTTCTAGAATCGATCTAAGTCCTCTTGCTCCAGTTTTTTTAGATATAGCTTTATTGGCTATGTCTTTAACAGATTGATCTTTAAAAGTCAGTTTAACTCCCTCTAATTTAAACAGCTCTTGGTATTGTTTGATAAGAGAATTTTTTGGCTCTAATAAAATTTTAACTAAAGATTTCTCATCGAGATCATCAAGAGTTGCGGTTATCGGTAATCTTCCAATAAATTCTGGTATCAATCCATATTTTAATAAGTCCTCTGGTTCAAGGTTCTTCATCCACTCACCTACTTTTTTATCTTCTAAACTTTTAACCTCAGCACCAAAACCAATAGATGAACCTTTGTCTCTTTGTGAAATTATTTTATCTAATCCAGCGAACGCACCACCACATATAAATAGAATGTTAGTCGTATCAACTTGTAAAAATTCTTGTTGCGGATGTTTTCTTCCACCTTGAGGAGGTACACTGGCAACTGTTCCTTCCATTATTTTTAATAAAGCTTGCTGAACTCCTTCACCCGAGACATCTCTTGTAATTGAAGGGTTTTCTGATTTTCTGCTAATTTTATCTACCTCATCAATGTAAACAATTCCTCGCTGAGCTTTTTCAACATTATAATCTGCAGCTTGTAATAATTTTAATATTATATTTTCAACATCTTCACCAACATAACCAGCTTCTGTTAATGTAGTTGCATCAGCCATTGTAAATGGAACATCTAAAATTCTTGCCAAGGTTTGAGCTAATAAAGTTTTTCCACATCCTGTTGGTCCAACTAATAAAATATTTGATTTTGAAAGTTCGACGTTTTTGCTAGTTTTATTTTCGTAATTTAATCTTTTGTAATGATTGTGGACTGCAACTGATAAAACTTTTTTTGCATGATCCTGTCCAATTACATAATCATCTAGAACTGCACATATTTCTTTTGGTGATGGTAATCCGTCTTGATGTTTGACAAAAGTATCTTTGCTCTCTTCTTTAATAATGTCCATACATAGCTCAACGCACTCATCACAAATAAAAACTGTTGGTCCAGCAATTAATTTTCTGACTTCATGTTGACTCTTTCCACAGAAAGAACAGTAAAGAATATTTTTATTATTGTTGCTCATAGTTTTTTATAACGAATCAATTTGAATACTTTATTACAAAGATTACTTCTTAATCAAGTATAGGTTGTGAATAAACTATATATTGTTGTTTAATCTCTTTTTTCTACTACTTTATCGATCAAACCAAAATCTTTTGCGTTATCTGGAGTCATAAAATTGTCTCTCTCCAACGCTTCTTTAATTTGATCAACAGACTTACCTGTATGCTTAGAATAAATTTCATTTAATCTTTTTTTCAAAGACATAACCTCATTAGCATGAATTTCTATATCGGTTGCTTGACCTTGAAAACCAGCAGAAGGTTGATGAACCATTATTCTTGAATTTGGTAATGATAATCTTTTTCCTTTTGATCCTGCAGCTAACAAAAATGATCCCATGCTTGCAGCTTGTCCAATACACAATGTACTAACTTCAGGTTTGATATATTGCATCGTGTCATAAATTCCTAAACCTGCAGTAACCAAGCCACCTGGACTATTTATGTATAATGAAATTTCTTTTTTAGGATCTTCAGACTCTAAAAATAATAATTGAGCAGTAACCAAAGATGCAACTGCATCATTAATTGGTCCAACTACAAAAACAATTCTCTCTTTTAATAATCTTGAATAAATATCATAAGCTCTTTCACCTCGGCTTGATTGCTCAACTACCATTGGGATCAAAGTACTTAAATGTTCTGGAATTTTTGTTGTCATAAGTGATTCGATTTACTTATACAACTTGTGATTACTTTTTGCTAACTTTTTTTGTTGATTTAGTTTTTTTTGCTACTTTTTTTGGAGCTTTAGTCGGTTTAGCTGTTTTCTTTTCTTTTTTATCTTCTGACTTAACTTCTTTTTTCTCTTTTATTTTATCATCAGCACCTTCGGATAATTTTGCTAATTTCTCTTGCTCTTTTAAATTTTTTTCATTTTCTTCTTTTAATATTTTTTCAGCTTCTTCTTTGCTAATTTCTTTTTTGTTTACTTTCGCAATTTTTTTAAGTTCACCTATTATTTTTTCTTCATAAATAGAACCTCTTAAACTCTCTATCGCTCCTGGATTTTTCTCATAATACTCTTTAACCATTTTTTCTTGTCCAGGCATCATTCTAAACTGCTTTTGTATTTCTGCATTTAATTCTTCTTGAGATACTTTAATTTGATTTTTTTCACCAAATGCGTTTAGAATTAAACCAGTTTTAATTCTTTTTTTAGCTTGTTCCTCAAAGTATTTCATATTTTTTTTCTTTTCTTCTTCCTTCATGCCTTGAGCTAATAAATTTACTTCTTGTTCAATGAGATTTGCTGGTAACTGATCGAGTTTTTGTTTTTCAATTTGTTCTAAAATTTGTTTTTTTGAAATCATTTCTAACGAATTTTTAAATTCATCATTGATTTGTTTAGATATTAACTCTTTTAAATTATTTAAGTCTTTTGCTCCTAAATTTTTTGCAAAGTTATCATCAATTTTTGTTTCTTCTGGTTTTTTGACAGCTGTAATTTTACATTCAAACACTGCAGATTTATTAGCCACTTCTTTTTCTGGAAAGTTTTCTGGTAGCTTAACTTCTACTTTTTTATCTTCTTTATTTTTGACACCTTCTAATTCTTTATCAAATCCTTTAATAAATAAATCTTTTCCAAGTTCTAATTGAGTATTTTTTCCTTCATTTCCTTTAAAATCTTTGCCATCAACTGTTGCTTTATAATCAAAAACAACTAAATCACCCACTTTAGCTGCATAACTTTCTTCAGCATCTTTAAAGTTTTTTTGAGTTTTTGCTATTTGATCAATTCTTTTATCTGTTTCTTTTGGATCAATTTTAACAACGTACTCGTCTACTTTTAAATCTTTTAATGATCCAACCTCTACATTTGGTAATTCTGTTACTGAAATTGTGTATTCAAGATCTTTTCCTTCACCAAATGACTTTAAATCAATTTTAGGCTGACCTGCAGGTTTAATTTTATTGTCTTCAAGAGCTTTAGTAGTAGTATCTTTCAATACTTTATCGATTACTTCTCCATAGACCGCTTTTCCAAACTGTCTTTTTAAAATTTCTGTAGGAACTTTACCTGGTCTAAATCCTTTTAAAACGACATCTTTTTTTATCTCTTCGTATTTTTCTTCGAGATATCCAGATATAGTTTTTTTATCGATAAAAACTTTTATATCTTTTTCTAGACCTTTTTTATTTTCTACTGTTACTTTCATAAAATATGGTAGGCGAGAAAGGACTCGAACCTTCACAGTTTGCACTATTGGTTCCTAAGACCAACGCGTCTACCAATTCCGCCACTCGCCCAAATTATTGGTGCTTTATATATGATTGTTTATAATTGTCCAATTAGAATAATAGTGTAAAACATTAGCTTAATTGATATGAGCAAAACAAATATTGCAATTGTTATTTATCTTGTCGGTCTTGCATTAGGTGCAATCTTTTTAGATATATGGAGTGCTGAAACTAGTCCAAAAGCATTATTAGGAATTGCATGGACAACTTTATTTGCGATTGCTTTATTCTTCGCTGAAAAAGAAAAAGAAGAAAAAAAAGATTAATTCTTTTTTATTAGTTCACTTATAAAAAGCTCACCATCACCATCATCAACTGCTTTTTTATAAAATGATTTTGATAAATCAGATAATTTTTCCGCATTATCCATACCTTTTAATAAGTCAGTTATATATGTTAAATCTTTAAGTGTATTAGTCGCTGTAAACTTAAAACCTGTGTAATCATCCTCTAAAACTTTATCAAAAATTCTCTTTAAGGCATTAGAGTTTCCTGAGCCTAATTGAGCTACTTTATAAAGTTTTTCTAAATCTATATCTAATTTTTTTGCAGCTTTTATTAATTCAATTACATAAGTAGCTGTTCCTAAAGATAGAAAATTATTTAATAATTTTGTCTTTGCGCCATTTCCAATCCCACCAAAATGATAATAATTTTTACAAAAACATTTTAAAAGTTCTTCTGATCTTTTTAAATTTTCCTCAGATCCACCAACAATTCCACCCAATACTCCTTCTTCTGCTTGAACAGGACCTCCCATTACAGGGCATTCTAAATAAGGAATATTATTTGCATTTAATATTTGCTCCATTTCAACAGATCCATTTTGATTATGAGTGGTAATATCTATTACAATCGTTTTATCAGTTAATAATGATACTATTTTTTTTCCAATTTCATGAGCAATAGGAGAATTCGTTACGCATAAAAACAAAGCATCTAATCCGCTTTTGCAAAGTTCTTCATAAGATTTAACTTCTTTTGCACCTTCTTTGACTATTCTATCAATTGGCTTTCTGTTCTTATTAGCAATTACAAATAATTCATGATTATTTTTAAGGATGTTATTTGCGATACCAAATCCCATCCATCCAACACCTATAAATCCAACTTTCATAATTCAATATAATAATCATGTATAATTACTACATGGTTTCAATACTTCCTATAAATTTATAATCTTTATCTATAACAACAATTTCACCAGATGAAGTACCAAAATTTAACATTTCTGAAATAACTACAAAATGTGTTACTAAAATAAGATTTTTCTCACTATTCCAGTTAGATATATATTTTTTTAAACTCTTAATTTGTCCATCTTTATATTTATAAAACTTTTCTTGATAAAAAGAGTTTAAACCTTTGAAGGTTTCATAATTATTAAAGGCAAATCTAGCAGTATCTTTGCATCTACACCATTCACTAGATAAAACTTTATCAATTTGAATATTATTATCGCTAAATAATATTCCAATATTTTTTGATTGCTCTATACCTTCTTGATTTAAATTTCTTTGAGTATCACATTTTTTTAAATCAATATTATCAGGATCTCCATTTCCTGGTGCAAGTGAGTGTCTTATAAATACAATTTTCCCACCCTTCTGCAGTTCGCTTATTACTAAATCATTAGCCTGTGAATAATTTGAATTAAAAATACTTAGCAAAAATAAAAGAATAAAATTTATATATTTCATAAACGACAATTAAATTTTTATCTGTATTTTTTATAATAGAGCTTTCTGAACTGATAATTTCCAACCATTTATTAAATCGTTCCTAACTTTTCGGTTTATTTTAGGCTTAAAAATTTTATCTTTTCTCCATTTCCTCTTGATTTGATATAATGATTTAAATAATCCAATTTGATATCCAGCTAGTAAAGCTACTCCTAAACCAGTTGTTTCTAATACCTTTGGTCTTTCTGTATTTATATTTATGATGTCAGATAAAAATTGCGAAAACCAGTTGTTTTTTACCATGCCTCCATCAATCTTAAGTTTAGTTGGTTTTAAACCATCTTTTTTCATTGCATTAAATAAATCATTACTTTGATAGGCAACTGACTCTAATACTGCTCTAACTAAGGTTTTCCAATCACTATTTCTTGTTAAACCTGTTATTACCCCTCTTGCATCAGGCCTCCAATAAGGTGCTCCCATTCCACTGAAGGCAGGCACAACGTATACACCCTCATTATTTTTTTTTGATTGAGCAATTGTTTCCGTATCAAAAGCATTGTTAATAAATTTTAATTTATCTCTTAACCATTGTACACCTGCACCTGCAATAAAAATAGATCCTTCAAGAGCATAAGTATTTTTTCCATTCAATCTGTAACATATTGTTGTTAATAATTTATTTTTAGAATAAATTTTTTTTGAACCAGTATTCATTATGACAAAGGCACCAGTTCCATATGTGCTTTTTACTGAACCTCTTTCAAAGCATGACTGTCCTACTGCAGCTGCTTGTTGGTCTCCTAGAACTGCTGATATTGGTATTTCACTGCCGACAATTCTCTTACTTGTTAAACCAAAATTATCAGCTGAATTTTTAACTTTTGGCAAAATATTTTCAGAAATTTTAAGTTTTTTTAAGATTTCTTTATCCCATTTATTATTATTAATGTTAAATAACATGGTCCTACAAGCATTAGTTGCTTCTGTTAAATGATGTTGCCCATTAGTAAGTTTCCAAATAAGGAAAGTATCAACAGTACCAAATAATAAATTATTTGATTTTAAAAGTTTCTTAACATTTTTTACGTTTTCTAGTATCCATTTAATTTTAGTTGCAGAAAAATATGGGTCAATAAATAATCCAGTTTTTTTTCTAAAAATTTTTTCATAATTTTTTTTCTTTAACTCTTCACAATAGTCTTGGGTTCTTCTATCTTGCCAAACAATTGCGTTGTAGACTGGTTTTCCTGTTTTCTTATTCCAAAGAATAGTTGTCTCTCTCTGGTTAGTTATTCCTATACTTAATATTTTTCCTCTTAATAGTGATGCTTTTTTTATTACTTTTTTCAACGCTTTTAGAGTTGTAAGCCAAATTTCGTTTGGATTATGCTCCACCCATCCATTTTTTGGAAAATATTGATTAAATTCAAACTGGGATGTAAATTTTATATTACCATCTAAATCAAAGAGAATTGCTCTAGTTGATGTTGTGCCTTGGTCAATAGCAACAAGAAATTTTTTCACAATTTAAGTCTATACCTAAATTTTTTTTTCTAAAAGTAAAAACTAATACAAGCTGGAAGGATTAACACTTTTAAATTCTAACATGTTCTCAAAAGTACACATTTCAGGTTTTGAAAAAGTAATTTTTGGAAATTTTTTACTAAAGTCTAAAAATAGTTTTTTATTAAATTCAATTAAATTACTTATTTCAATCTCACTAAGCTCTCTTAAGATATATGCCAAAGTAATATGAAAAGTATATCTTTGATGGTTTTCAAATTTAATTTTTAATAAGCTACTTAGTTCATCTCTACAATTTCTAAGAATTTTTTCATCCTTTTTAGAAAAAGGTTCTAAAATAATACTATAACCACCAAAAAATGTTTTTAGTTTAAGATTAAATTCTTTTGGAAAATTATAGTTTTTAATTCTTTTATTTAATTCAAAAGCTATATCTTTGTGATCCATATCAAGATCTATATCTGATGGCCAATTATTTGTATTTTTTGTATTTAAATTACAACAATCAAATAACGTCATATGAAAACTAGATTGAGGTAAATAGAAATAAGTTTTTTCTGGATTAAAATTTTTTATTTTTTTTTGAAAACTACTAATTTCATCGGATAAATTGGTATTAAGAGGAATATTACAAATTATTGTACAACCTGGAAAGGGTAAAGGATTTCCTTTGTCATCAAATTTATTTTCAGCACCTTTTAAAGTATATCCTTCAAGTTTTCCAGCTAAAAACTTTTCCTCATTACTAACTATATTTAAATCCATTAAAATAAACTAAAACCAGTTTATATTTTCTTTCTCACAAAGTTCTTTAAGCTTCAATGGATAATCTGTCATGATACCATCTACACCATACTCAACCATTTTTAACATGTCGTAATCTTTGTTTACTGTCCAAACGTTCACTGGCAAATTTTCTTGATGAGAAATATCTACTAGTTTTTTTGTAATATCTTTATGGTATGGATGCCAAGCTTCTCCGCCTTGTGATTTTATAATTTTCGGTAATTCATGATTTTCAAAAAAGGGCATGTAACTCATCCATGGAGATCTATTATAAATTGTATTTTTAATTTTAATTCCAGCCTGTTGTTGAAAAGTTAAATAAGCTCTTGAAATTTCAGGGTAAAGTTTTTTCATTTCTGTCAGTGTTCGCCAATCAAATGATGAAACAATTATTTTATTTTGTAAGGTTGACTTATTTACCTCTTGCATAACTAGTTTAACCATTTCTTCTGGAGTCGGCGTTAGATTTTCCTCATCAGGTGTAGATTTAATTTCTAAATTTATTAATAGATTTTCAGATATGTTTTTTGAGGATAAATTTAATAATTCAGAAAGTTTCGGTATCTTTTGATTTTCTAAAGTTTTTTGATTAACAAATCTTCTTCCATATCTAGATAACTTATTTAAAGATCCAACATCAAATTTTAAAAGTTCTTCATAAGTTAAATCATATATTTTTATATTTTCATCCTCTATCCAATTTCCCTCGTTATCTTTTGTAAGACTTGGATCTAATCTAAAGTCGTGAGTAATCACAGGAATAAAATCTTTTGAAATCAAAATATCAGTTTCGTATGCATTAATATTGTTTTCAAATAAGTATTTAAAACTTTCTAGAGTGTTTTCGGGAAGATCTCCTCTTGCTCCTCGGTGACCATAAATTTTTATATGATTTGGTTTGCTTAAAATCAAAATTAATTAACTCTTTTGCCAGTGCTTTTATCAAAAATATAATATTTATTGTTCTCAATATTAAGACTTAGATCAGCACCTTTTTCAATAGTTAGATTTCCCGGACACCTATAACAAAAGTCTTTTTTGTCTTTTAATTGACCATAAACAAGATTATCCGAACCAAGTTGTTCCACTAAGTCTACTTTTAAATTAATTAAACTATTTTCACTTTGACTTAAATGTTCAGGTCTTATTCCTAATTTTACTTCTCCCTCAAAGTCACTATCAATATCTTTAATTTCAAAACCTTCTGCAGATAATGTTTTATTTTTTATATTACCATCTAAAAAATTCATTTGAGGTGAGCCAATAAAACCAGCAACAAATAATGATTTTGGATTATCATATATCTCAATAGGAGTTCCAAGCTGTTCAATAATTCCATTGTTAATAACTGCTAATCTATCAGCAAGTGTCATGGCCTCTACTTGATCATGCGTAACAAATATGCTTGTTACTCCAACTTTCTGCTGAAGTTTTTTGATTTCAAGTCTCATCTGAATTCTTAATTTTGCATCTAAGTTTGAAAGAGGTTCATCAAATAAGAATATTTTAGGATTTCTAACAATTGCTCTACCCATTGCAACTCTTTGTCTTTGACCTCCGGATAACATTGAAGGTTTTCTCTGTAAATAATCTGAAATTTGTAGCAGCTTAGCTGCATCATTTACTTTTTGCTCAATTGTTTCTTTGTCAATTCCTCTGTTTTTTAGACCATAAGCCAAGTTATTATAAACATTCATATGTGGGTATAATGCATAGTTCTGAAACACCATTGCTACATCTCTTTCAGACGGATCTACCTCATTAATTAATTTTCCATCAAGATTAATATCACCCTCTGTAATATCCTCTAAGCCTGCAACCATTCTTAATAAAGTTGATTTTCCACATCCACTAGGTCCTACAAAAACCATAAACTCACCTTCATCAACACTTAATGAAGTTTCATGAACAGCCTTAGTTCCATTTGGGTAAATCTTAGTCACATTTTTTAAATCTAAAAAGCTCATTTATTTCTCCGTTTGAATTAATCCTTTTATGAACCATTTTTGTAAAAATACTACCACTAAAACTGGTGGGATCATTGACAAAATGATATACGCAAATCTTTCTGCAGTTCTTGGCAGAGCAACTCCTTCATAGCTTTCTGTGTAAATAATCTTCATTCCCATTACAACAGTCCAGTATTCTTCTGCAGTTGTCATTATTAGTGGCCATAAATATTGGCTGTATCCATATACAAACATAAAGATAAACATTGCTGCTATCATGGTTTTAGATAATGGAACCAAGAAATCTATGAAAAAACTCCAAGCATTTGCTCCGTCTAATTTTGCTGACTCCAAGAGTTCATCTGGAATTGTTTTATAAAATTGTCTGAAGAAAAATGTTGCTGTAGCTGAAGCAACTAATGGAAGGATAAGGCCTGTATATGAATTTGTTAAACCTAAATCAGATACAATTTTATAGCTTGGAAAAATCCTTACCTCCAAAGGAACAAGTAGAGTAATAAAGATTAACCAAAAAATTGGTACAGCTAATTTAAATCTATAATAAACCAAAGCATATGCTGACATTGCTGAAATAACTACCTTAAGTGTTGCAATTCCTAATGCCATTATAAAACTATTAATAAACATTTTTGCAGCAGTCACTTCTTCTGACCAACCACCTTTTTCATTTAAAACTTCGTTATAGTTTCTTGCTAGCTGATCACCTATATGAAACTTCATACCTTCGGTTAATATAGTTACAGAGTCATGCGAAGAACTTGCAAAAGATATCCAAATAGGAACTACCATTAACAAGACTCCTAGTATTAAAATAATATGAGCAATTATTTGAAGTGGTTTAATTTTCATTTATCTTGAAAAACCCCCTTAATAAAATATTTCTGCAACACAATTATAATTAAAATTGGTGGCACCATAGACATCATCACGAAAGCAAAACGATGAACTATTGAACCCGACATCATTTTTAATCCCATAACCACTGTCCAATATTGTTCTGAAGTTGTTACCAATAATGGCCATAGATACTGATTGTAGCCAAAAACAAACATAAATATTAACATCGCTACAATCATTGTTTTTGACAAAGGAATTAAAAAATCAACAAAAAATCTCCAGGTATTTGCTCCATCAAGTTTTGCGGATTCAAGTAATTCATCTGGAACGGTTTTATAAAATTGTCGAAAGAATAATGTTGCTATAGCTGATGCTGAAATAGGAACTATTAATCCAAAGTAAGAATTCACTAGATTAAGCTCAGCCATTACTGAATAAGTAGGGAAAATTCTTAACTCTAATGGTACTAAAATTGTAATAAATATAATCCAAAACAATAATGTTGCATATTTTATTCTGTAATAAACCAACGCGTAAGCAGCCATTAAAGATGTAACAACGGATAATATTGCAACTCCTGTAGCCATGATAAAACTATTAAAAAACATTTTTAATGCTGTTATCTCTTTAAAAAAACCACCCTGATATAATAAAACTCGTAAGTAATTTTCATAAAAGCTATCTCCTAAAAACATTTGGAGACCATTCATATTAATCATTGAACTCGTGTGCGTCGAGCTAGCAAAAATCATCCATACAGGAACTACCATGATTAGTATTCCAATGAGTAAAATTAAATGTGAAAAACTTGATGTGATAAATCTAGTCATTAATTATAATGTATTTTCCCTTCGATATATCTAAATTGAAAAATCGTAATTACTAATACAATCAACATCATCATTATTGATTGAGCTCCTGCACTTCCTAAATCCAGTCCTCTAAATCCATCCATGTAAGCTTTATAAACTAGAGTTCTTGTTTCACCGGAAGGAGCACCTATTGTTGTGGTATCAATAATTCCAAATGTATCAAAGAAAGCATACGTTATATTAATAATTATTAAAAAGAATGTAGTTGGCATTAATAATGGGAATGTAATTGTCCAAAATCTTCTAAGACTATTTTTACAGTCAATCATTGATGCTTCAATTACAGATTTTTGTATAGCTTGAAGTCCAGCCAAGAAGAAAATAAAATTAGCACTGATTTGCTTCCAAGAACCAGCTATGATTACGTAAATATAAGAGTCGAACACACTTTCGTACCAATTAAATCCCCACAGTTCGTGAAATAAATGATAAAGAAGACCAAATCTTTCACTAAAAAAATAATTTGCCATTACACCGACTACCGCAGGCGCAATTGCATAAGGCCAAATTAAAAGTGTTTTGTAAGTGCTTTTACCATGCATTACATTATTAGCCTGAACGGCAAGTAATAATCCAATTGAGCCTGTAATTAACGTAATAACAAAACTATAAATAATAGTAAATTTGAAAGCTATGAAATAAGCTGGATCATCAAAAATAAATAAAAAATTGTCAAACCATACAAACTTCGATCCAAATCCAAAAGCATCTTGCATTGTAAATGCATCTCTAAAGGTTTGTATGATTGGCCAATATAAAAAAATTAACAATATACCTAGCTGCGGAGCTAAGAAAAGATATTGTGAATAGCTAGATTTGAATTGGACTTTTTTCATACTTTTGTAAAAATAAATAAGGAGGGTAAATTAATACCCTCCTTATTGTTTTAATTATTCTTACAAAGTTTTAGCAAATTGCTTTAACAATTTAGCTGCACCTTTGTCCATATTCTGCAATCCTTTTTCGATTGATATTTTGCCGTTTAACATTGGCTCAATATTTTCGTAAATTACTTCACGAATTTGGGGCCAGTTACCAGCTCTATATCCACCAGGAATAGTTGAACCTTCTAAGCTTAATTGTTCACCAACTGCTTTATGATATGGAGAAGCTCTATAGAAATTTATAGTTTCAGCTAACTCTATACCACCTTTAGTCACTGCAGAGTAACCAGTCATATTGTGATAATACAGATCCATTTCTGGAGAACCCATAAATTCTATAAATTTAGCAAGTCCTTTGTACTCTTCCTCGGTATGACCATTTAAGATCCAGTTAGCAGCACCACCTATAAAAGTTGGATACTCTTTTCCTTTGGTTACTGAATCCCAGTAAGGAATATGATTAACTGTAAAGTTTGGAACAACACCTTTCATTCCACCAAATGATGCAGCAGAACCAAACCAAAATGCAGCTTCACCTGCTATAAATGGTGCTTGATTGTCTCCCCACGCTCTTCCTTTATAGCCATATAAACCTTTATCATACCATTCTTTAACTTTCTTCCAATGATAGACAAATGCATCAGTTTCAGCGAATAAAGTTTTTGTAGGAACAGCATCGTAACCATTATTTCCATCTAACATTAATAAATTATGTCTAGAAAAGAAATTTTCAGTCCAAATCCATGGACTATGACTTTGAACTAAAGGAATGTATCCAGCAGCTTTGATTTTTGGAGCCATGGCCTCAAATTCTTCATAAGTTTTTGGCACAGATTCAATTCCAACCTCTTTCAAAATGTCCATGTTTGCATACATCAAACAAGTTGAACTATTGAAAGGTACACCAATCATTTTTCCATCAGAGTCGGCATAGAAATTTTTAATGCCTGGAATATAGTTGTCAGCATCTACATCAATGCCATATTTCTTAGCCATTTCTTCAAAACCGATAACAACACCATTTTTTACTTGAGCTACCATGATTGCAGCACCAGCATCATAAACCTGTGAATAGTGTGGTTGGTCGCCTGCTCTAAATGCAGCAATAGTTGCCGCCATGTTATCTTCATAACTTCCTTTTCCTGTAGGAATGACCGTATATTGATCTTGTGAAGCGTTAAATCTATTTGCAATTTCAATAATTACATCACCAAGAAAACCACTGTTTCCGTACCACCAATGAATTTCTGTTTTTGAATAACTGTGTGATGTAAAAGAGAAAGTAAATAGAATTGTTAAAACACTAAGTATTTTTTTCATATTTATCCTTCTGTTAAGTTTATTTTATTTTTTATTAATAATTTATTAATGTTAAGATATTATGAAATTGTAAATAATTGCATTTAAAAATTTTAAATTTCTAAAAGAGGTTGTATATTTTAAAACAAATCATAATTTAAATGTCTAAAAAATTTGATTTATTCATAATAGGTGGCGGTATAAACGGTGCAGGTATTGCAAGAGATGCTGCGGGTAGAGGTTTATCAGTTTGTTTAGCTGACAAAGGTGAGATTGGAGGAGCAACCTCATCTTGGTCGACGAAATTAGTACATGGTGGTCTTCGTTATTTAGAAAATTATGAATTCAAACTAGTTAGAGAATCTCTGAAAGAAAGAGAAATAGTTTATAAAATTGCCAGACATATTTCCAAACCGATTCCTTTTATAATTCCTTATGCAGATAAAATTCGACCAGCCTGGTTAATTAAAATTGGTTTATTTTTGTATGATAATTTAGGTGGCAAAAGCAATATACCAAAATCAAAAACGTTTGATCTTACAAAAAAATTTTCAAATATTCTTAAGCAAAAATACAAAACTGGTTTTCAATATTTTGACATACAAATTGACGATAAAAAATTAACGAAACTAAATGCTAAAGATGCAAAAAGAAATAAAGCTAAAATACTAGAATATAACAAAGTTAAAAAAGCTGAAATTATTGGCAATGAATGGATTATTAGTCTTGAAAAAGGTGAAAAAGTAAAATCAAAAATTTTAATTAATGCATCTGGACCATGGATAAACGAAACCTTAAATAAAAATATAAAAATTAAATCTAAGAAAAAAATAAGATTAGTTAAAGGAAGTCATATTATTACAAAAAAATTGTACAAAGAAAATGTTGCATTCACATTTCAAAATACTGATAAAAGAATAATATTTGTGATACCTTATAAAGGGAAGTTTTCTTTAATTGGAACTACAGAAGTTGAGGTTAAATCACCAGAAAATAAAGGAATATCAAAAAAAGAAATTACATATTTAATTCGTTCAGTAAATAATTACTTAAAAAAACAAATCAGAACAAAGGACATTGTAGATACTTATTCAGGGATAAGACCTCTAATTGAAGATTTTAATACAGCTTCAAAAGTCACAAGAGATTATGTTTTTGATTTAAAAATTATAAAAAAATTACCTTTATTGAATATATATGGAGGAAAACTAACCACCTACAGAAAATTGTCTGAAAAAGTCCTTTTTGACCTTAGAAAGTTTTTACCTAAAACAAAAAAAGGTCCATGGACACACAAAAAGAAGCTTCTCTAAACTTAATGACCGTTAAATTTGAAAAATTAAAAAAAACAATAATTAAATGTAATAAATGCCCTAGACTTGTGAGGTTTAGAAAAAAAATATCTACGGAAAAAAGAAAACAATATATGGACCAAACTTATTGGGGAAAACCAGTTACAGGTTTTGGAGATATAAATGGAAAAATAATGATTGTTGGTCTAGCACCAGCTGCTCATGGTGGAACAAGAACAGGCAGAGTATTTACAGGCGATAAATCCTCAGATTTTTTATATAAATGTTTACACAATGTAAAAATTGCCAATCAAAGTAATTCAGATCATATAAATGATGGATTAAAAATAAAAAATACCTTTATAACACCAGCTCTAAAGTGCGTTCCTCCAGGAGATAAACCATTAAATGAAGAGTTAAAAAATTGCTTTGGTTATTTTAAATCTGAATTTGAAATACTTAAAAATCTAAAAATTATTGTGGCTTTAGGGAAAATTGCGTTTGATACTTGTGTAAAATTTTATAGAGAAAATTTTGATTACACTGAGAGAGTAAAATTTAGTCATGGAACATATTTTAAATTACCTAACAATGTGTTGTTAATGGGGTGTTATCATCCAAGTCCAAGAAATGTAAATACTGGACGAATAAATGAAAAACAAATGACTAAACTATTTAAAAAAGTAAAAGAACTAGTTTAATTTGTTAATAAGTGCTACTGGAAGTTTTACTGGTTTTCCCAACTTATTTAGAGATACTAATTTAATCTCTGCATCACATAAAGTATCTGATTTTCTTTTAATTACTTGTGACATTGTAATTGTAGTCAAAGTATTAGATTTTATTTTTGTGAAAACGGTAATTTTATCCTCAAATTTTGCCGGTTTTTTAAAATCTACGTTGCAAGTTTTTACTGCTATTAAAACATTATGTTTATCTAATAACTTTTTATTCGAATATCCCAAGGAATAAATAAGCTCAGATCTTGCTCTTTCAAAGTACTTTAAATAATTTGCGTGGTAAACTATTCCACCAAAATCAGTATCCTCATAGTATACTTTTAAATTATACTTAAATACTTTCATCAATTGATATTAATAAAATTTATTGAGAAGAAAAATAGATATTTTGATAGTAAGTAATTGATTTTTTCTTTGAATTATCTGTATCTGACATGATCGCTATACCATCTAGCTCATTAACATCTAAATTATGGAATTTCTTGAAATCTTCTTTAACGTTTGCTTTGACAGTTACCCATTCATTTAAATTTGTTTTGGTAGTAGCAAGTACATTATCTATGGACTTTTTAGTATATGGGCTTGGAAAGTTGCTTCCAACTTCTTGATTGCTTGAAAAAACATAATTTATTGCTCTATTGGATAAAGGTGTTGCTCCAGTTTTTTTAATGACGAATACTCTTCCTGCAAAGTCATGACCCTTTTTAGCTGTCTCATCTATCCCTGGTATGTCTTTCTCAATTTTCCAAGTAATATTTATGAAAGGTGTTTTATTTAGATCAATTTTAATCTCCTTACCTAGGCCAGAAGCAGCATTATCAGCAATAGCTTTAAGGTAATTACCATTTTCATCAGAGCCAACAGAATATTCAGTTTTATTATCTGCCCCTCTTACTTTTCTAACTGTCAATTCTGATAGTTCTTTCTCTGTAAACTCAAATACTTTTACTTCCTCAGAATACAAAGTAGTTTGAAACAACGCTGTAACTAAAATTAATTTAAATAAAAATCTAAACATGTCCTCTCTATATAAAAGATAAAATAATTTTCAAATTCAAAATTTTGACATTATTTAAACATGCATAATTCATTATTGTTCTCTATTTAGATGATATGAAATTAACAGTTCTTTTTGGTTTGATGATTTATTGGTCTATAATTATAACTGCACCTGTAATTTCAAAAAATTCAGAAAAAATCGGAGAAAAAAAGGTATTAATACCTCTTAAAAAACCAAGAATTTAAGGCAGAAGCACTATCTTAGGTGCCGAACAGGTTCCATCATGAATTTCTTTAAAAGCTCCCCAACCATCTTTAAGATTTCTGTACTCAATCCATTCTATCTTGCCTAGCTTGTTATTAGTTAAAATATCAATAGTTTCACCAAATTCTTTGTTTGTGTAACAGTAAGTTCCAATAAAAGTAACTTCTTGAAGGGTTGCTTTCCTAAAATTAAAAGATCCAGCAGGCTGGGTTAATCCGATATGAACTATTATTCCTCCTGGTTTTACTACACTGATTGCCTGTTGTCGTGAAACTTCGAGTCCAACAGTATCAAAAACTAAATCAAAGCTGCTCTCTTTAATATCTTTATGATCTGGCGACACTGTTTTTGCATCTACATATTTGGAGCATTCATTCAGTCTTTTTTGATTAGGATCAGAAATTGTCAGATTAGTATTTCCTTGGATCTTGGATAAAATTAATGCACACAAAAGGCCAATTGCTCCACCACCCTGAACAAGCGTTCTACATTCATTTAATGGTTTTTTTGATGCATCTACAGCTAATAATACTGCATGATAAGAAACTGCTGTTGGTTCTGCAACTGCAGCCTCTTTTACATCAAGCTTTTCAGGAACTTTGAAAATATTGTGATCTGGAACTGTAATAAGTTCAGCAAACGCACCTTGTCTTTCATAAGGTCTATTCATTCCTAGAAGAACTCTATCTGGACATAAATGTTCTCTTCCACTTTTGCAGTATTCACAATTTCTACAAGTTATTAATGGATTAAGAACTGAAATTTGATCCTTAAGCTTACCGTTTATTATTTGACCACTAACTTCATGACCTAAAATTAATGGTGGAATTCTTCTCTCGTCTTTTCCGTGGTAAGCATGCATATCTGACCCACAGATACCTGATGCATGAACTTTTAGAATACTTTCTCCAGGTTTTTCAGAAGGTTCTTTTTCCTCCCTGAATTCCATTTCCTCAACTCCAGTATAAACAAGGGCTTTCATAATTACTTATTATTTAATAAATAATATACTAAATAAGATGTGAATGCTCCAATAATCCATCCAAAAGATTGATATTGTATTAAGTTTTCATTTAATAAAGACGATAAAGAAAATATTGATCCTATAAAAAGAGCATACAATGCTTTGAGGTTCCAACCGTTACTGTAAATATATTCAGTATGTTCTTTAGGGTAAAAAAGCTCTTTATGATTAATTTGTTGTTTTTTAAATAAATAATAGTCTGCTACTAATACACCAAATATTGGACCAAAAGTTGTCGCTACAGCTTCAACAAATATTAAAACATTAGCTTTACTGAAAATTGAAAGCCAAAATGTTGAAATAATTAATCCAATAATTGATATTACAACTCCTGTTTTTTTTAATGTTAAAGAATTAGGAAAAAAATTTATCAATGTATTCTGCGAAGGTATGTAATTTGCTATCAAATTAGTTGATAACGAAGAGATAATAATAAATATCAAACAAAAGAAAGTTAGAAAATTATTATTAAACTTTCCTATTATATCATTTGGATTAGTAAGTAGACTTGAAGCATTTAAACCTTTGCTAGTAAGAATTATATCTGAGCCTAATGTGATCAAAACTGAGAAAAAAGAAAAGAATATCAAATTTAAAATTATACTTAAGTTTCCTTTAGTCATTTCTTTATAATTCATTGAGTATCTAGAAAAATCTCCAAAAGTTAGAAGAACTATTGCAAAATAAGCAAATAGAGTTCCTGTGATTGATATTATTGGAGCGATATTTGACTGAATTGCAAAATTGCTAAAGACTAAGGTTAGTTTTACTCCATTTAGTAATTCATTGTAATACTCAGACAAAATAATAATTAACAATACAGATAACCCCAAATATATTGAAAGACCTGAAAAATTAATAAATGATTTTAGAAAATTCTGTCCTTTTGTAAAAAGGATGTATTGAAATATTAAAGTTAAAAATAAACAAATCCAATCAATTAAATTCAAACCAAAAAAGAATAATAAGAATATTTCATTCTGTAACAGTTGACTGTCAATTTTAAATATTATGATCCTAGCTATGTAACCTAGTGACTTTGATATAAAAAATGTTTGTACACCAAACATAAATAAGCCAACCAATCCTCTGATCATCCCTACATATCTGGCACCTGTAAAACCCATTGAAAGCCTGAGAATTGTTGGAAAACTTAGTCCACTACTTTGAGAAATTTTTCCAATAATGTTAGCAAAAAAGAATACTAATAATCCTGCTAGCAATGATCCTATCAAGACAACAAAAAAATTTAGATCATAGAATAAATATAAAGCTGATATTAAAGAGAACCCAACAATTGTTTGAATATTTATCGCCCAAAAGTTAAAATAATTCTTCCAACTCCAGTCTCTATTATTTGGATTTATTGAAACTAATTCCCAATTCCTTAATTGAAATTTTTCGCTTTGATTCACCTATATGATATTAATCAATTATTTACTGCTGTCCATATAAGAGAGTTGGCAACCACAGTACTATTTTTGGATACGCTATTATTATCATTAATCCAATTATCTGCAATACCATGAACTGCATCATTCCAAGATAAATATCTTTTAAATCCCAACTCGGAACTACTCCTTTTAAAAAATAAGCAGATAACGCTACGGGGGGTGAAAGCCAGGCGGTTTGCAAATTAACCGCAACAAGAATTGCAAACCAAGTTAAATTAAATCCTAATGCTTCTACTAATGGTAAAATAATAGGAACAACTATCATAACAATAGGCACCCACTCTAATGGCCATCCTAAAAGAAAAATCATAATCATGATTATTCCTAAAATTAAATATTTATTCATCTCTAGTGATAAAAGGAAATCTGTTAAAACCATTGGAGTTCCTAATCTTGCAAACACTGCTCCAAAGAAATTAGAAGCAGCAACTAAAACCATTATTAATGCTGAAATTTCTAAAGTTTTAACTAAAGCATCTTGTAATTTTTTTAATGTTAATTTTTTGTAAGCTAATGAAAGCAATAATGCACCACCTGCTCCACATCCTGCAGCTTCTGTTGGTGTAGCAAATCCAAATAAAATACTACCTAATGCAGCAAATACTAATGCAGCGGGTGGCACTAATCCTAAGAAAAATTCTAGCCATAATTTTTTTAAATCTGTTGTTCTTAATTCTTCTGGTATGGGTGGACCTAACTTTGGGTTCATCATACATCTAAATGTAGTGTATGCAGCATATAAGCAAGCCAATAATATTCCTGGAACTATTGCTGCAGCAAATAAATCAGTTACGGGAATTTCCATAATTGGACCCATAACTACAAGCATAATACTTGGAGGAATTAAAATACCCAAGGTTCCTCCAGCAGTTATTGTGCCAGCAGCTAATTTTACATCATAATTTGATCTATTCATTGATTTTGCAGCCATAATTCCAAGAATAGTAACTGATGCACCAACTATTCCAGTTGCAGCAGCAAATATTACCGAAACAAATAAAACTGCATAATATAAAGAGCCTCTAACTCTTGCTAACATCATTTGGAAAGCTGAGAATAATCTCTCCATTAAACCTGCTTGTTCCATCATTATTCCCATAAATACAAATAAGGGGACGGCGGCGAGAGTTTGTTCGGTCATCACCATAGAAAATTGTAGTGTCATTAAGTAGAAAACTAATTTTCCAAAACCCAAATAACCAAAAACGAAACCTAAAAAAATAAGAGTAAATGAAATTGGAAATCCTATAAATATTGCAAACAACATCACACCAATAAGTATGAAACCTAAAATCGCAGGATCTATTAAATGTGAAAGCATTAACTACCTGGCCATTTACCTTTGACGGCTGCGTAATAACTTTTAAAAAGTTCTGAAACACCTTGGATTAGAAGGAAAACAATTCCAATCCATAGACAAGATTTTATTGGCCACATATATGGCATCCATGTTGTATCCATCCCTCTTTCGTTTCTCATTATACTTTCTTGGACAAAGCCTGTTGTCATATACAAAAAGACTATTAATCCTGGAAAATAAAATAATAAGTAAAGCCAGAAATCTATTCTGCCTTGAGTTTTAACTTTAAAATTTCTGTATAAAAAATCTGCTCTTATATGAACACCTTTTGATAGAGCATATCCCGCTCCCAACATAAACAATGCTCCATAAAAAAATCTGCTCATATCATAAGCCCAGATTGTAGGAGCTAAAAATAATTTTCTTGCTAAAACCTCATAAACCATCCCAAGCATTAGTGGGATTGTAATCCAGCAAACTATGTTTCCTATTAATTTACTAAATCTATCTATCTTAACTATAGTTTTAGCCATCCAAGTTGGCATATCATCAGGCATCTTTCCAGATCCTGATCGCCTTTCGGCTATCATTTCATCTGAAATATCTAACTTTGGATTATCCGACATATAAATTATAGAAAAAAAAAGCGGGCTTATAAAAGCCCGCTTAATAACTTTATTTATTTCTTCAACGAATTAGCATAAGCCATTCCTAGCTTAGCATTCGATGTTTGTGCACCAGACCAGAATGGTACAGCAGTATTAGCGAAGCTTATCATTGAATCATAAACTTCTTTAAAGAATGCGTTTTCTTTTGCATTTTTCTCTAAAGTTGCTTTTGCTGCAGCCATATAAGCTGGGAAATAATCAGCTGGTGTATCTTCAAGTATCACACCATGATTTTCAGTTAGATCCTTAAGTGCTAATCCATTTGTGTTGATTCTGTAAGCTAAAGCTCTCATCAACGATGCATCAGCTGCCATCTTCATTGAAAATTTCTCATGGTCAGTGAACTTATCGTAAGTGCTTTTGTTTAAGTAAAAGTCAGCGTTTACCACTACTTGGTGTAAACCTTGTAGATAGTAGTGTTTTAATACTTTATGTATACCAAACACTTTATCTGGTTGAGGACAACACCACTCAGCAGCATCAATAGTTCCTGCTTCCAATGCTGGAAGAATATCTCCTCCACCCATTGCAACTGAAGCTATTCCAATGTCTTTATAAGTTTGACCTGGAATTCCTGGAGGAGTTCTGAACTTAAATGTTCTAAAATCATCCATATCTTTGATTTTTCTTGGGAACCATCCTAAAGCTTCTGGTCCAACTGGTTGAAGCATGAAACCTTTAATGTCTCTTTTCATTTCTCCCCAAAGTCTGTCATATAGTTGTTCTCCACCACCATATAAAAACCATGATAAGAATGCGATGTTATCAATTCCTACACCACCACCTGCTACTGGCGAACCAAATAACATAGCAGCTGGATGTTCTCCAGACCAATAGTGAGTCCAAGCAAATCCGCAATCAATCAAACCTTTATCAACAGCATCAAGAGTTTCTTTAACTCCAACTACTGTTCCTGCTGGCATAATTTCAAATTTTAGAGATCCACCTGTTAGTTTTGTTACGTTGTCAGTAAAGTCTTTTAACATTACCGCTTCATCACCTTTAGCGCTAATAACCGTCTGACACTTTAACGTTTTTGCAGCATTTGCATTTGAAATAAATCCAAATACTAAGAACGCAGCAAACAACGCTGAAACGATTTTTTTCATTATATCCCTCTCTTTTTATTTATAATGTGAAGATCCTCTCAAAAATCTAAGGCAGATACAAGCGTCATTTCGAAGTATTTATGAGAAAAATGTTTAAAATCATTAAATATTCATTAAAAATTATTAATAAAAAATATGGATAAATTTGATTACATAATTATTGGCGCTGGTTCAGCTGGCTGTGTTTTAGCTAATAGATTAACAGCAAATCCTGATACTAAAGTTCTTTTACTTGAGGCCGGAGGAAAAGATAGCAATCCTTGGATCCATATCCCGGGGGGTTATTTTAAAACGATGCACAATCCAGATACCGACTGGTGTTTTAATACTGAAAAAGAGCAAAACTGCGATAACAGACAAATGGTTTATCCGAGAGGAAAAACATTAGGTGGAAGCTCATCTATTAATGGAATGCTTTATATTAGAGGTCAATCAAATGATTATAATTATTGGAGACAACTAGGTAATGTTGGTTGGTCATGGGATGATGTTCTACCCTATTTTAAAAAATCTGAAGATTTTCAATTTGGAGAAAATGAGTTTCATGGTTCTGGAGGGCCTATTGCCGTTGAAAAAATTAGAGCAACATTTAAAGTTCTCGATTTATTTTTAGAAGCTGCTGAAGAACATGGTTATAAAAGAACTGATGATTTTAACAACGGTGATAATGAGGGAATGGGATATTTTCCATTCACAATTAAAAATGGCTTTAGATGTAGTACAGCTGTAGGTTATTTAAATCCAGTTAAGAGTAGAAAAAATTTAAAAATTATTACTAAAGCACATATTAAAAATATTGAATTTGAGAATAAAAAAGCAAAAAAAGTAAATTATTGGATAGATGGAAAAGAATTTTCTGTTGAAACTAATAAAGAAATTATATTAAGCGCAGGCACAATAGGCTCGCCTCATATATTACAAGCATCAGGTATTGGTCCAGGAGAACTTCTAAAAGAAAACAACATTAATGTATTAAAAGATCATCAAGGAGTTGGAAGAAACCTAACTGATCATTTAATGCTAAGACCTGTTTACAAAATTAAAAATTTAGAAACTTTAAATGATATTTACTACAGTTTTACTAAAAAAATGTTATCTGGATTAAAGTTTCTTCTTTTAAGGAAAGGGCCTTTAACAGTTGGTGCCAGTTATGTTTGTGGTTTTGTTAAAAGTGATGAACATTTAGAAACTCCAAATCTCCAATTTCATATTTCGCCAGCAAGTACTGATCTTTTGGGAAAATCTGCATTACATAAATTTCCTGCGTTCACTCCAACAATTACAAATGTAAGACCAACAAGTAGAGGGTCTATAGAATTAAAATCTCCAGACACCAGAGTTTCACCAAAAATAAAAATGAATTATTTATCAACCGATGAAGATCGTGAAATTGCTGGAAAAGCATTAAAGATTGTAAGAAAAATTGTTATGGAGTCTAAAGCTTATAAAGATTATCAACCTGAGGAGCTTAGACCAGGAATCAATATCACAGATAATGAAGAATTAGCAACTGAAGCTGGAAAATTTGCGAATACTATATTCCATCCAGTGAGCACATGTAGAATGGGTAAAGATGAAAATGCTGTTGTTAACGATCGATTAGTCGCTCACGGACTAGAAAATTTAAGGGTTGTAGATGCCTCTGTTATGCCTCATATCACATCAGGAAATACAAATGCACCGACAATAATGATTGCGGAAAAAGCAGCTGATATGATAATTGAGGATAGTAGAAGATGACCGAACAAATAGTAATTTTTTTTCAAATAGTTTTTATAGATTTAGTTTTAGCAGGAGACAACGCAATTATAATTGGAATGGTTGCTTCTCAATTTCCAACCGAACAAAGAAAAAAAATTATTTTTTGGGGAATTGGAGCAGCAGTAGTTTTAAGAATTATATTTACACTAATAACTGCTTATCTATTACAAATCACAGGACTAAGACTTATAGGTGGAATACTACTTCTTTATATATGTTACAGACTTTATGAAGACGTGATTAAAATGAATAGTAACGCTGAAGAAAATATCAAAAAAGTAGATAACTCATCATTTATGAAAGCTATAACAACTGTAATTCTAGCAGATGTTACAATGAGCTTAGATAATGTACTTGGAGTAGCAGGTGCAGCTAGAGATCACTACATGTTATTAATATTTGGTCTTGTTTTATCAATAGTTTTAATGGCTACTGCAGCAACATTGATATCTGGCTGGATTAAAAAGTATAAATGGATAGGATGGGTTGGATTATTAGCAATATTATTTGTTGCAATAGAGCTGATATATACAGACGTAAAACTATTTTTATAAATGTACTTAAAAAAAATTAATTTAAAAAATAAAGTCGCTTTAGTTACTGGTGCAGGAAAAGGTATTGGTAGAGCATGTTCTATTGCACTTGCAGAAGCTGGTGCAACTATAATTGGAGTAAGCAGAACTCCTTCTGATCTTGATAAACTTCAAAAAGATATAAAAAAAGTTAAAGGAAAATTAACTAAAATAACTTGTGATATTATGGATTATGAAGATCTTTCTTCTAGATTAAAAAAAATTAAGAAAGTTGATATTCTTGTAAATAACGCTGGTACAAATATTCCTGAACCTTTTGAAAAAATTAAACAAACAAGTATGAACTATCTTGTAGATTTAAATATGAAGGCGGCATTCAACGTTGCTCAATTAGTAGTCCTAAAAATGTTAAAAAATAAAAAAAAAGGTGGGTCTATAATTAATATGTCATCACAATTAGGGCATGTCGGTATGTCAGGTAGAAATATTTATAACATGACAAAGTTTGGAATTGAGGGATTAACAAAAGGAATGGGAGTTGAGCTTGCAACAAAAAATATTAGAGTAAATACAGTTTCACCTACATTTGTTGAAACTCCAATGGTTAAAAAATTCTTTAAAAACAAAAAGTTTAAACAGCTTGCTTTAAGTAATATACCCATGGGAAAAGTTGCAACAGAGTCTGATGTGGCTACAGCAGTATGTTTTTTGGCTTCAGATGCAGCAAGTATGATAACTGGGACATCAATTGTAATTGATGGGGGTTGGACAGCAAAATAATGAAAAAATTGTTGCTTTTTTTAGCAATTATATTTTCTACACACTCTCATGCTTTAGAGTTCCAAGGTAAATTTTTACAAGGACATTTTATTTTAGGTAAAGCAGAAGCTGGATCAAAGGTATTTGTAGATAAAACACAAGTTAAAGTATCTAAGGATGGATACTTTGTGTTCGGAATTGATAGAGATCGAAAATTTGATGTAGCTATTACTGAAATAAATAGTGGTAAAAAAAATAAAATTATAAAAAAAGTTTTTAAGAGAAAATATAATATTCAGAGAATTGATGGTCTGCCTGAAAATAAAGTTACACCACCAGAGTCTGTTTATAAAAGAATTAAAGAGGAAAATGGAAGAATTGGAAAAGCAAGAGCCATTAATTCAGATTTAACTTTCTTTACTGAACAATTTATTATGCCCGTTAAAGGAATAATTAGTGGAGTTTACGGCAGCCAAAGAATTCTTAACGGAAAACCTAAATGGCCTCACTATGGAATTGATATAGCTGCTAAACAAGGAACTGAAATTAAATCATCTGGAACTGGAATAGTGACTATGGCAGAAGATGATCTTTATTATACGGGTGGTACCGTAATAATGGACCACGGACATGGAATTTCGACAATATATTCACATCTAGAAAATGTAATGGTTAAAGTTGGTGATGAAGTTAAACAAGGAGAAATTATAGGTACTGTTGGATCTACTGGAAGATCAACAGGGCCTCATTTAGATTTTAGGATAAATTGGTTTCAAACTAGACTTGATCCTATGAGCATTCTTCAATAAGTTCTGGCTATGAAAAATGAAATTAATCGTATTGCTGGCAGATTAGTAAAAGCTTACAACACAAACACTGTCATCAATCCTATCCCAGTCAAATATTGTAAAAATATTAATTTAGCTAATAAGCTTAGAAAATTATGTGAAGATCAAATTAAAGATGAAACAATTGGAATAAAAGCTGGTGGAACTGGAATTCAAGCTTTAAAAAAATTAAAAGAAAAAGAACCTTTCACAGCAAAAGTATTTAAAAAAAGATTAGTTAAATCTGGTCAAAAAGTAAAAATAAACCAGCACACTAAAGGAATAGAGGTTGAAGTTTATTACTTTATCAAGAAATCTTTCTTTGATTTTAAAGGAAAAGTTACAAAATCAAATGTCGCTAAATTTATTAAGTTTATGGGGCCTTGTTTTGAAATAGTTGGATTTAGACAAAGAAATAAGAAATTTACTTATTTAGGAGATATATGTGGAGATTTTGGATTTAATATCAAATTTGTTGTTGGAAGAAAAACAAAATTTAAAAAATTAAATTTGAATAATTTAAAAACATCATTAGTAAGCAAGAAGAATGGAGTAAAAGTAAATGGTAATACAAATATTGTTTACATTAACCCATTAAATTCTTTAAGATTTGTTTTAAATAAAGTTAAGAAAGAAAAGATTAACTTAAATAAAGATTTTTATGTTTTCACAGGCTCAACTGTGGGAGTTGTTCCATTTAAAGGAAAAGGATTATACAAAGGAACAGTTGATAAAATTGGTTCTGTTAGTGTTAACATTCGTTAATGGGTCTTCATTTTAGTAAAGAAGAATTCTCAAATAGAAAAGAAAAGACACTAAACTCTATGAAAAATGAAGGTGTAGATGCTCTTGTCATGTTTAGACAAGAGTCTATGTATTGGCTCACTGGTTACGACACATTTGGATATGTTTTTTTTCAAGCATTAGTTTTAGATCAAAAAGGTAATGTAATATTATTAACTAGAGCCCCTGATCTAAGACAAGCTCAAAACACATCCAATATAAGTGATATAAGAATTTGGGTTGATAAAGATGGTGCCAATCCTGCTGATGATCTCAAAATAATTTTAGATGAGTTAAATTTAAAAGGTAAAAAAATTGGTGTTGAATATGAAGCATACGGTCTAACAGGAAGAAATGCTTTAAGACTTAATACAGTTTTACAAAACTATTGCTCAATTGAAGATATGTCGGAATTAATAACAAAACTCAGAGTAATTAAATCTGATGAAGAAATTAGTTATGTAAAAAAAGCAGCAAATTTGGCTGACAAAGCTTTAGATGAAGTTTGGAAGCATGCAAAAGCAGGGGTAAGTGAGTCTAAAATTTTAGCTGAAATGAACAGAGTTATATTTGAAGGAGGTGGAGATTATCCTGCAAATGAATTTATTATAGGGTCTGGAAAGAATGCCTTACTCTGTCGATATCAAGCAGAAAAACAAATACTTAATAATCAAGATCAGTTAACTATTGAATGGGCTGGAACTTATAGGCACTATCATTCAGCGATGTTTAGAACAATACCAATAGGAAAAGCAGATTCAAAACATCATAAAATGCACGAAGCTTGTGTTGAGGCTCTTACAAATTGTGAAAATAAATTAAAGCCTGGAAATAAAATTGGAGAAGTTTTTAATGTTCACGCAAAAACCTTTGATGATCATGGCTTTAAGAATTCAAGAATGAATGCATGTGGGTATTCCTTAGGAGCAACTTTTTCTCCAAACTGGATGGATTGGCCAATGCTTTACACTGGTAATCCTTACGTAATAGAATCAGGAAATGTTTTCTTTATGCATATGATATTGATGGACTCTGAAAATCAATTAGCGATGAATTTGGGCGAAACATATCTTGTTACTGAAAATGGTAATGAAAGATTGGGTAATCAAAAATTAGATCTGGTTGTGTTGTAAAGAATAAAAATTATGTTTTTTTTTCATTAAAATAAAATTATCTAAAACTTCATGATTTGGTCCCAAATTATTTAATTTTAAAAACATTTGATCTAAATCTTGTTCCTCAAATTGATTGTTTTGTATTATTAAATTATTAGTTTTAATAAATTCATTAAATTTAAATTTAAAATTTTCATGATTTTTAATTATATTTTTAGAGAATTCAAAAAAAATCATTACATTGTAGTCTTTGATTGTTTTGGTTAGACCTTGCAATGCAAAAAATTCATAACCCTCAATATCGATCTTAATAAAGATATTTTCTTTAGGAGTTATAATTCCATCTAAAATTAAATTATCAATAGAATTAATATCAATTTTAGTGCCTGCATTGCTATCAATAACCTGATAAGAGCCTGAATTTTTATAATTTTTTAAATTATCATCAAAATTTACTTTTTTTACTTTTTCACCAATACCGATCTGAAAAAATTTAATATTTTTAATTTGATTTAATTTTATATTTTCAATTAATTTATCAACCGACTTTTTTGATGGATCAAAACAATATACATTAATTTTTTCATTATATTTTGCTATTGGAATAGAATAAGCACCATAATTACAACCAATATCTAAAAAAATAGCTTCTTTTTTATAAATTTTATTTTTAATTAAATATATATTTTTTTTATCCCATATTTTTAAATTTCTTATCATCCATCGACTCAGATCTTTTTTTTCAGGATAAGCATAAAATTTGTAATTTTTGAAATTTAAAATAATTTTTTTTTTTAGAAAAAACTTAAAAAGAATATAAAAAATTTTATAAGAATATTTTAAGTTATATTTAATGGAAATATTTGCAATTAGTTCAAATATTTTATTCATTTAAATCACAATTCTTTTATGCAATTAAAAAAGGAGATATATTTTTCATTATTCTTAGTATTCATATTTTTAGTGACTTCGTGAATTAATTCACCAGTTGATCTATTTAAAAATACAGACTCTGAGTATTTTTCTTTAATGTCTATATTTTTAAATAAAATAGTATCATTTTTTGCAATCCTAACGTCGTCCTTACTTATATTTGAATAAGTATCTATAAATTCTGATAAACCATTAATTGTTAATATACTTGGTTGTTCTGCAACAACTTTTAATACTTTGTTTTTATCAACTTCAATATTATCTGCAGTAAAGGTTTGATAATTAAAATCTTTATTTTTGATCATTATTTTTTCTAATTTACAATCAAAGGTGATTTTAAAATCATGGATAATATCTGTATTTTTGGAATAACTAATTGATGATGAAAAAAGTAAAATAAAAATCGAAAATAAAATTTTCATTTATTTACCATATAGTATTTTAATATGTAAATCGTGTGCACTTTGCCACCCATTTTCCAATCTTGGTCCTCCGAAATAATCACCACATAAACCTAATTTTAAAGACTTATTCCATAAAGATAATTTTTTCATTGGCTTTGAATTAGATGAAAACATCCAGCCATGAATTCTAGAGTGATAAATTTTTTTGATTTTTAAATTAGTCAATTTCTCAAATTTTTTAACAAGCTGGTTTGTATAGTATTTTCTTTTATTTCTATAATCTTTTGTGAATTTATTGCCGTATTTGTATGTGCTTTGAAGTGTCCATAAATCAAACTTATAATTAAATCTTTTCTTGCTATTTTCATAAGCAGCCCAACCAAGCATCTCATCATTAAAAAAGTAACTACTATTATTCTGTTTAAGCTTATTCGTGACAATCATAACTGTTAAATTGGCATCCATCTTAACTTTTTGCTTTAAATAGGATTTGTTTAAATATCTTTGTCCTAATTTCTTACTTTGAGGATATGGGCAGGTAATAATAAGGTTTTTACATTTTTGTTTAACTCCATTTTTAAATGTTAATTCCCAATGATCATTTAATCTCTTAATGTTTTTAAGCTCATGTTCAAAATTGCATTTGATTTTCTTTAATAAATGTTTGCTAATAGAGTTGTTTCCTTTTGTTCCAATTAATTTTAAATGATTTTTAATTTCTTTAACTGTTTTGTGAAGAAAAAGATGATTACCACTCCATTTTTTTAAAATTTTTTTCTTAACAAGTTGATTGGTAAAGGTTTTAAATTTTGCAGATTTCGGAGAGATATATTGAAGCCCATGATCAAATCCGATTTTATCTTTATATTTTTTAAATGAACTTCTTCCACCAAAACCCCTTGCTTTATCATAAACTGCAACGGAATATTTTTTATCTAATAAATTTGCGATCGTTGATCCTGAAATTCCTGATCCTATGATGCAAAAATCAAGCATGATTTCTAACTTGATTGATTAACAAAGATACTCAAGTGCCTTAAGTATTCCACCTTTTTTATAAGGTATTTTAGATTTCATTAAACCCATCTCTACACCTGCCAATGTTCCAGCTAACATCAGTTCATTAAAATCACCTAAGTGACCAATTCTAAAAATTTTACCAGCAACTTTTGCAAGTCCTGTTCCTAATGACATGTTGTAATGATCTAAAATAGTTTTTCTTAAAAAATCTGCATCATGGCCATCTGGAACCATTACAGCTGTTAATGAGTCTGAGTATTCTTCTGGATTTTTACAAAGTATTTCTAATCCCCACGAATTGACCGCAACTCTTGTGGCTTCTGCAAATCTTTTGTGTCTTTTGAAAACATTATCTAAACCTTCTTCTGTAAGCATATTGATTGCTTCATCCAAACCGTAAAATAAATTTGTGGCTGGTGTATAAGGAAAGTAACCTTTTTTGTTGTTTTCTAACATCGGTCCCCAATCCCAATACGATTTTGGTAATTCAGATGTTTTATATGCCTCTAAAGCTTTAGAACTTATTGCATTAAAAGAAAGTCCTGGTGGTAATAGTAATCCTTTTTGAGAGCCACCAACAGTTACATCAACTTTCCACTCTTCATGTCTATAATCTATAGAACCTAATGAAGATATCGTATCAACAAATAATAAAGCTGGATGTTCCGCATTATCCATAGCTTTTCTAATTTCTCCAATTCTACTTGTAACACCAGTAGAAGTTTCATTATGTACAGCACAAACTGCTTTAATTTTTTTATCTTTGTCTTCTTTTAGTTTTTGTTCAACGATGTTTGGATCAACACCTGTTCTCCAATCACCTTCAACAAAGTCTACTTCAATTTTAAATTTTTGAGCAATATCCCACCAAAGAGTTGAGAAATGTCCAGTTTCAAACATCAAGATTTTATCACCAGCACTTAAAGTGTTTACAAGTGCAGCTTCCCAAGCACCTGTCCCTGAAGCTGGAAAAATTATTACCGGCTCTGAAGTTTTAAAAATTAATTTTATTCGATCTAAAACTCTTAGTCCTAATTCAGCAAAATCAGGACCTCTATGATCTATAGTTGGATAATCCATAGCCCTTAGAACTCTATCTGGAACGTTTGTTGGTCCTGGAATTTGTAAAAAATGTCGACCAGGTCTCATATTATTTGAAATTGCCATACCGCTGTATATGCTAAAGAAATTATATAAGCAAATTTATAATGTATGACAAATAGTAGTAATTTAATTGATAGCCTAGAAGTTTATGTTCTTAATAATCCAGATGAAGTAAAACCACATTGGGTTAGTCACTTTATCGTACCAACAGCTAACGAACTTTTAATTAAAATTAAAACTAAAGATGGTCATTCAGGCTTTGGTTTAGCAACAAGCTACACTGATATAGCTCCTATCATCAAACCATTTTCAAATGGCTTACAAGATTTAATTATTGGGGAAGATCCGTTTTGCCCTGAAAAAATTTATGAAAAAATTTTCAAATTAACTGATACTCGAACCAGTAGCGAAAAAGGTTGGAGCAGAGAAGCATTAATCAGAATTTCAGCAGCTTTAGATATTGCTTGTTGGGATTTAATAGGAAAGGCATCAAACCTCCCATTGTACAAATTATTTGGAGGGTACAGAAATAAAATTCCTGTTTATGTTACATGTGCTTATTACAGAGATGGAAAAGACGAAAAAGAATTAAGAGATGAAATTAAAAAATTAGTAAATATTGGTCATCAAAGTTTTAAAGTTAAAGTTGGAGGACTTAGTATCAAAGAAGACGCTAAGAGGTTAGAAATTATTAGAGATGAAATTGGAGATCAAAAAAATTTAATGATTGATGTTAATAGAGCATGGGATCTAAAAACTGCAATTGAAGGTGTAAAAGAATTTGAGAGATTTAATCCTACATGGATTGAAGAACCTGTTAGATGGGAAGATGATAGAAGGACTTTAAAACTTTTATCAAAGCAAACCAAAATTCCATTATCAGGTGGTGAAAGTGAAATAACTATTTATGGATGCAGGTCCATGATTGAAGAAGAGGCAATACAAATTTTACAATTTGATTGCACAATGTTTGGTGGTTTTACTAATGGAAAAAAACTTTCTGCATTGTGTGAATTAAATCATATAGATGTGGCTCCACATCATGATTGTTATATTCACGCTCCATTAGTAGCATCAACTCCAGCTGGAAGAATTGTTGAATCATTTGATGATGAAAGAGATCCTCTTCAAGCTCAATTATTTGAAAATCCACACAAAATGAGTGATGGATGGATACATTTAAATGAAAAACCTGGTTTAGGTTTAGAGATTTCAGAGGCCGCGTTAAAAAAGTTCGGTAAACTGGTTTACAAAAATAAATAAACCTTTAATTAAGTTTTATGCGGTTTAATTCAGATCAAATACAAAAAATTGGTAAAGAAATTAGCAGTAAAGTAGATGGAAAAACTTTATTCGATGAATTCTCACGTGGAAGATACAGTACCGATGCTTCTGTGTATCAAATTAAACCCCTTGGTGTAGTTCTTCCAAAAGATACCAATGATGTTTTAAATTTAATGGAATATTCGCAAAAGAATTCTGTTCCTCTATTGGCTAGAGGTGGTGGAAGTTCTCAATGTGGTCAGACAGTTGGAGAGAGTGTTGTATTAGATTACAGCAAACATCAAAATAAAATTTTAGAACTTAACGTTGAAGAAAAATATGTATGGGTTCAGCCAGGTGTCGTATTAGATCATCTAAATGCTTATTTGAAGCCTCATGGACTTTGGTTTCCAGTAGACGTTTCAACAAGTAGTAGAGCAACAATTGGAGGAATGTCAGCTAACAACTCCTGTGGATCAAGATCTTTGTATTATGGCAACATGGTTCATAACGTATTAGCAATTGAAGCAATCTTAGATGATGGCTCTATATTTAATTTTGACCAGATAAATAAGAATTATTTAGCTACTAAAAACAACCAAGATAGACTTTATAATATCATAGATAAATTTATCGATGTGAGACAGCAGGTTGGGGGCGAAATTGATGCTAACTGGCCAACGACACAAAGAAGAGTTGGAGGATATAACATTGATTTAATTGATCCGGAAGGATTTAATTCATCAAATCTTCTTGTTGGCTCTGAAGGAACATTGTCTTTATTCAATAAAATAAAATTAAAATTATCAGAAATACCAAAGAATAAAATATTAGGTGTCTGCTACTTTGATAATTTCCATCAAGCAATGGAATTATCAAAAGAAATAGTAAAATTAAAACCAACTTGTGTTGAATTGATGGACCAAAATTTATTAAATTTAGCAAAAGAAATCCCAATGTATGCTGGGGGTATAAAAAAATACATCAAAGGAAATCCTGAAGCTGTTTTGATGGTAGAATTTATTGATACCGAGAAAAGTGTATATGAAAAAAAAATAAAGGATCTAGAATATTTAGTTTTAAATCAAAACAAAAAAAACGAATTTTCATATTATTCAGATCTATCTGAGCAAAAAGAAGTTTTTGAAATACGAAAAGCTGGATTAAATATTTTGATGTCAATGAAAGGTGATAGAAAACCAGTTGCCTTCATTGAAGATTGTGCAGTTTCTTTAGAACACTTAGCTGACTACACAGCTAGATTAAAAGAAATATTTAAAAAATATGGAACAAGTGGAATGTTTTATGCACATGCATCTGTTGGAACTCTCCATGTAAGACCAGTTTTAAATATGAAATCAGACAAAGATATACAAAACATGAGATCCATATCTGAAGAAGCTTTTGAAATGGTTAAAGATTATAAAGGTTCTCATTCTGGTGAGCATGGTGATGGAATTGTTAGATCAGAATTTCATGAAATGATGTTTGGTAAAAAAATCACAAATGCATTTGAAGAAATAAAAGATACGTTCGATAGTAAAAACCTTTTAAATCCAGGTAAAATTGTTCGACCGTTTAAATCAAATGATAGATCTTTAATGAGATACAAATCAGGTTATCAAACAGAAAATATAGATACACATTATGATTGGTCAAACTGGGGCCAATTCTCTGATGCTGTTGAGATGTGTAATAACAATGGAGCTTGTAGAAAATTAGATTCTGGTGTGATGTGTCCATCATATAGAGTAACTAAAGAAGAAAAAGATTTAGTCAGAGGTAGAGCAAATACTTTAAGATTAGCTTTATCTAATCAACTTCCAGAAGGTTCATTTGCATCAAAAGAAATGTATGAAACTATGGAGTTATGTGTCAGCTGTAAAGCTTGTCAAAGAGAATGCCCTATGTCGGTTGATATGGCTAAGATGAAATCTGAGTTTCTTTCTCATTACTACAAAAAGTTTAGTATGCGTATTAAAGATAGAGTTATCTCAGACATGCCAAGACTTATTTGGTTATTAAAGATTGTTGCTCCTATATTCAATAAGATCAAAAATATACCATTAATCTCAACAATTGTTGAAAAGTTTGGCTTTGCAACAGCAAGATCTATGCCTGAAGTTCAAAACCAGAATGCATTAAGAGAAATTTACGACAGTCAGACAGTATCAGAAAATAAAGTAATTCTGTTTGCAGATACATTTAATATTAACTTTGAAAATGAAAATTTAGTTTATGCAATTAAAGTATTAAATAAATTTGGATATCAGGCAGTTATACCGAGTTTTGGTATAGATAAATTAAAGAGACCCCTTTGTTGTGGCAGAACTTATATATCTTACGGTCAATTAGACAAAGCCTCTGAAGAGCTAAATAGATTTAATGATTACGTAATACAAAATAATTATGTAGATTTACCAGTTGTAGGTATTGAACCATCCTGTTTATTAACATTTAACGATGAGTATCAGACTTTAAAGAATGTAAATAATAGAGAAAAAATTCAAAATAAATTTTATCTACTTGAGGAATTTATTTTAGAACAAATAAGAAATAACAATAATATTAAAGCTAATAAGTTTGATCAAAATGTATTAATTCACGGGCACTGTCATCAAAAATCACAAGATAGAATGAAGGGGCTAACTAATCTTTTATCAGAATTAAATATTAATAATAAAATGATAGAGTCTAGTTGTTGTGGAATGGCTGGTTCATTTGGATATGACAGTAAGACTTATGAAGTATCAAAAAAAATGGCTAATCTTTCATTGATACCCGCAATCAATAATAGTAGTGAAAAAGATTTTATAGTTGCAAATGGTACAAGCTGCAGACATCAAATATCTGATTTATCTGAGAAAAAAGGTAAGCATGTCTCAGAATTATTATTTAAAATTTTTGAAACTGTTAATTAAAGAATTACTTTTCTATTATAAAAATCCTCAATCTGGTCATCTTTGTAACCAAAAATTTGCATAACTTCTTTTGTATGTTCTCCTAAGTTTGGAGCGCCTTTTGACTTTTCGGTTTTGCTCTTTGAAAATTTAATAGGCATACCAATAGCATTACTTTTACCTGCCTTTTTATTATCTACTTCTATAACCATTTCTCTTTCAATTGTTTGAGGATCTTTAAACATATCTGTTATTGAGTTTATAGGACCGCATGGTAAGCCATTATCATCAAAGATTTTTAACCATTCACTAGAAGTTTTTTTAATTAGTTCTTTGTTAAGAATATCAACTAATTCTTTTAAATTTTGTTTTCTATTTAAATTTGATGAAAATTTTTCATTTTCTTGCAAGTCTTCACGACCAATTGCTTTAAGTAACATCAACCAAGTGTTTTGATTTGAAGCACCAACTGTTATCCATTTATCTTTTGTTTTAAATGCTTGATAAGGAGCTGTTAAAGGATGTGCTGAACCTAAAGGTCCAGGCGACTCTCCAGTTGCACCTGCAATAGCAGACTGCCAGTAAGTATGAACAATACCCGCTTCATATAAAGAAGTATCAACTTTTTGTCCTTCACCCGTTTTTTCTCTATGAACTAATGCTGCTAAAATTCCACTAGCTGCAAGTAAACCTGCTGTAATATCTGTTATAGGTGCACCTACTTTCATAGGTGGTTTATCTTTGCTTTCGCCAGTAATACTCATTAATCCACTCATTCCTTGTGCGACTAAATCAAATCCTCCTTTATCTGCGTAAGGACCTGTTCTGCCATATCCAGATATTTCACATAAAATGATTTTAGGATTAATTTCTGACATAACATCATAACCAACTCCTAATTTTTCTAATGTCCCTTTTCTAAAATTCTCTAAAACTACATCAGAATTTTTTACCATCGTTTTAAATATCTCTATTCCATCTTTATCTTTTAAATTTAATGCGATACCTTTCTTATTTCTATTCATCATCATGAAAGCTGCTGACTCTCCATTAATTTCTGGTGGCAAGAAGTTTCTGGTATCATCTCCGCCAGGCGTCTTTTCTATTTTAATTACCTCTGCACCAAGATCAGCTAATAATAGTCCACAAGTCGGACCAGCCATTATTTGTGCCATCTCAAGTACACGAATGCCTTTTAATGATGCGGTCATCTATTACTTATTTTTGAATTTTGGTTTTGTTTTGTTTAAGAAAGATTGATATCCAATTTTAAAGTCTTGGGTATCGTAACATTTGTAACCTAGATTATTTATTTTTTCTGTGACTTTTCCATTTTTTAAAATGTTTCTTGCAAATTGCTTATGCCACCTTGCAACTTTTGGAGCACCTTCACATATTAATTCAGCTGATTTATAAGCTTCTTTTTCAACATCATTATCGTTAACTACTCTATTAACTAGCCTCTTCTGAAACGCTTCATCAGCTCCAAATACTCTTCCTTCAAATAATATTTCCATTGCAGTCGTGTAATTGGTTACTTTTAAAAGTACCTCAAGTTCTTTTGCAGCCATTGTTAAGCCTAATCTTTTAATCGGAACTCCAAACCTAGAGCTTTTGCCACAAATTCTAATGTCACAACATCCTGCTATTTCCAATCCACCTCCAACACATATTCCTTCAATCAAAGCAATTGTTGGTATTGGGCAATCAAAAATTGCTCCAAGTGTTCCGTGTAAAAATTTGCCGTAAGATTTTGCTAATTTTGATGAAGACCTTTGTTTTTTAAATTCTCCAATATCATTTCCTGGTGAAAAAGATTTACCACCCTCTCCTCTTATAATAATACATCTTAAATTTTTATTTTTAGATAACTTTTTAAAAACTTTACCAAGCTCAATCCACATTGGCTTAGTCATTGCATTTAGTTTTTCTGGTCTATTAATAACAACCTCAACTAAATGTTTATTTTTTTTATTTACTTTAATTAATTTGCTCATTTAGCTCCTATAAAAAAAATCAACTAAAGTCATTGGTATAGCTGGAACATAAGTTACTAACATTAACAATACTAATAATACACATATAAAGGATATATTAGATCTTGTTACATCCCATATATCTGCTTTTGCAACTGAACAAGCCGTAACTAGAACACTTGCAACTGGTGGTGTTTGTTGACCAATTGCTAAATTTAATGTCACAATTATACCAAAGTGAACTGGATCAATACCTACTGCATTAACTAATGGCATTACAATTGGAACTGTTAAAATTATTGCAGCAACTGAATGTAAAAAGAAACCTATTACTAAAAGAAATACATTAAGTATTCCTAAGACTGCATATTTATTATTTGTAAAATCAATAATTGACTCTGCAACTTTTTGTGGGATTTGTTCAATTGTTAAAAATTCACCAAGTAATACAGATGCAGCTACTAATAACATTACTGAAGCTGTTTGAATTGCTCCTTCACAAGCAGACTCGTATAATCTTTTAAAATCTATTTCTTTATAAATAAATCCAATAACTAATGATGCTACAACTGCTAAACCTGCTCCTTCAGTTGCAGTTACAACTCCTCCAAAAATTCCACCTAAGATAATAATTGGTAATAAAAATGCTAATGCTGCATCTTTTGCAGTTTTCTTAACATTTGGAATATTAAATGTTTCTTCAACAGGAAAATTTTTACGTCTTGCAGTAATATATGCTGCTAACATTAAGAAGAAGCCACCTATTACTCCTGGAACTATTCCTGCTACAAACAATTGCACAACTGAACTTTGAGCCATTACCGCATAAACAATCATTGGTATTGAAGGTGGAATAATTATCGCTAATGATGCTGAAGATGAAGTTACTGCAGCAGCGAAAGGACCTGGATATCCTTTTTTCTTCATCGCTGGAATTAAAATAGATCCTAATGCAGCAACATCAGCAACTGCAGATCCTGAAATTTCAGCAAAAAACATAGAGGTGGCAATGTTAATCATGCTAAGACCACCCTTGATAAATCCAACAAGCGCTGAAGCAAAAGCTATTAATCTTCTAGAAATACCCGCACTATTCATAATTGATCCAGCTAGGATAAATAATGGAATAGCAATCAATGGAAATTTCATTGATCCATCAAACATAACTATTGCAGTATCAATTAAAAAACTTGTTCCAGTTTTCAATACCATTGCAATAATTGTTGTTACAGCAAGACCAATAGCAATAGGAACATTTATAGATAAAAGAAGAAGAAGGACTGCAAACATTGTAAGAATTATCATTAAATATCTCCTGTTTGCTCGTCACCTGTTGTTTGAAGAACTAAATTTTTATAGTCTTCGGGAATTCTTAATGTTTCAGATAAAATAAATAAACATGATGCTATGGGAATAACTGATTGCACAAAAGGTTGCGGAACCCATTCTAATGTTACTAAAGTTTCCCCAGTTATAAGAGTTAAAACTAAATAACCATAGTAAGCCAATAATATTAAAAAACCATAAACAACTAATTTTGATACTACAAAGAAAATTTTTCTAAGCGCTAATGGAAAAGCTTTGAAAATACTTGGAACACTTATATGAGAACCTTTTAAAGCTGCGTAAGCTGAACCATAATAAGTTATCCAAGCAAGCTGAACAGCTGCAACCTCGTCATACCAAACTAAAGCGCTGCCAGCAAAACGAAAGGTAACACCAAGTAAAACTGTTACTGCTAATGCTACCATCATTATAAACAGTATTAGTTTTAATATTTTTTCGTAAGAATTTATAAATTTTTGCAATGTCATTTTTTTTTCAGGCCCTCTGGTAGAGGGCCTGTTACAAATTATGTTAATTTGCTAAAGACGATACTTTATCAATTAACGCACCACCAGTTGGTACTTCTGACGCGAATTGATCGTATATTCCTTTACTTGCACTAATGAAAGCACCTTTGTCAGCTTCGTTAACTTGTACTCCAGCTGATTTGATAACTCCCAATAAAGATTTTTCAAGATTAGCAGCTTCAGCGTACACAAATTTTTGTGTATCTTTAGCAGCTTGCTCTAAAATACTTTGTACATCTGCAGGCAGTTTACTCCAGTGGTCTTTATGTACTGTTACATAAGCAGGAGTGTAAACGTGACCTGTAATTGATAAATATTTTTGAACTTCTTGGAATTTAGCACTAGCAATCTGAGCATATGGGTTTTCTTGTCCATCCATTGTTCCTGTTTTCAAAGCAGTAAATACTTCTGAGAAGGACATTGGAGTTGGGTTTGCACCATATGATTGGAACATTTTAACTCTCCATTTTGATTTAGGTGTTCTTAATTTAATTCCTTTTAAGTCACCTGGAGTATTAATTGGTCTAGTGTTGTTTGTGATATGTCTAAATCCATTTTCCCAAACAGCAATAACTTTGTATCCAGTTTTATCTTCAAGATTTTTAAACATTCCTGGTAAAACTTGGCTTTCAACTTTATTCATGTGTTTTCTGTCTTTAATAATGAAAGGCATATCAAATACACCAAACTCATCATGAATAGATGCCATTACTGATGAAGGTAACCACATGTTAACTGTACCTAATTTTAGTTTTTGCATTCCTTGTTTGTCTTTACCAAGTTGCGAAGAACCAAAAACAGTTACTTTTCCTTTGCTGCCTAATCTCTCATTTGCAAGTTTAGCAAAATGATCAACTGATGCAGAAAATAAAGATCCAGGTTTTCCTACGTGTCCAAATTTTACTTCAGTTGAATTTGCTGAGAAACTTAGAAATAGAGAAGATAATAAAACAACAATTATTTTAAAATATTTGTTCATATTTCCCTCTTAAGTTAGTTTTTTAAAACAGCTTACAGAAAATATGGTTGCAGTGCTAGGGATTAAATTGGCGTATCGGAAAAAAATTATCGATCTTTAAATTCGAGATTGCCTCTGGAGTCGACACTCTTTTTGACATGCTGATAGTATGTAGGATTATCAATAAGTCTGGACATATCTATACCCTTATTCTCATACCGTCTTTTTATTGTCATTCTTGGGATTATTACGAGGTTCATATTATCAATGAAGTCCTCGGTCCATTCTTTTTCTATCTTATCTTTGACCAATCTTTTCAAAAATACTCTGAGATCAGAGCAACTAAGGTGTTTAATTTTTTCGTTATACAATACCATTTTGATGAATATATAATCTTGGTGTTATCTTGCAAGTTTAATGAATATATCTCCCATACCTGACTGAAGCTGATCTAATGGAGTATTGTTTCTAAGAGTGCAATATCTGCCTGTCACCTGGTGCCTGTCTATGGCATTAACATTATATTGAGTACAGGTTTTGGCTTTGTGTAATAGACCAATTACCAATTTTCCATCTACTACTGAAACTTGTTTCGTATCTAAATCATTGCCATTACAAAAATATTTTTTATTTACTCTTTCAGGAAAATCTGACTTGCCACATGGATTTTCAATCGTGAATACGTAAAATTCTTTTTCTATGCCTTTAAATTTATGTTTCATCTTAGTTGTTTTTGAATATTTCATTAAATCGCACGAACAAGGAATGCAGCATCTATAATATTCACCACATATTTTTTTACCTGTATTGTTTTCAGTTAAATAAACATATTCTGGAACAGCATTTGGACTTATTAAAGAACCTGATACTGCACAATATAATTTATTATATTCTACAAAATCTTCGTAAGAGATATCTTTATCAATTATATATTTAAAAAATTTAGGACCTGCTGCATTTCTATTTCTGTCTGGGAAAATTTTATTCCAATCATTAACAATATCTTGATAATAGTTTTTTTCTTGAGAATTTACTGAATTTATCGGAATTGAAAAAAAAATAACAAATATAATAAGACTAAGTATATTTTTAATACTGTACATTAATTAATGATTTAAAAACCCATATTTGACCAGTTACTTTGGTCTTGAGTTTTACTATTAAATTTTTTTATTTCTTCCTCAGATGGTTCTCTAAAAAGATACATTACAATTCCTGAAACTAATAATGCTAATAATGATAAAGAACAAATTGTCATATCGTTGATATATAAAAGCTTTGTAATTTTTCAACACTATATAATGAGTAGTATTGTCCTATAATTTTTGTCTAAATTCGTAAGTTTTATTTAATTCATCAATATCAAATGTTTCTATTGATCCATCAGTCCATTTTATTTCAACTTTAAAGTTTTTTTCACCATCTCTTATCCCATAATGAGCTACTGGTTCCATCTGACAGAGATAACCTGAGCCTGCATCTATTGTTTTTGAATGAATTCTTTTATTGGATTTCATTGTTACTGTTGCACCTCTTGCGGGAGCTCCAAATTGATTAAGGGGTTTAATACGCAGATAATTAAAGTTTTGTATATCTGCTTTATATAAAGTTAATGGTTGAAACCCTGACTCACCATGAGAAACTAATAGTTCTAAAATTCCATCGCCATCAACATCTGCAACAGCTGCTCCCGTCCCAAGACCAACTGTCTCTAAACCATTTTCCATTTTAATTTCTTTAAATATTCCACCCTCTAGAACTTTGAAAAGTTTATTTGGTTCTCCAATATTGTTCATGAAAATTTCATCATATCCATCATTATCAAAATCAGCTGAAATAACTGTTCTTATTTTTGTAGGATCATTGTACGGAGATGTTGATATATCTTTAAATTTATCTCCATCTAAAACATATGCTCTATGCATTCCATCCCAGTTTGAAGATAAAATATCTAATCGTCCTCTATATAAAAGGTCACTTAAAGCTGTTCCTCTACCATTTTCAAACCTATCTTGAACTGCATAATCTTCAGCAACATCTTGGAAAGAGCCTTTAGAATTATAATATAGAAAGTTATCTCCTCTTTCATTTGCAGCAAAAATATCAGATCTATCTGAAAGAATGTGTCCTGATACAATGGCTCTCCCACCAGTAATTTTATCGATCGATAATAATTTAGCCTGGTCTTTTATTCGATCTCTAATTAATTCATAAAAACGAGTCGGACCTCCATAATTTGCAACATAAATACCATATGCACCATCACCTTTTCTATCTACACAAACAACAGATCTACCAGCTGTTAAGTTTAATTCACTTTGATTAATTTCTTTTTCAAATAAATCCTCAAATTTATTGTTATTTAAATCTATTAGTCGATCAGAGTAAATTTTTGATCCACTATATGTATCAGTATTTAAAAAATATATTTCTTCATAGCCATCTTGATCGATATCACATGCAGCTACACCAATTGTTCTTCTTTCTTCATCTGTAAATATTTTTTCATTCACAATATTTATTAATTTTCCATCTTTATAAGAGAGGGCCAAATTTTTGAAACCAAAGCCAGTTACCACAAAATCATATTTATTATCTTTGTTAACATCGGTAACTGAAACTCCATAGCTTAGTCGAAACTCATTTTCTGCTATTTGATCAGTTATATTTAGGAAAAAATCTTTAGCGTTTGCATAATTAAATACTGATAAAATACTGAGAAAAACGAAGATAATTTTTTTCATAATTATGCTCTTTATTGGAATTTAAAAATTAATATATGAGATAAATTAGCTTACTCAAGTAAGCCTAAAATTGAATAAATAACCAACCCTATAATTGCTGCAAAGAAAATTAAAAAAGAAATTTGACTAAAAATATTATTCTTTGATCTAATTTCTCCCTTTTTGTACTTTCTAATCTGAATTATACCAAACCTAATAACTATTAAACCAAGGATTAACAAGGATACTTTAAATAAGAATTCAATCATTTTTATTCAGGTAAAATAATTGTTTTAATAATTCTATTATCAGCATCTGAGCAAGGTAATTTAAAACATATCATAAAGTTAATTCTTTCAGGCACTGTTGATTGACCATGTTGTCTTATTTCTCCAACCTCATTGTCTCCATTAGGAAGTCCACTGTTGCTAACAACACCTTTCCCACCAGTATATGGATTTGTTAGTTTACCATCAAAGTATGTTTCCACTCGTTTCTTTAAATTAGCAGCATCATTATAAACATAAAGACTTCCAGCTCTTTGTGAACAGTCTATTGTCTTTTCCATTATGTATTCCTCTCCTATTACACATTTCATAATTTCAGTAGAAACAAATTTTGTGACTAATTTTAAATTTGCTTTTGCTGCACTTGCTTTAGCACCACTTGTATAACCGCTATATGCAACCACCCCTACTGCAGCTAGAATACCTATGATGGCTACTACAACTAAAAGTTCTATTAAAGTGAAGCCTTTATTTTTCATTTTATTTATTCAGGTACTGCAATTGTTTCGGTAATAATATCATTGCTTCCAGGTCCAAATCTAGTTGATATTTTATACCCACTTCCTGTTGCTCCATCAAAATTCATGTACGTATAACCAACTTTATCTGTTGGAGGTATTGCATAACTCGAAACAAAAGCATTACTATTATTTTCAAAAGGATTTGAAATTAAAGAATAATATTCAAAAGGACATTTTGCAGTATCAAAATATGCACCTGGATTACCTTTTGGACTACCACTGCTTTTTAGATTAGAACAATTTCTATTAGTTGAGCAATTAGTGCTTGGATTACTCTGGTAACTTTTGTTTGTTATTGAGTCAAATTCTATATCTAGATTATAGCATTTATTAATTTCATTAATTATATAATTTTTTACCGTTTTGTGATTTGCTTTTACAACAGAAATTTTTGCACCACTTGTATACCCGCTATAAGCAACAACTCCGACAGCAGCCAAAATACCTATAATTGCGACAACAACTAATAGTTCTATTAATGTAAAACCTTTAGGTTTTTTTTTAATTAAATGGAACATCTTTTTCTAATCTATTGGCAGCATCAGAACAATTTGTTTTAAAACAAAGACTAATATTAATTGTTGAACCCTTTGCTTTTACTATAATAATGCCAACATTGGAGTTACTAGTTACAGATCCATTATCAGCAACTGATGTTATATTGTTCGATTGAATAGCATTTTTCATTTGTTTGTTCATGATATCTGCTGTTGCTCTGGCAGAACTTCCAGAGGTATTAGATGAACAATCCTGAGTATTATCAAAAATTTTACTCTCACCAATTTCACATTTTAGTAATTCGCCCATTAAATATTTAACAACTATAGCATGATTAGACTTTGCAGTATTTATTTTAGCACCACTTGTATAACCGCTATAAGCAACAACTCCAACTGCAGCCAAGATACCGATTATAGCTACTACGACTAGAAGTTCTATTAATGTAAAGCCTTTCTGACAATATTGAGTTTTTCTAATCAACATAAATAATACATTGGTCTACATTAGAAGTAGATGGTGTGGTTTGTGACGGACATGTATCATCCCAACAAGTTCTAATATGAATTTCTTTTTTACTATATTTTCCTATTCCTATATCACCAGGAACATCATTGTTATGAAATAATGTTATTGCAGAGTTTGCAGGTGAATAGGCATTCTTTGCAAAATCTGCAAGATCTGCTGCTGCAGCTCTTGCAACTCTATCTGAATTATTACCTCTTAAATCCGAGCACTTTAAATTACCTTTGAAAATATCTGTCTCACCTAAATCACATAATCTCATTTCATTAGTAATATATTTACATACGGCACTATGATTAGCTTTTGATGTATTTTTTTTTGCACCACTAGTATAACCACTATAAGCAACTACACCAACCGCAGCTAATATCCCAATGATTGCTACAACAACTAAGAGTTCTATTAATGTAAAACCCTTTTTGTTCATAATTAAAATCCTGTTGGTACCTGCAACATTGGATCTAATGATTTTTTAGTACCTTTATCGTCATAAGCTGCATCGATTAAAAAACACGGGCTAATATCACATTTGTTCCAGCCCACTAAAACTATTTCACCTGCATTTCTAGTTGGACCACTATTTAGTAAACCGTCAGGATTACTTGGTGTTGTTTTGTATGGGTTTGTTATTTTGCTTTCAAAAACATTTATAAAATACTGCGCCCAAACATTGCTGTTTAAATTACCTGCACCCCCTGTAGAACATGTTTTAATATGCTTACTGCTATCTGGACCTTCAGTTAAATCAATTCCAGACTGACATTTCAAAATTTCTGCCATAGCATACTTTTGAATCATTTTTTGATTACTAGCCATGGTTTGTTTTTTTGCACCTGCTGTATAACCACTATAAGCAACCACACCTACAGCAGCAAGAATACCTATGATTGCCACAACAACTAAGAGTTCTATTAAGGTGAAACCTTTATTTTTCATTTTTTTTATTCCTTTTGTAATTTTCCATCCATTTTTTAAAAACTATTATAGCATCATTCATGTCTTTTGTTTTATTTGGATGATTTTTAGCTCTACCTAGCATAGTTGCAATAACATTTACTTGGTATTTTATTGGTCTTTTTTTTATAGCTGAAACAGTGAACAATGCTTTTTCCTTATCTTTAAAACCTAAGCCTTTTAAGGTTGTCTCTGGTTTATAATCCGAAAATAAAGAAAGGTTTAAAGGTTTAAATTTTTTATCTTTGATTAGTTTATTCATTGGCATTTTATCAACTATTTCGAAGATTTTTTTTGTATATATTTTATCTAACTCAATTTTTATTGTGCCATCAAAACCAATTAAAGTAACTTTAAATTTTTTTGATTTATCTAATTTTGTAACTAATTTTGTGTATCTTTTGTGAAACCCTTTGATGTCTTTTTGATACAAATCTTTTGACCTTTTATATTCTGGATGACTGTAATTAGGCGTATTGAGGACTAACAATCTACATTTCCATAGATATTTTTTAAAACTCATTAAAAAATATTAATTGTAAATTTTATCTCTTACAAGCTTACTTAACAAACTATATCCAAGTTCGTTCATATGTAGTGGATCTTCATCGTAAAACTTATCATAACCTGCATTTATCATGGGTGTTGTAATATCAACATAATCCCACATTTTTAAATTGGTTAAGTGTTTTTTTATCTTTGAATTAGCGTCTAAAATTGTTGTCATAAGGTCTCTTCTAAAAGGACTAGGCTTAATTGAAATAAAAAAACATTTTGCCCTAGGTAGTTTTTCTTCAACTTGATTAGAAAATAATAAAAATTCTTTTAACAATTCATCACTATCCATTCCATACCCAATATCATTATCCCCAGCATAAAAGAAAAGATTAGATGGGTTTAAAGGAGCAACCAATCTATCAAAATATCTTCTACAAGATACTAAAGTTGAACCTCCGAAACCTAAATTATAAAGATTACTTATTGATAAATCATTTTTGGCATTATCCCACATTTTAAAAGTTGAACTTCCATACAAAGCAACACTGTTATTTGTTTTTGTCTGTTGAAAAGAATTATGTTCTAATTCTCTAACATCCAATTCAAACTCTTCTTCAACTGGACTAACTAAATTTACATTAGTTTTCAAATTCTCTATTTTATCTATGTTGTCTTGAACATTTTTAGCCAAATCAATAGCTTCTTCTACATAAGATCTAAATTTGGTTCTGTAATTATCTAAGAAGCTTTTCATTTCCTCTTGATTTTCTGGATCTTTGACATGATCACTTATAGTTATTGGCTCCTTAATAACTGCTGAATATATTGTTTTAGAAACTGGATAATCAAAATTAGCAAGGGCAATTGGAATTAGTTTTGGTTTAGGATTAAGTTTAAATGCAAGATTAAATGCACCAGCTTTAAATGGTCCTGGAGATGTTATTGTTTTATTATCTTCTGTTTCTGATGTTCCTTCAGGAGCAATTACAATCGGTTGTTTTTGATTAAATACCTTTTGAGCTTCGTCAAAAAGCTTTTGTTTTCTTAATTTCTTTTCTTCTTCACTTTCGTCCAATTTATCAGACTCTGGAGTATGAACAAAAATGTAATCTAAATTTTCATAGTAATTATATCTCCAAAATTCTGTGTTCCGACTTGTTCTAACAATACGTTGTCCTCCATCATTATATTTTGGATGTAATATTTTTGAACTGATGAAATGACTGTCGATTGAAAATGAATGCCCATTTGCAAGCTGATTATCATCTATAGCTGCTAAGTGATTGTAGAAAAAAATATTTGTTGGTTCATCTGGTAAATTTTCCCAACCCTTTATTACATATTTAACATTATCAAAGGCTTTAGTAAAATTAGAGTTGGTTAACTCTCTTAATTTTGTTTTATTTGTACTATTAGAGGAATTAGAAACTCTATTATAAATTATATTTAATTGACTATGGAAACGAGACTCTCTTTCTAAATTATTTAAAGTATCTTTTATTAGGCTGGATAATGATTTTTCTATCTCATTTCCCTTAATAATTAGTTCGTAAACAACATCAAATGCCATTGCATAAGTATGAGTGCTCTTCAATAAGTGTGGAATACTATATAACTTAGAGCTAGCAGGTATTCTTGCAGTATTATCTTTCAATAATAAATTAACAAATTCTAATTCGTTTTCTGCTGAATACTTTGTTAAACCAGTAGCACTTTGTTGGAAACGTCCTAGCTGCCACAATTGTCTTTTGAAAATCTTTATTGATAATTCAGGGTCAGAAATAATCAGATTTTCAAGTGCTTCGTTAGAAATATGTAAAACTTTCGTATCTCTAGTAGATTTAATTGTATATGGATTAAAAAAATCTCCTTTCCCGGAAGATAAAGTTAGCGCAATACCAGCTCTAGTTAGAGTTCTAAAATTTCTTCTTATTTTTCCATTAATAAAGTTGTGGAATAAGCCATCAACTTTACCACTTAATAATATCTTTAAACCTTTAGAAACGTCTCCCTCTTTAACTATATATTGATTTGATGAATACATCTTAATATTACCTAATTTAATAAACTTTTCTAAGTCATCATCAGTAAGTGTTGAGAAAAAAGTAGCAGATTTAATTCTATGTATATTTGTAATACTTTTTTCTGATGGGATGCCTGGAGAAATTTGTATTTCATCATCTTTATACAAAGTGTTTAAATTTCTTGAAGAGACAAGCAGTTGGAAAGAAAAAAAAGAAATTGCTGAGTATAATGTTGATATAAGTTTACTATTTTTTTGTTGTAAATCTCTTAAATCATCTATTTTTATCGAGATATATTCTGTTCCACCTTCAATAAATATTTCACCCATAAATCTATTGGGTTGATTGAGCCCAGATATACCTAAAGGTGTTGCAGGCTTTGTTATTTTTGCAAAGGTTATAGATTTAGTTTCAAAATACTTGGTAAAAGTAGCTTTGCCTTTAATTAAAAAATAAATGTTTTCTGAAATTTGATGCTGCTTTGCTAAAACTTCATCACTTTCAGCTATTATGTGCTCTGATATTCCATCTATTAGTCCAAAGGATTCTTTTAGATTTCCTAAATCAAAGCCATTTTGCTGAAATAATTCAGATAATTTCATAAGTAAAATGAATAGATATACTTAATTTGAATTTATTGATTAAGAATAAATGCATATCTGGGTTGAAAAGTTATCAATAGTTTACTTTATTTTTTTTAGTATTTATTTGTTGTGAAACGTAAATTAAAAAAAAATAAATCAACAAATAAATCTAAAACGCTTTCAAAAAAGCCAAAAGTAATAAATCCGAACTTTTTTTATTTTTATAATGAAAATGGAAAGTTAGTTGGAATACCTTACGGTAATTAAATTTTATCTTCTTTGAGATAAACTGGCGTGTTTATTTAATACTTCTGCTGAAATAATTTTTGCTTCTGTTGTTTTCTTAATATTCCAGATTTTTTCTTTTGCAATTTTTGTTGATATTTTATTATCAACTATTGGTGATGGATAATCTTTACCAACTTCTAAATTTATTCCTTTTTGTTCAATGAATGTTAATTTCCATGGTTCATGAACTAATTTTCCTGGAACATTTTTTAATTCCGGAACCCATTTTTTTATAAAATCTCCTGTAGGATCTTGATCAATTGATTGTTTAATTGGATTATAAATTCTTATTGAATTTATTCCTGTTGTTCCTGATTGCATTTGAAACTGTGAATAGTGAATACCTGGTTCATAATCTGTAAATAATTTTGCTAAATGTTTTGATGTTTTTTTCCAATCTAGCCATAATTGATAAGACGCAAATGAAACCAACATTGCTCTCATTCTAAAATTTATCCATCCATTAGTTCTAAGGTACCTCATGCAAGCATCAACAAATGGATAACCGGTAGTTCCATTTTTCCATGCTAAATGATAATCTTCATTAAAATCATTTTCTCTTATTCCATTATAAGCGCTATTCATATTTCTAAATTCAATTTCTGGTTCATCATATAACTTTTGAATAAAATGACAGTGCCAGGCTAATCGACTTTTAAAAGCAATTAAGGATTTCTTTTTTGTAAAAGATAAATTGGATTTTAATTTGTCGTTAGTTTTTTTAAAAATTTCTTTAATTGAAATATTTCCAAATGCAATATGAGGGCTTAATCTAGAACAAGAAGTTTCTCCAGTTATTGGTGAAGACATTTCTTTTTGGTAATTTTCTGATCTGTCATTAAGGAAAGAATCTAAAAGTTGAAGTGCGTTTTGTCTTCCACCAATTTGAATTTTTCCATTTTCTAAATTATTTGTTTCTATTTTTGATAAATCTTCTACATAATTATCTGAGATAAACTCGCAATTTAAATTTGAATTTACGCTTTCACTATCTATAAATTTATTCCAATTATATGACCATTTATTTCTTATTCTATGATTTAATTGAACACCAAATTGATTTGATATTTTCCAATTAATATTTTTTTCTTTAAATAAAAAACTAACTTCTTTATCTAAGTTAGTTATATACATATTCTTGAATATTATATTTGAATAAATCTCATTTATTTTAAATTTATTAGTTAAATGACTTAAAATTTCTAATGTATCTCCGTAATATATATTGAGTTTAGCATTATATTTTTCACTTAGTGTTTTTGATAAATCGTCTAATGATGATTTTAAAAAATCTAGATGGAATGAGCTTGATGTAGGTAATTTGTGATATTCTTTATCAAATATGTAAATTGGTAAAATCTTTCCTGATTTTACAGCCTCATTAAATGCATCATTATTAGATACACGTAAGTCGTTCCTGAACCATACGATTTTGTTCATTTTTTAATAATTAAAGACTGATTTTGAAAGTTCTTGAAGTTTTGTCGTCTGATACTTTTAAAATTTTAAATTTTGAAGTTTTTTCAAGTTTTTGCCCTTTGTTTGTAACAAAAGATTTCATTTTCTTAACTTCACCCTCAGGCATTTTTCTAGTGTATTTCAAAGTATGTTTTTTTGATCCAATCACAAATATTGTTTTCATGAGATTTTAATTACAAATATATTTATTGTCTGTCTCTGTGACATAAGTTTCGTTTACGGGTTTGGGAATATTTTGATTATTTTGATATCGAGAATCTACTAAAGAGACAGGTTGTATTCAAATAATATATTTATAAAAAATAGAAATAAATTTGTTGAATACAACCTGTCTAAAACTTATTTTTATAAGTGAAGGAGGTGCAAATGCTTAGAATAACGCCACCTGACACTTAGCTGGTGAGATATCACATATTAAAAATAACACAAACTAAATCCATTTGATGGATTTGGCCAAAATGGCATAAAAATGGGGAGCTCTTTTGGTAATAACCAATTGAGCTGACCCCATTTAATAATTTTTAGACATAAAATCTTTAATTCTCTTAGCGCCTTCAATTATATCTTTTGTGCTTCTTGCGTATGAGAATCGGATAGTAGAATTTCCTCTTTTTTGATCAAAATCAATTCCTGGCGTAATCGCAACATTTGCTTCATCTAAAACTTTTTTACAAAAAGCTAAGCTATCATTTGAATATTCAGATATATCAACATAGATATAAAAAGCTCCATCAGGTGGTGAAAACTTTTTTAATCCTGCTTTTGGTAATTCTTCTAAAAGTATCTCTCTATTTTTTTTATATACCTCAACATTCGATTGTAACTCTTCATTTGCATCTAAAGAAGCAAGAGCTGTTACTTGACTTGCGTGTGGAGGACAAACAAACAAATTTTGTGAAAGTCTTTCTACTTGTCTGACATGATCTTCTGGTACAACCATCCACCCTATTCTCCAACCGGTCATGGAAAAGTATTTTGAAAAAGAATTAATTACATAGCAATTATCAGTTATCTCTAAAGCTGAAGTTGGATTATTTTCATATTGAATTCCATGATAAATTTCATCACTAATAAAACTTACATTATTCTCATTTGCAGTATTAATTAAATTTTCTAAAGATTGTTTATCTAGCATAGAGCCAGTTGGATTTGCAGGTGATGCAACTAGAATTCCATTTAAATTATTATTTATAATATCATCTGGTACGGGCTGAAATCTATTTTGAAGTTTGGTTTGAATATCTACGGTTTCCAAACTTAATGATTTTAGTATTTGTCTATAGCTAGGATAACTTGGAGATCCAATTCCAACTCTGTCTCCACTATCAAACAGTGCAGAAAAGGATAATATAAAAGCTCCAGAAGAGCCTGTTGTAACTACTATTCTATTTGGATTTAAATCTAAATTGTACCAATCTCCATATAGCTTTGAAATTTTTGTTCTTAGAGCAGGTAGGCCAAGTGATACGGTGTATCCTAGATTGTTTTTGTTTATCTCATTAGTAATATATTCTTTTGCAATCTTAGGTGCTGGTGTTCCTGGCTGCCCTACCTCCATATGAATTATATCTTTACCTTTTTCCTCTGCAATTCTTGCTGATTCCATTACATCCATTACTATAAATGGATCAACATCTGATCTTTTTGATTTTTTCATCATTTTATTTGATCTTCACAAAATTTTTTAATTTGTTCATTTGATAATCTGTCCTCTTTAGCTTTTTTAGAATCTAATTCAGCTTTTCCAATTATACATGCTTTAATAGTTTTGCTTCTATTAAAATCGTTATAATAATTAGTTGAGATGTAAAGAGCTATAATTCCTAATACTAAAAAAACTATAAGCTTTAAATTTTTTTTCATTAAATTTCAGTTTGAGCTTTTATCCTTTCGTAAGCTAATCTAGTGTATATTCCTAAATTTAAAAAGGGTTGTGGTGGTAACCAGTTTGGTTTTTTTCTTTGTTGTATTACCTCAATTTCATTAGATTGTTGATTAGAGGCCATTAAAGCTATTTGTTCACCGAATAGTGTTCCTACTCCAATTCCAGATCCATTGTAACAGCCTGCACTAAAAATATTATCATCAATTTTTTCAAATATTTGAGAGCTGTTACCACTTCTACATACAATTCCTGACCAACTGCTCTCTATTATATTATCAGGTAATTGTTTAAATCTTTTTTTGATACCTTTTTTATGAATTGCAACTCTTTTATTTAATTCATTTCTATTCATTGAAAAAGGATTTCTTAACTCTGCGGTGTTTCTTATAAGTATTCTCCTATCTTTGGTCATTCTAATTGTGGCACCCATAGGTCTTATTGGAAGAACGCCCCATTCTTTTGGAGATCCTATATCTTTAAACTCTTTATCTGTTAGTTTTCTCGTAAGACTGGCAGTTAATGTAATTGGAAAGCTATAATTTTTTTTTACTTTTAAAGATTTCAAAAAACCGTTTGTACAAAATATGATTTTTTTAGTTGTTATTTTGTTTTTTTTTGTAAAACATTCAATTTTGTTGTTAATCTTTTTCCAACTATTAATTTGTGAATTTTCATATACTTTTACATTATCTGGCAAAGTATCAACCATTGCTCTGGCTAGTTTACCAGGGTTTAAAAGAATTCCTCCTGAGGTAAAAACTCCAATTTTATAAAAAGGAGTTCCCAATTTTTCAGTTAACTCTTTGTTAAATAAAATTTTATTTTTAAAACCAAGACTATTTAATAATTTACTGAACGATAAAGCTTTTGTCTCATCATGCTCTTTCGAAGAAGCAAAATATTTTCCACATTCATTCCAATCACAATCAACTTGATATTCTTTTATAAATTTTCTCACAGCTTCTATACCCAATTGGTATATTTTTGTTTTTTTGACATAATTCTCTTTATCGCTATTTGATGTAAAACCATCATTCAATGTAGTATCAACAAGGTAACCAGAATTTCTTGAACTACCACCTTCTCCTGCTAATTGGGCATCAATGAGAACAATTTTTTTATTTTTTTTTATGTCTGAAAGTTTTCTGGCAGCTGACAATCCAGTATACCCAGCTCCTACAATTAAATAATCACAGTAAATATCTTGATCTAGTAATTTAATATTACTTCTTTCAGGAAGTTGGTTTGTCCACCCACAGGAATTGTCGTTAATTAAATCCAATTGAATAATAGTTTATTTGTTAAAAATATTATTTATTTTTTTCAAAAAAGAGTAGACTTTAATTATGCGATTTTATCAACCTAAAGAACTCCCAAAAATTATAACTCTTGTTTAATAACATTATACATTTGCTCAGCAATTAAATAGTTTCCATAAGGCAATAAATGAGCAAAATCGAAAAACATTTCTTTCTCAGGTGTTAAGTCGTTTGGTAGATCAATCATTTCTATATTTTTTAATTTAAAAGATTTTAAGCACATTTTTCTCGTATCTTCATAATGCTCAAAGATTCCATTGAAAGCGTTTTGAGTTATATTTTCTATTTTTTTATCGTTAGGATGAATATTTTTATATTTTCCAACCGTGATTTGCCAAATAAAGAAAGTTTTGCCTCCATTTTTTTTTACAACTTCATTAATAGCTGATGATCTGTTGGACCATTTTTTACAATGATCATTCATTCTTTTTTGTTTTTTGATTTTAATATTTTTTAAACCAATATTTTCATTTATAATTTCGTCCTTATCCAATATTTTATCGTTTAGAAATTGAAAAAATTTAGATCTTAATAAAATCTTTTTAATAAATAATACTGCTGTGTTTTCTTTTAAAGCATAAACTTTAACAAATTGAGCCATTTCATTTTGCCATAAATGTTCAACATTTCCATAATAATTATGCATAAAATCATTTATACCATCAAAAAAAATATAAATACTATTTGATGAAATATCATTTTCAAAAAATCTTATAAAATTTTGTGTTGAGTTGTATCCAGAGGATCCTCTATTATAGATTTCATAACATTTATGTTTCTGACTTTTCATTATTTTGCCAAGTTGAATGTTAATTAAATCCTCGTCCCTTAGCCAACCATCTCCATGAATTGTACTTCCTCCAAGAATAAAAATTTTTTTTATGTCTTCGCAATTATTATCTACATTTACATATGTCGGTCGATTACCATCTTTTGCATTAATATATTTAGAATTTATATTGCTATTAAATTTATAAATTCTAAAAGGTGCATAGGTAAATGAGTCAGCGGCAGCCTCTATTTTATTATACTCATCTAAAAATTCATCTATCCAATCATGGCCATTTTTTTTATAGATTTCTATTAATTTTTCATCAGAATGCCTATGATTTTCAAAGAATGGATTCATTACATTTGTTTTTTTGTAAAATTTTCTCGCAACTATTTCAGCGACTGTAAAAACTGAGATAAATAATATTCCTGTAATAACAAAAATAAATACAGTTTGTTTAAAAAAATTATACATCAAAAATAATTTATTAAATTATTTGTAAACTTCTTATTTGATTAGTCTTATATATAATTAAAATACATAAATGAAATGTTTATAAAAAATTAATCTAAACTAAATTTCTCTTTATAGTCTTTTTTAAATGACTGATTTTGCTCTTTTTTATCCAAATAACAATTACCTATTATTAATTTATCCAATTCTGTTCCCATAAAACAATTAAATGCATCTTTTGGTGAATTCACAATAGGTTCCCCCCTAACATTAAATGATGTATTAATTAAAATCGGGCATTTTGTTAATTCTTTAAATTTTGATATTAACTTATAGAAAATGTCATTTCTATCTTCATTAACAGTTTGTATTCTAGCAGAATAATCCACATGGGTAACTGAAGGAATTTGAGATCTTTTTACGTTAAGTTTCTCTATTCCAAATAAATTCTTTTCTTCAATAGACATTGGAATACACTTTTTTTTACTTACGTTTGCTACCATCAACATATATGGACTTTCGTTATTAATATCAAACCATTCTGATACATCCTCACTAAGTATTGACGGAGCAAAAGGTCTAAAACTTTCTCTATATTTCACTTTTAAATTTAAATTTTTTTGCATACTGGGTGATCTTGGATCTGCTAGAATAGATCGTGCGCCTAATGAACGTGGACCAAATTCCATCCTTCCTTGAAACCACCCTACAGCACTACCTTTAGATATGTCTTCAGCAGTTTTATTTATTAAATCATCCTCATTAAATACATTAAAATTAGCTTTTATATTTTTTAACTCTTCCTCAATCTCTCTTTGACTATATTCAGGTCCTAGATATGAACCTTGCATACTATCATTTTTTTTTATTGTCCTTGGATTATTTTGTTCTATATGCCAAAAAGCAAGAGCAGCTCCTAGGGAACCGCCAGCATCACCTGCTGCTGGCTGAATCCATATATTTTTAAATATTTTTTCTTTTAGTATTTTTCCATTAGCCACACAATTTAATGCAACACCACCAGCTAAACATAAATTATCATGTCCGTATTCTTTTTTTATTGATTTTGCTAATTTAATCATAATTTCCTCGGTTACAAATTGAATTGAAGCTGCTATATCCATATGGAATTGATTTATTTTTTCTTTTTTTGGGTCTCTAGGTTTTTGTCCAAATAATTTGTTAAACTTTTCATTAGTCATTGTTAAACCTGTGGCATAATTAAAAAAATCTTGTTGCAGTCGAAATGTTCCATCATCTTTTATGTCAATTAATTCATATATTTTATTAATAAATTTTGGAGAACCATAAGGAGCGAGTCCCATTAATTTATATTCACCACTGTTGACTTTAAATCCAGTATAATATGTAAAAGCAGAATATAATAAGCCTAATGAATGTGGAAAATGTATTTCACTTTTAATATCAAGATTATTTCCATTTCCTACTGCAACTGTTGTAGTGGCCCACTCACCAACACCATCTGCAGTTAAAATAACTGCATCATCAAAAGGGGAAGGGAAAAAAGCGCTCGCAGCATGACTTAAATGATGATCTGAAAATAAAATTTTATCTTGATTTGTAAAATTTTTATCATGTTTTTTTAATTTATTAAATATGAAGTTTTTTTGAAACAATTTCTCTTTAAGCCAAATGGGCATCGCTTTACAAAAAGATTTAAAACCTTTAGGTGCAAATGCTACATAAGTTTCTAAAAGTCTTTCAAATTTTAAAAAAGGCTTTTCATAAAATATTATTTTATCAATATCATTAAGTTTTAAATTTCCATATTTCAGTACAAATTCTATTGCATTATAGGGGTAACTCGAATCGTGTTTTACTCTTGTAAACCTCTCCTCCTGTGCTGCTGCTATTATTTTGCCATTTATTAAAAGTGCTGCTGCACTATCATGATAAAAAGCTGAAATACCTAAAATAGATTTCACTAAAATAATGTATATATAAATGGTGCTACTGCTGTTCCTTGACTAAGAACAATAAGCCCTCCAAATAAGGCCAGAACTAAAATTATAGGTATTAACCAATATTTTTTTCTAACAATTAAAAATTCCCAAAATTCTTTTAAAAAACTCATAATTAAAATTGGTTTTTCATTTTACTAGTGGTACCTGTCTTTTTTATCCAATAACTTTTATCATTATTAAACTTTAAGTTTAATATATCTTTTCTTAAAACTTTCATAATAATTGAAATTGGTGTCACAACAATAAAGAAGATAACACCCATAATTATTGGAGAAATAAATCTTCCAAGAAATATTCCAAATTTAAACCATATTTTATTAAGCGGCGTTAAAATTTTTGCGTTAAATAAACCTAGTAAAAGAAATATGATTGAAAATATCAAAGACCATATTCTAATATTCTGGTCATAAATAAGTGGATATAATGATATAATTAAAAAAAAAATAAAAAAAACAATTCCAAAACTTCTATTTGAATTTATTTTATCTTCATTCATTTACACTAAAGATTTTTGTGGCCTCATATCATTTTTGCTTATACCAGCCACTTTAACTGGTTTTTTCATAGCATCTCTTCGAAATGGTTCACCTAATTCTTGATTTAGAATTATTTCGATAAATGTAGTGATACCCTTTTTCTGGTCTTCGCATGATTGTTTAATAGCCTTTGTAGTTTCTTCCATTGTATTTGCGATAACACCTTTTAATCCACATGCATTAGCAACTTTTGCATAACTTAATTCTGGATCTAACTCTGTTCCTACAAAATTATCATCGAACCATAATATTGAATTTCTTTTTTCAGCACCCCATTGATAATTTCTAAAAATTACCATTGTTATTGCTGGCCATTCTTCTCTAGCACATGAACTCATTTCATTCATGCTTATTCCAAAAGCTCCGTCACCAGCAAAACCTATAACAGGAGTATCAGGGCATCCAATTTTTGCCCCAAGAATAGATGGAAATCCATATCCACATGGTCCAAATAAACCTGGTGCCAAATATTTTCTTGGTTTTTCAAATGTTGGGTAAGCGTTACCAATTGCACAATTATTTCCAATATCGCTTGAAATTATAACATCTTCTGGCATTCCAGCTTGAATAGCTCTCCATGCTTGTCTTGGAGACATTCTATCTTTATCTCTTTCTCTTGCTTCTTTATTCCAAACAGTTCCTGGATCATCATCCTCATGATCTAAACTTGTGAGAGTTTGCAACCATGCAGATTTTGTTTGATGAATTAGATTTTTTCTATCTTCTCTACCATTATCTCCAGCATTTGATGAAAGTTTTTCTAATATCTGTTGAGCTACCATTTTAGCATCACCACAAATACCAACTGTAACTTTCTTAGTTAAACCAATACGATCGGGGTTCATATCTACTTGAATAATTGTTGCATCTTTTGGCCAGTAATCAATTCCATATCCTGGTAATGTTGAAAATGGATTTAATCTTGTTCCTAATGCTAAAACTACATCAGCTTTTGAAATTAACTCCATTGCAGCTTTAGATCCATTGTAACCTAATGGACCAACAGCTAATGGATGGCTTCCTGGAAAGCTATCGTTATGTTGATATCCATTACATACAGGTGCATCCAATTTTTCTGCTAATTTTTTACAATCATCAATCGCATCACCTATAACAACTCCTGCTCCAGATAAAATTACTGGGAATTTTGCTTCTGATAATAATTTAGCAGCTCTATCAACAGCATCTTTTCCGCCACCTTGTCTTTCAAATCTTACAATTGGTGGTAATTCTATATCTATAACTTGTGTCCAAAAATCTCTTGGTACATTTATTTGTGCAGGTGCTGAACCTCTAAATGCTTTTTCTATTACTCTGTTTAAAACTTCTGCCATCCTTGATGGATCTCTAACTTCTTCTTGATAACAGACCATGTCTTTAAATAAATTCATTTGCTCTACTTCTTGAAAACCACCTTGGCCCATAGTTTTGTTTGCAGCTTGCGGTGTAACTAAAAGTAGTGGAGTATGATTCCAGTAAGCAGTTTTTATTGGTGTAACAAGTCCAGTAATACCTGGACCATTTTGAGCAATAACCATTGACATTTTTCCAGTTGCTCTCGTGTAACCATCAGCAATCAATCCACCATTTGTTTCATGAGCAACGTCCCAAAAAGTTATTCCAGCTTCTGGGAAAAGATCTGAAATAGGCATAAATGCAGAACCGATAATACCAAACGAATGTTCGATACCATGCATTTGTAAAACTTTTACAAAAGCTTCTTCGGTTGTCATTTTAGCCATCTCAAATCCTTCTTAATTCTATTTTTTAATTGTCAAAGTGACCAATTCATATATAAATTGGATCGAATTTCAAACAAAGAAATCGTCACAATGGCTGGCACAGATATTATAATCCACGATGAAAAAGACAATGTAGGTGTTGTAGTTATTGAAAAAATTACTCCTAAACAAGACTGTGATTGCTGGATTATGGAAAATGATAAATCAGTAAAAATTCAATCGATGGATGAAATACCTTTGGGTCATAAAATTGCTATGACTGATCTTAACGAGGGAGATACAATATTAAAATACGGACATGATATTGGCAAAGTAGTAAAATCAATTAAAAAAGGTGAGCATGTACATGTTCACAACGTAAAAACTAAAAAGTGGTAAAATGGAAATTCCAAAAACGTTTTTAGGATATAAAAGAGAAGACGGAAGAACAGGTACAAGGAATCACGTAATAATTCTACCTGTTGATGATATTTCAAATGCTTGTGCTGAAGCTGTAGCTAATAATATTAAAGGCACGATTGCACTCCCACATTCTTATGGAAGATTACAATTTGGAGCAGACTTAGAACTTCATTTCAGAACAATGATTGGAACAGGAAAAAATCCAAATGTTGCAGCAGTTATAGTAATTGGTATTGAGCCTAAATGGACAAAAAGAATTGTTGATGCAATTGCAACAACTGGAAAACCAGTTGAAGGTTTTAGTATAGAAGGTGTAGGAGATATAGACACTATCGCAAGAGTTTCAAAGAAAGCTCAAGAATTTTCAATTTGGGCATCTGAGAAACAAAGAGAAGAACGTCCTATAAGTGATTTATGGATATCAGTTAAATGTGGAGAGTCTGATACAACATCAGGATTAGCATCAAATCCAACCGTTGGAAATTTAATGGATAAATTAGAGCCCCTTGGTGTTCATTTATGTTTTGGTGAAACATCTGAGTTAACGGGCGCCGAAACTGTATGTGAAAAAAGAGGAAAAACTCCTGAGGCTCAAGAAAAGTTTAGAAAAACGTGGAGCTCTTATAATGATTTCATTTTAAAGGAAGCAACAGACGATCTCTCCGAAAGTCAACCAACAGCTGGAAATATAGCTGGTGGACTTACTACAATTGAAGAAAAAGCATTTGGAAATTTTCAAAAAATTGGAGGATGTAAATTTATTGATGTACTAGAGCCAGCAGAAGAACCATCCAAAGGTCCAGGCTTATACTTTATGGATACTTCATCAGCTGCTGCTGAATGTGTTACTTTACAAGCAGCAGGAGGATTTAATCTTCACCTATTTCCAACTGGACAAGGAAATATAATTGGGAACCCAATTGAACCAGTAGTAAAACTAACTGCTAATCCTTTAACTGCTAGAACGATGAGTGAGCATATTGATGTTGATGTTTCTAAAATCTTATCAAGAGAGATGAATTTAGATGAAGCAGGTGACGAATTAATTAAAGCAACGATAAGAGTTGCAAATGGAAGATTAACTTGTGCTGAAGCACTAGGTCATAGAGAATTTGTAATGACTAAATTATACAGAAGTGCTTAAGCTTTAAGCTTAGCTTCTCTTGCTTTATTCCATTTAGAAATATAATTTCTTAAAATTGCAGCTCCAATTCCAAGAACTACTGCTAATACAACTGATGTAAGTCCATAAAAAACTGGAAGGTCTTTAGAATAATCTAAAATAAACTGTGCAATGTTACCAAGGTTTTTAGTTCCATTTACTACCGTTTCAACAATTACATCTTCTTTAATAAAAGTGTCATAAGCAATTGCAATTCCAACTAATAATAAAAGTACTGCTAAAATTGTTTTAAATTCCGAGCTATCAACTTTTTCACCAATTTTTTGACCAAACTGAACCCCTATAATAGAGCCAAGTATAAGTACAAAAACTAAAACAAGATCAATTGTTCCATAATTAAAGGCATGAAGAACGGTTACGATTGCACTTACAAATATTGTAACAAACAAAGATGTGCCAGGAATTAGTTTGGTTGGCATCCCAATAATATAAATCATTGCAGGAACTAATATAAATGCACCGCCCACTCCCATAATTGCAGCGATATATCCTACAATTAAACCAATAATAATTGGAGTAAATGCGCTTTCATAAACCTTTGATTTTTTAAAACGCATTCTAAAAGGAAGTCCATGTATCCAATAATGAGTATGTAATTTTTTTCTAACAACAATTTTTTTTCTAGCCTTATCGATTTCTGATACTCCTTGAATAAGCATTAAAGTTCCAAGTATAGCTAAGATATACATGTAGGCTAAAGAGATAACGATGTTTATTTTTCCAATATCCTGAAAATAAGAAAAAGTTAAGATCCCTAGTAAGGTTCCAATGGTTCCTCCAACCACTATCATCAATCCCATTTTATAATCTAATGTTCCTTTTAAGTAATGGGTGGTTGAACCAGATACAGAAGTACCTAAAATATTGCTTGCTTCATTTGGCACTGCATAAGCTGGTGGAATACCTAAAAAAATTAAAAATGGAGTCATTAAAAATCCTCCACCTACACCAAACAATCCTGAAAGAATTCCAACTGCTAAACTTAAACCAAATATAAAGAGTATGTTTATCTCGACTTGAGCTATTGGAAGAAAATATTCCATATAATCTAACTATTCCTCTCATAATCTAAAGTCAATGATTATAAGAATAAATTAAATAAAATTTTGAAATGTTCCTAGGATTATAATTGCCCAAGTAAAAAATATAAAAAGATATAGAAAAGATTTAATTATTTTTGAAAGCTGATTTGAAACTAATAAAGGGATTTTCTTAATATTTTGATTAAAAGCTTGAAGCATACCCGCGAAATACCACAAGTTTTATTAAATGCAAATAATAAATAATTAAATTTAAAAAATAGTTGCCCCGAAGACTTTGACCTCATCTCCTTCTTCTCCAAGGACAAGTCGGCCTAAAAAGTCTCCAGGTATCTCTGTACTGTTTTGTTTATAGATAACAGTTACATACAAGCCTCTTCTTAGACAGCCTATAGCCTTACACCCCTCTTTAAGGCTTGAGATCAGCTTATTACTTGCCCATTGCTTACCTAGCTCTACTTCGTTGGCCCCGTAAAGCATTTGTGATGATAAATCCCTCGTAAAACCACCATAGTCCTTCATGTTGGAACATCTAACCATGTTATCCCAGATAGGATCAGCAATTTTAATGATTTCTTCGTCTGATTTGTCGACAATACTCATCTAAAATGGTTAGGAAGCTTGCTTCTTCTCTTTATCATCAACGATATGATAAACAGGCTTTTTCTCCATTTCAAATTTTCCAGTTTCAGGATCTCTTCTAGAAACAGTTAAACAATGCCAGTTTTCATCATCAAGTTTCATATGATCACCTCTATAATAATAACCTGGCCAACGCGTTTCTTCTCTAAATAACGTGTGATGAGCAACACACTCTGATGTTACAGCTCTATGCTTAAGTTCCCATGCTCTCATCAATTGGTGATAATCTTCAGCTCCGACATGATCTAAGTCTTCTTGAAGCAATTGTAGCTGTTCTAAGCCTTTTTTTAGTAGATTGTCATTTGTCATGTAATTATTTGTTAATCCACCACAATATTCATCCATAATCTTTTGTAGTCTTTGTAGTCCTTGTATAGGCAAAATATAGCTTGGAGAAACAGTTCCTCCAGTAATTTCATTTCTTCCCACCGTATAGTTCTCAATTGGCTTGAATATTTCTTCTTTTAGCTTCTCTAATTGTGCATCAGAAACTTCGATATCATCAGCTTTTTTATCTTGAATATATTTAACAGCAGCTTTAGACGCTAACCTTCCTTCTGTGAATGAACCAGATGAAAACTTATGAGCACTTCCGCCAACCGCATCTCCTGCTCCAAATAATCCATCGATAGTCATCATTCTATTGTATCCCCAAAAATATTCATCAGGCGCTATATCCTCTGGTCCACTTACCCATGCTCCTGAACATGTAGCATGAGATCCCATTACATATGGCTCCGAAGTTGTTAATTCAGGATTTGTGTATTTTGGATCGATATTTTGAGATGCCCAAACCACAGCTTGTCCAACCGTCATTCCTAAGAAATTTTCCCATCCAACTGTTTCTAAATGCGGATCTTGAAATGCTTCTTTTGTAACCATGTGTATTGGTCCACCACCCGCAGCTGTTTCTTGAATAAATGCGTGATTTCTTAAACAAGTTGGTGTTGGATGATGGTCTATATATTCTCCTACTAATTCTTTAGTAGCTTCATACCATTTCTTCTCATAATTTTCGCCATTAGCGTTTTGAGTATAAGTTTTTAAATGTAAGAAATACGCTCCAACTGGACCATAACCATCTTTAAATCTACAAAGTACAATTCTATTTTCCATTTGAGTCATTTTTGCACCTGCTTGAATAGGTAATGCATAAGCAGATCCATTACTCCAAGGTGCATACCATGTTCTACCCATACCTTCACCAACTGCTCTTGGTTTAAATATGTGTGATGCACCTCCAGCAGAAACAACTACTGTTCTAGATTTAAATACATGAAAATTTCCAGTTCTAACATTAAAGCCAACTGCACCAGCTATTCGGTTTGGATTTTTTTCATCTTTCAAAAGATGAGTAATCATTATTCTGTTATAAATTTTATCGGCAGATTTTTTTGCGGCCTCAGCTACAATTGGCTTGTAACTTTCGCCGTGTATCATTATTTGCCACTTACCTTCTCTTTGATATCTTCCAGTTTCTTTATTTTTCATCATTGGAAGACCCCATTCATCAAACATGTGAACAGTTGAGTCTACGTGACGTGCCATGTCATAACCTAAATCTTCTCTAACAAGACCCATCAAATCATTTCTAGCGTACCTTACATGATCCTCTGGCATATTCTCGCCCCACTGCATTCCCATATAACAGTTAATAGCGTAAAGACCTTGTGCAACGGCACCACTTCTATCTATGTTTGCTTTTTCAACACAGATTATTTTTAAATCTCTTCCCCAGTGTCTTGCCTCAAAGGTAGCCCCTGTTCCAGCCATACCTCCACCGACAACTAGTACATCACATTCTTCAATGATTGTTTTGTGCTTAGCCATTAATAATAAACGCCTTGCTTAAATGAATTCTTGTCTAAAGTTGGTAAATCTTTTTCAGTATTTAAACCATGTGGCTCATTATATAAAATTTGTGAATTAATCTCTCCTTGATTAGGAGTATCAGCTTCAGCTAATTTTGGTATAAATTTTCCCCAAGGTTTTGTAGTTATTGGTGATACAAAATTTTTCTCTGTACCGTTTCTAAATTTAATTCTCCAAGAAATAGTTCCTTTTTCTTCTTCTCTTCTAACTCTAACACTATGACCCATTGGAGCAAAGTCAGCATATCCTCTTACATCAATTGCATGATTAGGACATGCCTTAACGCATGAATAGCATTCCCAACAAAAATTTGGTTCAATATTTTTTGCTCTTCTAATAGTTTCGTCTATGTGCATGATATCCGATGGACATATATCTACACAGTGACCACAACCATCACATCTCGTCATGTATACAAAAGTTGACATATCTACTTATTACCTTTCTTTAAAATTTTATCAATCATATTAATAGTGCTTTGGTGCCTCACGTTTAATTCCAAGTCCAAATTGTTCTGGAGCATCTGCAGGTGGAGGTAAATTATCTCTAGAGCCATCTGCTTCTGCTAAATTTTTTTGGATTGCAGCACCTGGTTTGTAAAACATATGTGCAAATTTAGACCAATAAACTCCTCCAAATAAAACTATGTTAGCTACAGCAAACAAAATTAAAAATAAAATACTTAAACCAGTAGATCCTGAATATTGGAAATACGACCAAGCTAAACCAAACGTAGAAGATAATACTAAAGCCAAAACAAATAAATCTGCTTTTATGATTCTAAAAACCGAGTGAGCTTCAGCAGATACATCTACTCTTAAAAAAAACCAAAACCAATAAGCTCCAAGGCAAGTTAAAATTGCACCAGCATGCCAAATGATTGGCCATATAGATGGGGTTACAGTATTAGGAGAAGAATATCCAAATATCATAACACCTGACCCGATCCAAAATAATATTGTTCCATACATTCCTAATACATGTGCAAACCTTCTTTTACCCAATCCTAATTCAGATGTAGTTCCAATATCATGCACTACTGTTTTAGAAATTATCGCTGTTTTCTCTCCAAGACTTAATTCTCTACTTGCTGCTTTTTTTGCTTTTTTAGCATTATTAAAAAAATATTTTACATTCTTCTTATGAATAATATCCATCAGTGTTCCAATCACCACTAATGCCAACATCAATAAAACAAATGCTTGCAATGCAATTGAAGGTACTGTTGAAGAAAGGACAGCAAATGGATTTGTTGTGAACATATTATTATCTCCGCTAAATATAATACTAATCTAATCTCATAATCTATATAAAATATTAGTTCAACTGACTAATAATCTCATCTGAAGAAAAAAATGTTAATAAAGGTTACTTTTTCCTTACATAATGCTGTTTGGCTGAGATTACAGCTCGCACACCACCTTGTGGATTTTTAACATCATTTTTTCTTCTTGGAATCAAATGAATATGACAATGATAAATAGATTGTCCAGCAACCTTTCCTGAATTGGTACCAATATTAAAACCTTTTACAGATTTGTCGCTCATTTCAATTTTTTTTTTTAATTTTTTAATTATTTTATTGCACGCTAGGATTTCTTTTGAGGTTAGATCAAAATAATTTTTAACACACCGCTTTGGAATAATAAGTGAATGAAATTTTGATACAGGGTAAGTGTCAATAGTTGCATAAGCTAGTTCGTTTTCAAAAAGATATTCTTTTTTTTTTGTAAAACAGAATATGCACGGATTATTAGGATTTCTCATATATAATTACTTAATTTTTTTTGTTTTAGTATTTGAGTTTTATATTTACTTACAAAAGTTTCATAAGATTTATATTTTTTTCTATTCCAGTTTTTCTCTTTTATAGATGAAACAGTTGAAACTCCCTTTCCAGATCCGATTAAAAGTATTTCCTCATATTGATTTAAATCACTAATATTAATATTAGTTTTTTTTATCCTAAAATTTTTTTCAAAAAACTTAAGATTAACTCCTCGATAAAATTTCCTAATAGGTGAATAGAATTTATTATCTTTTATAAAAATAATATTTGAAGTTCCTGTTTCTAAAATTTTTCCATTTGAACAAAGAGCAATATCGGATTTTGTATTATCCATTTTAGATAAATTTTTTAGAATAAATTTATACTTTAGATTTTTATGTTCAGGCTTAATTCTATTATAATTAATTAACTTTAACTGGAGGTTTTTTTTAATTTTTAATTTATCTCTTAAAGAAATAGAAATTAAACTTTTGGTAACTGCAATTCGCAATAAATGATTATAATTTTTTTGTTTATTTAAATTTGATTTAATTATTTTAAATATATTTCTTTTTAAATTTCGATCATAAATTTTATAATTTTTAGTAGACTTAATGAGATTTGCTATATGTTCTTTAAAAAATAAAATCTTTTGAGGCTTTCCATAGATCCACATAGTTGTAAATACCCCATGGGCATTCCATAGATCTTTAAATTCTTTTTCTTTAAGATCTTTTCGACTGTAAGATTTTTTTAATAAGAATTTTACCATTTGTTGTTAAAAAAGATTCTGGATGAAATTGAAAACCGTATACATCATCTCTTTTGTTTTCAAAAGCCATAGCAATATTAGTTTTAGCGCATCTCATAGTAATATCAAAATTTTCTTTAATAAATGGCTCTTGAAGCTTAAGTGAATGATATCTTCCAACTTTAAATTTAGAATTCTTTCTAAAGATGGATTTATTTGAAACAACTTTTACTTCAGATTGATAACCATGAAATATTCTCCTTTGTTGAATAATTTTGGCATTTTCACAATGTAATATTTGCTGATACCCCAAGCAGATTCCTATGATTTTTTTTCTTCCTTTAAATTTATTATAAATTTTTGATGTATTGGGGTAATCTTTGGGTGAACCAGGTCCAGGAGATAATACAATTGTATTAGATTTATTTAATAAACTGTTATTTATTTCAAAATAATTTGAACAATAAACTTTATCAAACTGAGAAAATTGATGAACTACATTCCATGTGAATGAATCCTGGTGGTCTATTATATAAATCATTTAAATAATTCTAATAATGATTTTGCTTTGATAAAGTTTTCATTAAATTCTTTTTTTGCTGCACTATCTAATACAACTCCAGATGCTGCAGATATTTCAGATGTATTTTTATAATTTAATATAGATCTTATTATTATGTTAAATCTCATATCTTTATTAAATTTTATATAGCCAAAACTACCTGTAAAAATATTTCTATTCTCTTTTTCTTGTTGATTTAATAATTCCAATGTTCTTATTTTTGGACAGCCTATTACTGATCCACCAGGCATCATAGATTTGATAATATTTTTTATAGTCATACCTTTTAATAGGCTTCCAGATATGGTTGTAACATAATGAAATAGGTGTCTGTATTCCTCAACATATTTTTCTTTATCAATTTTTACTGATCCTGGAATACAAACTCTGGATAAATCACTTCTTTCCATATCAACAATCATATTATGTTCTTTAGTCTCTTTAATGTTATTTCTAAAAAACTTTAAGGCACTAGATCTGTTAGATTTTTTACTTTTTCTTAATGTGCCAGCAATAGGCTTGGTAATGATTTTGTTGCCTTTTTTTAATAATAAAGTTTCAGGTGAGCAGCTTACAATAGAATAATTTTTATCTCTTATCATAAAAGATTCTGGTGAAGCATTTGACTTCATTAATCTCCAGAAAAAATTAATTGGATTTATTGAAGATTTATTACGATATTTTGTGCAAATTTTTATTTGATATGTTTCTCCTTGTCTTATTTTTTTTGAAAAAATATCAAATATTTTTTTGTATTTTTGATATTTAATATTTAATTTAAAGGGTGATAAAATTTTAGTTGGTTTAAAATAATTATTAAATTCGTGCTTTTTTTTATTTGAAAATATTGAAATATTATCTCTTATTTTAATGATTGTTTCTGGTTTGTAAAAAACTCCTTTATAAAAACCATTTTTAGACTGTTTGCTAATTTTAATTCCAAGTAAATAATTTAAAATTTCATATCCAAAAAAACCAATATATTGATCAGTTTCTTTTTTATATTTCATTCTCTCAAAAGAGTTTAAAAATTTATGTATATTTTTTTTTGTTAAATTAATTTTTTTAGAAAAATCTGTATAAATGTCATAACCATTATCAACTTTGTAGATTATCAGTGGCTTATCCGACTGATAAAGTTTCTCTAAATACGGGTTAAATTTAAGTTTATGCGATTTGCGGTCTTTCAATTGGCTTCTCTTTTATAGGTAAATGTATCAATCCAGCAAAAATAGATAATGCGATAGATATGTACCAAGCATAATCAAAATTGCCGTTAAGTTCGTAGAAAACTCCACTCAAATAAGCTCCTAAAAAAGATCCAATTTGATGACTTACAAAAACAATTCCATATAATAATCCGATATACTTAGTTCCAAATACCTTGCCTATTATTCCATTTGTTGGTGGAACTGTTGATAGCCACAACATTCCAAATGTTATTCCAAAGATTACTGAATTAAAAACACTTGGTGGTAGGAATATGAAATAAATAATTGATACTCCTCTTAATAGATAAATTACACTTAATAAAATTTTTTGACTGTATCTAGTTGCAAGATATCCACTTGTAATTGTTCCAACCATATTAAAAAGTCCGATTAAAGCCAAAACCATTGCTGCACACCAATCTGGTAATCCTTTATCAATCATGTAAGTGGGTATATGAGTTGCTACTAAAGCAATGTGCCAACCGCATACAAAGAAACCTAAAGTAAGATAGATGTAACTTTTATTTGAAAAAGCCTCTTTTAAAGCTTCTCTAGCTGTTTGATTGTTATTTTGATTTGTACCGACAGGTATTTTTGGTGTTGAAACAAATAATGCTACTATTAATCCTAGACCTAAAAAGAAACAGAAAAATAGCATTGTATTTTCCCACCCATGTTCAACAAGTGAATATCTAGTGATTAATGGTGATATAAAATATCCAAAAGATCCTGCTGAGGTTACTATTCCTGTTGCTATTGTTCTGCTTGATACTGGAAAATGTTTTGCAACAACTGAAACAGGTATACTGATAGCTGTAGATCCCAGTCCAACACCAACTAATATTCCAATTGTTATAGTAAAATAATAACCAGTATTAAAACCTGAATAAAACAATAAAATTGCTAACAAATAAAAAACAAAACCAATAAAGATTGCAATATTACCACCATACTTATCCGTAATAATTCCAAACATAGGACTGAAAACACCCCACAATAAGAGCTGTAATCCCATTGTAAAGCCGAACTGTGTTATTGTGATATCTAAATCAGTTGCAAAATCAAAATAAAACATTCCAAAAGTTTGTCTTATTCCTAATGCAATAATAACAACAGCAGATGCAGCTAGTACAGTAACTAATGCTTTCTTTGTTGGAAAAAATTTGGTGTCATTCATTATACAGATTTAATAGCCTGTTTAATGTCAGCAATCAAATCATTTGGATCTTCTAAACCAATATGTAATCTTATAATATGTTCGTTATTACTCAACTTTGTGTAGCTCCTGTTGCCCAGTGCCAATTTGTCTTGATATAAAGCAAGACTTTCAAATCCTCCCCAACTGTAACCATGGGCAAATAATTTTAATTTATTCAAAAATTTTATTACAGAGTTTTTATTTTTAGAAATAATTTTTACACCCATTAAACCAGATGATCCTGAATAATACTTTTTCCACATTTTGTATTGTTTAATGTTTTTTTTAATTGGGTAAAAAACCTCTTTAACTTTTTTTTGTTTGCTCAAAAAATTAGCTACCTTGATGGTATTTTCTTGATGTTTGTCTAACCTAATATCCAACGTTCTTAGTCCCCTCATAATTAAGTAGGCATCATCAGGACTTAGTCTTAAACCGACTGCTTTTTGACTTAATTCCACCTCTTTAAAAAGTCTTTTTTTAATAGCTAAACTGCCACCCATAACATCTGAATGACCAGAGTAATATTTTGTCGCTGAAACTATAGACATATCAAAACCTAAGTCTAAAGGCTTGATTAAATAAGGTGTTCCCCAAGTGTTATCAATAGCTGTATAAATATTCTTATTCTTAGCAAAAGATAATATTTTTTTTAAATCTTGAAATTCAAATGTGTTACTTCCTGGGTTTTCAACAAAAATAAGTTTAGTTTTATTTGTAATTTTTTTTTTTAAGTCATCTAAGTTTTTTGGATCATAAAAAACTGCTTTAATATTAAATTTTTTTAAATAGTCTTCGGTTAAAAATCTTGTGGGAGAGTAGACTGAGTCCGTTATAATGATTTCATCACCAGGTCTTACAACACTAATCACTCCGAGAAAAACTGCACCAAATCCTGTTGGTGTTAAATAAACTTGATAAGCATTTTCAATTTTTCTTAATAGTTCTTGTAGTGCAAAAGTTGTTGATGTTCCTTTTCGACCATAATCAAAATTTTTGCTTAAGGGATTTTTTTTATAATTACTTTGTGTTTTCTTTATATCTTGAAGAGTTTTAAATATTATTGTTGAAGCTCTTACTACTGGCGGATTAACTGACTGATTTTGATAATCTTTTCCTACTTGTTTTAAAAAAGTTTTAACTGAATTAACCATAAAAAAATTGATTAGTTATATTGACAATGCTATATCCCTCAAATAAGTCAATAAAATTGTAAAACTAAGGAGATTATGGGATACCCTAAAAAGCATAGAGGCCGAAGAAAAATGGGCTCTAAAAAAAGAAGAGCAAGAAAAAAGAATAAGAAAAAGTAAAATTAATTATTCTTTAATCCAACCACCACCAAGAACTTTGTGACCATATTGGTCTTTTTTATAAAAGACACATGCTTGTCCAGGTGAAATACCATCTTCAGAATTATCTAAATTTACCTCAGCATCATACTCGTTTATAAAATTTACATTGGCGCTTAATAACTTTCCTGTAGATCTAACTTTGACTAATATATTTTCATTTAATTCGTTTTTATCGGATAATAGATTAATATTTTTTAAATTAATTTTTTTTTTACCTAGATGTTCTCTACCTCCAACAATTATCTCATTATTTTCTGCATCAATTTTAATTACATATAATGCCTCTTTGTCAGATACTTTAATTCCTTTTCTTTGACCAATAGTAAAATTTATAATTCCATCATGAACGCCTATTACTTCACCATTTAGATTTTTAATATTACCTTTTTTTAAGGAATCTGGCTTAAACTTTTTTATTACTGATGAATAGTCTCCGTTAGGAACAAAACATATATCTTGACTATCTGGCTTATCTGCAACATTTAAATTTAGTTTTTTAGCAATTTCTCTAGTTTCATTTTTTAACATTCCACCTAATGGAAATCGTAAATAATTTAATTGCTCTCTTGTAGTATTAAATAGAAAATAACTTTGATCTCTATTTTCATCTACTGCTCTATACATATTATTTTTTTCATTTATTGTTATATTTTTTACATAATGACCTGTGATCAAAGCATCAGCATTTAAATCTTTAGCAACTTCATACAAATCTTTAAATTTGACAGTTTGATTACACTGCACGCATGGTATTGGAGTTTCTCCTTTTAAGTAACTTTCTACAAAATTATCGATAACACCTTGCTTAAATTTATCTTGGTAATAAAGAATTTTATGATCAATATCTAATTTATGAGCAACTCTTTTTGCATCTATAACGTCTTGGCCTGAACAACATACTTTTGATTTAACAACTTCTTTACTATCGTTGTATAGTTTTAATGTTATGCCGGTAACATTATATCCTTGCATTTTCATCAAACCTGCAACTGTAGATGAGTCTACACCACCAGACATAGCTACAATTACTTTTGTATCAGACGGTTTCTTATCTAATCCAATTGAGTTTAACTCTAAATTCATGTGGTGGTATTTATACTCATTTCTATTATAAGTAAAATCAAATGATTTTAGATTTTGAACCAGGTGATAAAGTTATAAATCCTAATAATAAAGATTGGGGAATAGGACAAGTACAGTCAATTATTAAAGAAAAAGTAACTGTGAATTTCGAAAATGTAGGAAAAAAAGTTATCAATGCTAAAAATATTGAATTAGAAAAGCTAGAATAAATGAAACAAATCGAAATAAAGGCAGCTATTGAAAATCTGATTGACACTTTTTTATACGCAGGAAAAGTTTCAATAGAATTAAGAGAAAAAGGCTTAATAAAAGAAATTAAGGAAGATAACACACCTGTTAGCAATGGTGATCTCGAAGTTAATAGAATTTTAACTGAAAAAATAAATGATTTAACTCCTCAAATACCTATTGTGTCAGAAGAAACTAGTCATAATAAATCCAAGAAAGATTTAAAAAATTTTTGGCTAATAGATCCAATTGATGGCACTTATGATTATATTAATGATCTTGACGAATTTACTCTAAATGCTGGTTTAATAATTAATAATCGAGCAGTAGCAGGTATAATATATGCACCCGCTAAAAATAGATTATTTTATTCTTATGAGAAAGGTTGTTCATTTGAAATAATTAATAGTCAACATGTAAAATTAGACTGTTCAAAAATTTCAAATAATAAACTTAAATTTGTATCATATTCAAATAAACTAAAACCTGAAATTAATAAAATTTATCAAACAATGAATGTTAGCGAATTTAAAAGGATGAAAAGTTCTTTAAAATTTTGTGTAATAGCTTCAAATGAATACGACGGCTATGTTGCAGAGCCTAGAGCATGTGAATGGGATATAGCAGCTGGGCATGCTATTCTTGAAAATGCAGGGGGTATAGTTACAGATTTTGAGGGAAATGAAATACTTTACGGAAAAGAAAATTTTAAAAATCCTAGTATAATTTTGAAAAGAAATAAAAATATATAATGAGTGAACAATTAAGAATAATATTAATTATAATAGTTTCTGTATCAATTTTTGGATTAATAGTATTTGTGATGGTAAAAAACTATATCAAAAGCAAAATTCAGTATTATTTAGAAGAAAAGAATAAAAAGTCTAAAGAAGATTTATAATTTTCAAATATTCCTCTTTATCTAGTTCCATTACTCTTCTGGAAACTTCAAAATCAAATCCAGATCTTGCTAATATACCAATATCTTTTTTATAGAATAAAGGTCTATTATCTTCAGTTCTTGATGGACCAATTCTTTTTTTTTTACAAACTTTTATAGCTGAAAAAAAATCTTGATCTTCATTATTTTCATTAATTTGTTCAATTGTATTTTTTATGTATTTTTCTCCAACTCCTTTGCTTATTAAATAATTTCTAATCTTATTTATTGATGAACCTCTTTGGATTAGACTTTTTGCTTTTGTTTCTGAATAAAATTTATCATTTATAAATTTAGATTTTTCTAAATCTTCAGCTACAATATCGATTAGATCCGAAATATTGCTTCTTTTAACGTTATCAACTTTAGATCTTAAATATTTCTTTAAAAGATATGTTTTTAGCTGTTGTTTTGATGGTGCAAATTTTTCTACATAATTGAGTGCAAAGTTGCGCATTTCATCAATTGTCGCTTCTAAGTTTTTTTTTTTATTTTTTAAAGGAATCATTTTTGCATTTAATATAATATAACCCTGATGATTGAACAAATATCTGCATTTTTTACAGTAGAAATGATCTATATGTGGTTGAATATAGGTGTAATACCATTTTGGTTAATGCTTATTATTTTTCCACAAACTAAAGTTTGTGGTTTATTTGTTACATCAATAATTCCAACATTTATTTTGGCAAGTGTTTATGTTTACCTATTATATATATTCTTTTTTGCAGGATATGATTTTGATAAAAACTTTATTTTATATTTAAGTTTTTATGATCTAGCTGAGCTTTTTGAAAATAATGAGTTTTTAATATTATTTTGGACACACTTCTTAGCTATAAATTTATTTTGTGGATCTTGGATTGTTAGAGATAGCCAGAGGTTTTATATGTCAAAAATTTTAGTCTTTTTTCCTTTAATAATCACATATTTTATTGGTCCTTTAGGATTATTTATATACTGGGTGATAAGAATTTTTTTCGCAAAGAGAATAAGTTTATTTGATTAATTTTTATTTCTCTACTTTAAAGCCACTGCTCTTCATTTGAGAAAAGCCTCCGTCTATATGTGAAATTTTTTCAAACCCCATATCTTTCAATGATTTTGTAGCTAGTGCAGATCTTAATCCACCTGCACAAAATAAAACCATTTCTTTGTTCATATCTATCTTGCCTTCTTTAAAGTAAGGACTATCTGGATCCATCCAAAACTCCAACATTCCTCTAGGAATGTGATGAGAATTTTCTATTCTTCCCATTTTCTCAAGTTCTCGAATATCTCTTATATCAATTAAATTGCATTTATCACTGTTTACCATCTCTAATGCTTCCGCTGGGGAAAGTGTCTTGATTTCTGTCAAAGCTTCTGCGACCAATGTTTGTGCTGATTTAATTCTCATAAAGGTTTAATACATCATTATAAATTTTAATCTACGAAAAAATATGCCAAATAAAGCTCCTAATTTCAAAATCCCATCAACCAATTCAAAACTTTTAGAGCTAAAGAAAATCAAAAGTAAATATAAAGTTTTATATTTCTATCCAAAAGATAATACACCAGGGTGCACAGTTGAGACAAAAGACTTCAATTCTCTACTTTCACAATTTAAAAAATTAGACTGTGAAGTTATTGGTATTTCTAAAGATAGTATGGAAAGTCATGAAAAATTTAGAGATAAATTTAAAATTAAGTTTGATTTGGTAGCAGACGTAAAAAAAGAAGCGATTAAAGCATACAAAGTTTGGGGTAAAAAAAAATTCATGGGTAGAGAATTTATGGGATTAATAAGAAGTACATTTTTATTAAAAGATGACAAAATTATTAAAGAGTGGCGTTCAGTAAAAGTTAAAGACCACGCAAAAGAAGTGTTAGAATTTTTAAAAACAGTTTAATAAAAAAAGGCCCCATTTACGGGGCCTTTTTAGTTTAACTTAAGGGAGGGAGTTAAATTTAGTCTCTTATAGCGTAAGCTATTACACCAGTTTCAGTTACGTCTGTACCTTTCAGTTCAGCCTCTTTACTTAATCTGATACCCATAGTGTTTTTCATGATTGCCCATACAATGTATGATACTACAAAAACAAATGCGTTGATCGAGATTACACCGATTAACTGTGCACTAAAGTTTGCATCAGAGTTTGTTAGTGGAACAGCTAATGTTCCCCAAACTCCAGCAAATAAGTGAGCTGGTATTGCACCAACAACATCATCAATTTTAAATGAGAATAATAGTTTTGTTCCAAACACTACTATCAATCCACCGATTGCACCGATGAATATTGCTGCTATAGGTGCTGGCGCTAATGGTTCAGCTGTTATTGCAACTAATCCACCAATCGCACCGTTAAGCATTTGAACTACATCAGTTTTACCATACATTAATCTAGTAATTACTGCTGCTGCTAAAACACCACCACACGCTGCTAAGTTTGTATTAATAAATATATTAGATACTGCTACTGCATCATCGAAAGTTCCCATAGCAAGCTGTGAACCACCGTTGAAACCGAACCAACCTAACCATAAAATAAATACTCCAACTGTTACCAAAGGTATTGAAGAAGCTGCAAATGGTCTCATTGGTTTTGCTTCACCTGATTTAGCAAATCTTCCTGTTCTCGCTCCTAACAACATAGCTCCTGCTAATGCTGCAGCACCGCCAGTTGAGTGTACAAGAGTTGAACCAGCAAAATCAGAGAAACCTAAAGCGGCTAACCAGCCACCACCCCACTGCCATCCCATGACAATTGGATAAATGATTCCTGATAAAATTGCTGCAAATAAGAAGAAAGGCCATAATTTAATTCTTTCTGCTAACGTACCAGATACAATTGATACTGTTGTTGCACAGAATACCATTTGGAAATACCAATCCGAACCATCTGCATATCCTGTATCAACAGAACTTGCATCAGACCACGGAGTGAATGTTCCTATATAGCCACCTTCTGGAATTCCATATGCTAGATTATAACCAACCATCCAGAACATAATTCCAGCGATAGAAAATAATCCTATATTTTTTGCACAAATTACAGATACACTTTTTGAAGTTACCATTCCTGATTCTAGCATCGCAAATCCGCAAGCCATAAACATGACAAGAAAACCACAAACTAAAAATAGAAATGTATTAAAAATAAATCCAACTTCTGCAGAGACTGTAGATTCGGCATAACCTACACTTGTCATATTCAGTAAGAAAAACAAACTTACTAAAGGACCGACAAGTTTTTTTAAATGTTTAGTCATTTAACCTCCATTGTTAAAAAGAGGTTCTTATAATTTTAAAATAAATAAAAACTAATGATTGTTGTTAAAAATAGATATGCAGTTTTTGCATGTAGAAACAGCCTTTATTTAGAATTTTACCATTCCTAATAAAGGCTGTTAAATGAGTTTTACTTGTTAAATACTTCTTTAAGTGCTTTAGCAGGTAAAAACTTTACCTTTTGAGAAGCAGCGATTTGGATTTGCTCTCCAGTTCTTGGATTACGTCCAATTCGGGCTTTTCTTTTAGCCACTTTATATGTACCAAAACCTGCAATCTTTACAGAATCATCGTTTTTCAACGCATCTAGTATAGTATTCGTAATAGTATCAAAAGTACGCTCTGCATCAGCTTTACTTTGATTTAACGAACCAGCTAGCTTTGCTACTAATTGTTTTTTGTTCATTTTAGCTCCGGTTTTAAAGGTTTATAAAACTATACTTAACAAAATCATTGATAATTCAAGCTTTTTTTTAGTATATATTTATTATTGAACAACAATATGTAGTGGTTAAAAAAGTTAGTAATTACAACGTTTTTTTAGATGTTAAAAAAACCTTAAAATAAGCCTAAATCTTTAAGGTCGTTAAATGTGGCGAAAAACATCAAAGATAGCAACAAAAACATTCCGATTCGAAAAAAACCTTCCTGTGTTTTTTGACTTAAAGGACGACCTAATACTTTTTCAAATGCATAAAACATCAGATGTCCTCCATCTAACAAAGGTATTGGAAACAAGTTAATTAGTCCTAAACTTATAGAAATATATGCCATCATACTGACAAAAGGTATAATTCCAAATTCTGCTACTTGGCCAGAAATTTTAGCAATTCTAATTGGACCACCCAATTGAGAACTGTCCCCTGCTCCTGTAAACATTGATCCAAGATATTTAAGTGATGAAGTTGTTACAAAATAAACTTCATTAAATGATTGAAGTAAAGCTTGTGCAGGTCCAAGTTTTTTGTGTGTTATTTGATTGTTATAAGGACTAAGTTTAATACCTACCATCCTTTTCTTTAATTTGTTTCCTAATTCATCAACGCTATCAACAAAATTTGGCTTTACTTTTAATATTATCTCCTGGTCATATCTTGAAACTTTAAAATCGATAAATTCTGATGTTGACATTGCTATTAATTTAGAAACATCAAGAATACTCTCAACTTTTGTATTATCTATTTCAATAATAACATCATTTTTTTGCATACCAGCAACTTCTGCTGGACTATCTTTTAATACTTCATCAATTACAGCTGGTGTAAAATCTTTACCTGCAAACATGTATATGAAAGTAAAAATGACTAAAGCTAAAATAAAATTAGCCAATGGTCCTCCAGCAACAATTAAGGCTCTTTGGTAAAGAGGTTTTGTTACAAACAATTTGTGTTGGTCTTCTTTGCTATATTTTTTTAGCAGTTCCTCTTGATCTGCTTGTGAAAATACATTCCTATCTCCGAAAAATTTTACATAACCGCCTAATGGTATCCAACAAACTTTCCATCTTGTCCCTGATTTATCGTTCCATCCAAATAATTCTCGACCAAAACCTATCGAAAAATCTGTTACACCAACACCATATCTTTTTGCAAAATAATAATGTCCATATTCATGAATGAAAACAACAACAACGATTAATACAATAAATGGTAATATAAAATTGAGCATTTATTAAATTATACAATAATTAGGTTTTTAATAAACATCAATTATTTCAATTTCCATGCAATTATTGGTGATAAAGTTGCCACAATAAATGAACAAAATAAAAGAGATTGAGAAATATACAATGGTGCTAAATCCATTGGTAAAATTATACCAAATAGTATTGATTTAGAAAAATCAGGACTTGGAAAAAATAATAGTCCTGCAATTAATCCTATTAATATAGAAACATAAGCATTTTTTTCATCATAAGATTTTGAATAAAAAGTATAAAAAACACTTAGAACAGCCGCACAACAAAATAAATCTGCAATTAAGAATAAATAAAGAATACTAAATCCTTTTGATGCAACAAAAAAAGCTATGACCGAAAGAAAAATAACAAATTGTTTTGAAATATTTAAATGATTGTTTTTTAAATTTAATACTTTATCTACATCTACTATTACCAAACTTGAAATAGCATTTATTAAAGTATCAATACTGCTTATTGTTAAAGAGATAGCTAAAATTATTACAATGACTGAAAATATTATTAAATTTTCTTTTAATAAAATTGAGAAAAATGCAAGATCAGGTATTACATTAGTATCTTGAGAGACAGCCACTAAACCACTAAATCCCATAAAAAAGACTATTGGTAATATTATTAAAAATGAAAATATTAAACTTTTTTTTAAAACTTCGTAATTTTTTGCAGCGTAAACTCTCTGCCAATTACCTTGATGAAAAAGATTAGTTGCAGCAACAGCTATAAAGAAAGTTAAACCAGCAGTATAATTTGGGAGATAACTAAAACTTAACAAATGCGGATTATTATTTTTAATAATTTCAAAGTTAAAATCGTTTGTTTCAATTGAGGTAATAAAAATTAAACTAATTATTAAAAGACCTATAAATACAAAAAATTGAATATTATCTGTAATTAAGGATGCTCTTAAACCTCCATATAATGTGTAAAGTAACGAACATGATATTACTATTAAAGAGGTAATCCACAACTCAGTACCAGATATGTAATTAATTAAAAAAGCTACAGCAGTAACTTCAGCAATTAAAAAGATTGTCATATAAAAAATGGAAAAAACTAAAATAAGTTTATAAAGATTTGGTCCAAATCTTAATCTTATTATTTCAATAATACTTTTGCCTTGCGGATAACTAGTTCTAAATTTTTTACCAAGATAAATTAAAATAAAGAGTGGAAATGCAGTTCCTAGTGAATAACCAATCACTGCACCAATTCCTCCCCATGTTGCTGCTGATGCCGGTCCAAATAAAATCCAAGCACCAAGTGCTGAAGCAACAAGACTTGTTGTTAAGGATAAAGTTCCAATCGAACGGTTTGCAACTAAATAATTATTAAGTCCTTTAAATTTTTTTGAAAAATAAATTCCAACAAAAACAAATATTAAAGAAATTGAAATAATTAATATTATTGCTGATGATTGATTGATTATATTTAAATTATTCATTTTCCCTTTCTGAATTACCGGACAGGTTCAATGGGTTATTCTCAGCTAAAAGCACCCCAAGATCTAAGTAAATCATTAAATTTAAAATTTCAAGAAATTATCCTAGATTTTGCATTACTGATTAGACTAATTAGCATTGTATTTTCTGAGTTGATTGAATTAGTTTACCAATTATTAATTCTCTTCTTTTTAGTTATGAACTTATTAGGCTTTAAGAAATTAAAGCCTAATTAAACCATAAAATCTAATATTAACTTAAAGCTACTAACTAAAATTAAAGCATAAATAATATTGTAGAATAAATTTTCCTCAATTATTTTGAGTAATTTATAACCTATAAATATTCCAATTAGCGCTAAAGGGAAAAGAGTAACTGACTGATACAGAGTATCAAAATTCATCATGGATAAATAAACATACAGAGGAAGCTTAATTAGATTAACACAACTAAAAAAAATAATTCTTGTGCCAACATAAATTTCTTTTTTCATTCTTAGTGGAAGCAAATAAAGACTTGTTGGGGTTCCTCCCGCATGAACACAAAAACTTGAAAAACCAGCAATGGATGAACAAATAGCCCCTTTAAAAAAGTTTTTTTTTGCTGGTATATTTTTTTCTTTTTTAAATAAAAAATAATGACCAGCAAATAAGAAACCCATTATTCCGACAATTAGTTTAAGCAAATCCTCTGAAAAATAAGTAAAGGTAAATGAGCCTATTATTATTCCTGTAGCAGCAAATGGAACTAATAACTTTAGTGTTCCAAAATCAAATTCCCTTCTAAATCTATAAACAGCAATAATGTCTGAAAAAATTAATATTGGTAAAATAATTGCAAGTGCTTGATTTAATGGCATTACTACTGTCATTAATGGAACTGAAATTAATGATATTGATCCACCTAAACCTGATTTAGCAATTCCATATAATACGATAGCTGGAACAACACTAACAAAGAATAATAAATTTATCTCCATTATAAATTAGAAATATAGTAATAAAGATAAAACCACTAATATTAAAACTAATATAATGACAGCTATGTAATTGAATTTAATTTTAAATTTGCTTAATAAAAATTCATTAATTTTTTCCCAGAAAATAATAATTAAAATTAATAGTACTGCTGGAAAAATAAATTTAATCATAAATCTATTTACATCAAAAAATACATCAATCCAAATATAACAAGTATAATTATTATCCAAATTGAAAAATTAGATATCAATTGTTTAATATTTGAGTTTGATCTGAGAAAATTAGGTAGAACTAATATTAAGACTAATATTAAAAATATTGCAGGAATTATCTGGTCAACAGTCAAATTAATTTTTTATATTATAACCTTTTTTAAGTATAATTGAGACAAGAGTTACACATGCAATTAAAAATATAAACATTGTTGAAATACTTATCCAAATATCAAAATCAGAAACTCCATAAAATGCAAACCTCAGCCCATTAATTAAATATACAACAGGATTAAAATAAGTGACTGTTTGCCAGAAACTTGGGAGCATATCTAGCGAATACAAACTTCCACCTAAGAATACCATTGGTGTTATGACAATTGTTGGTATTATAGACATTTGCTCGAAATTTTTACTAAGAAGTCCAATTAAAAACCCGAACAAAGCAAAAGTAAAAGCAACTAGAATTAATAAGAAAATCATTAGTAAAGGAAACTTTACATTTACTTCTGCAAAGAAAAGTGAAGTGCAGAAAATTACTGCAGCAACAATTAAGGTTTTAGTTGCACCTGCACCAACATAAGCAATTACAATTTCTACAGTAGAAATTGGAGCTGCTAAAATTTCATAAATTGTTCCATTAAATTTAGGAAAAAAAATTCCAAAAGAAGTGTTACTGATAGATTGCGTTAATAATGTTAACATCAATAATCCTGGAACTATATAAGAGCCATAACTAATGCCATCAATTTTTTGTACATAATCCCCGATTACCGAGCCGAATACTATAAAGTATAATGAAGTAGATAAAACTGGAGAAAGAAGAGATTGTATTAATGTTCTTCTAAATCTATCCATTTCATGAAAATAAATTGCTCTTAATGCGTAAAAATTAATCCTCATTATTTTCCTTTACCAATGTCACAAAAATCTTTTCAAGATTATTTTGCTCTGTTTTTAAGTCTCTCATCCTCAAACCTGCATTTTTTAAATCTTGAAGCATCTTTGTAATACCTGTTCTTTCAGCATGTAAGTTATAGTTGTAAATTAATGAATAATTATCATTAGAGATTGATAGATTATATTCATCAAGTTCTGATGGAATTTTTTCGATTTTATCCTGCAACTCAATAGTTAATTTTTTATGACCCATCTTTTTTAATAAATCTATTTTATTATCAACAACAATGATTTCTCCTTGATTAATTACAGCAACTCGGTCTGCGATTGCCTCTGCTTCTTCAATATAGTGTGTTGTTAAAATTATGGTTACTCCAGTTTTCCTTAATCCCTCTACAACTTTCCACATATCTTTTCTCAATTCTACATCTACGCCTGCCGTTGGTTCATCAAGAAATAATATCGAAGGTTCATGAGATAATGCTTTTGCTATCATCACACGTCTTTTCATTCCCCCTGAAAGCTGATTTAACCTTAAATCTTTTTTATCCCATAAACTAAAATCTTTTAGAACTTTTTCTATATGTTCGGGGTTTGGCTTTTTTCCATATAAGCCTCTTGAATATGAAACATTGTTAAACACTGTTTCAAATTGTTCTAGTGAAATTTCTTGGGGGACCAGTCCTATTCTTGATCTTGTTTCTCTATAATCTTTTATAATATCAAAACCATCGACTGTAATTACTCCAGAAGTTGGTTTAACTATACCACATACAATACTTATCAGTGTAGTTTTGCCAGCTCCATTTGGTCCAAGCATAGCAATAATTTCACCTTGCTTTATATTTAGATTAACAGTTTTTAAAGCGTTAAATCCATTGTCGTATACCTTTGAAAGGCCATCAATTGTTATTAAATCTTTAGTCATTATCTGAGGTCTTAATTTGATATAAAGATGTTTTTAGTGACAAGCAATATTATATTTTTTTAATCTCCAGTAATTGTAAGGCCATGGAGTTAAAAATCCAACTAAAAGCATTATTGGTACTACCCACCAATTTAAAATAGCTCCACCTGTTAAAATTACATCTGTGAGGTTCATGGCTATTTCCATACTGACCATTGATATAAAGCTCATACCAAGTGCAGTCTTTAATGCTTTGGAAAAATCAAGTTTTTGTCTTAGTAAAATTATAGTTTCTAAAATAATACTTGTAATCAAACCATTTATAATTGCTAATGTCATGATGGCTAAAACAGGCCAGGGAATTCCTGTTATCTGAAAATACAATATAGTTCCAAAGTCACCAATTGCACAGCCTAGTAAACACCAAGCGGTATTTTTTGCGCTTCTTTTCCAAGTATGTTTGCATGACCAATTAAAATTAATTGCTTCTGAACTCATTGTTTGCTCATTTCTAAATGATATTCATAAATATCATCTTTCCAATAAGATTTAATGTACGAAAGAATGTTATCAATACCTTCATCACTTATTTTATCACCAAAACCCATCATCTTGCCTTCATAATTTTTTATCAATTTAGCAAATCCATACTTTATCATTCTATGTAGTAACTCATCTGTATGATGCCAAGTATGACCAGTTCCATTTAAAGGCGGTGCTTTTCTATGCCCATCTTCATCTAAACCTTGCCAATTTGTAGCTCCAGCTAAATTTGCTTGGTGACAAGAAACACAATATTGATTGTATAATATCTTGCCATTTTTAATTGCTTCTAATGAATCTCTAGTTATGGGGTAGTGCGAATGAGAGAAAGCAGTATCTGCATAAAATAAAACAATAAAAATAAAAAAATACTTTTTCATTAGTGTGGAGCCCTATATCTGCTATGACAAGCTTTACAGCTCGACCACATATATTGTTTCAAAGCTGCTCTAAAATCATCTTGGTCTTCGATAATTGAAGCTAGCTTTATCATTTGATCAGATGATTTTTTCATTAGAGCATTAAATTCATCTTTTTCTTCCCAAATAATTGGTAAAGCCTCTGTTCCGTGTCCCTCTTTTGTATTTTCTGGAAATAAATTTAGTAATTCTAAATAATTATCACTCATTCTAATCATCAGTTTTTTTGAGTCCTCAATTTCAACTTCGTTAAGTAAAATACTAATTCTTTTTGCTAGTTTATAATTTTGACTGAATAAAGACTTTCTTTTCTTTATAATGTCTTTTGCGCTTTCTTCTGATAAAACATTAGAATTAAATGAAAAAGAAAGTGCTACAATAAACATTATTTTGAAAATATTATTTATTTTTATAAAATAGCTCATGACGAATGGTATAACATTACAATATAGTTGGTTAGCTAAATTTTTCCATTGGTTCACTTTGCTCCTTCTAATTGCTCAGATACCAATGGGGTTTATTTTGGTCAGATTAGATTTTTCGGATTTAAGAATAACTATTGAAAATGTACATGTAATTGTAGGAATATCCATATTTTACATAACCTTATTTAGGTTAATTTATAAATTTTTTAGCAAGTCCCCAAAACTAATGCCTGAGGCATTCTTTGGACAAAACTTGATTGCGAAATTGAATCATTTCGCTCTTTATGTCGCACTTTTAACAATAACAACATCAGGAATTTTAAAAAAGCTATTTAATGGTGAAAAACTAAATTTTTTTATTTTTAAATTAAGGATTGAAGATAACTTTGATTTAGCAGATCAATTTTACAATGTTCATGTTATTTCAAATTATACATTAATAGTATTAATCTCATTGCATATTTTAGCAGTTTTGTTTCATCAAATATTTTTGAAAGAAAACATCTTGAAAAGAATGACCAGATAATTAAATAAAGCTCATGAAAAAATATTTTGTCTTTCTAATTTTATTCTTAATACCAAATATCTCATTTGGTTTTGAAAAAACTACAAATTTTGATCTGAAAAAATTATTAGAAATTCAAAAATCTGGTAAAACAATTGTAATTAATTCTTGGAACGAATATTGTTCAACTTGCGCAGCACAAACAAAAGTTTTCGATCAAGCAATGAAAGACTTTAAAGATGTTGAGTTTTTATTCTATGAGCAAACAAAACATGAAGATATTGCTAAAGCTTTAGGTGTTAATTATTGGACCACAATAGTAGTTTTTAAAGGTGAAAGTGAAGTAGCAAGAGAAATTGGTTTAACTGACAAAGACCAAATATATAATTTAATAAACAAAGGGATATAATTCCTTTTTACCTCCCCTTTCGAGGAGGTGAATTCAACAAAAAAGAGAGAAATAAATGAATGTTAAATTCAGGAATAATTTTTAAATTATAATTGCTATATAGAATTAATTTTTTTTTTGTCAATTTATGAAAAAGCAAGAAAAATTAGGGATTTTAATTAAGCAATGCTTTTTGAGCTGGTAAATAATCATGACCAAATAGATCAGCTACAGCTTTATGAGTAACACCTCCTTTAAATACATTTAATCCTGCTTGAAAATTTTGATCATCATTTAAAGCTTTTAAGTACCCATCTTTTGCTAATTTAGATAAAAAAGGAAGCGTTGCTTTATTCAATGCAATTGTTGATGTTCTAGGAACACCACCAGGCATGTTTGCAACGCAATAATGAATTATATCATCTATTATAAAAGTTGGTTCTGCAAAAGTAGTCGGTTTACTGGTTTCAACACATCCTCCTTGATCAATTGCAACATCTACAATTACTGATCCTCTTTTCATTTTTTTTAACATATTTTTTGTAACTAATTTTGGTGCCTCAGCTCCTGGTATCAAAACTCCACCTACTAACAAATCACATTCAGAAATTAATTTTTCTAAATCAGTTTTATCACTTAAATTAGGTATTATTTTATCTCCAAACATTTGGGTAAGTTCGTTTAATCTTTTTTCAGATTTATCTACAATATTAACTTTGGCTTTCATGCCTGTTGCAATTATAGCAGCATTTTCTCCTACTACTCCACCTCCAAGTATAACTACATTTCCAGGCTCTACACCAGGAGCTCCTCCTAACAAAAGACCACGACCTTTTTGATTTTTTTCTAAACAATGTGCACCTGCTTGTACTGACATTCTTCCAGCTACAGCGCTCATTGGTGCTAGTAAAGGAAGTCTTCCGTTATTATCTGTGACTGTTTCATAAGCGATGCATATTGATTTGCTGTCTATTAAGCCTTGTGTCAGTTCTTTTGCTGCAGCAAGATGAAGATACGTAAAGACAACTTGATTTTCTCTTATCATTTTTACTTCGCTAGATTGTGGCTCTTTAACTTTAACAATGATGTCAGAGTCATTAAATATATCTTCAGCTGTATTAACTATTTTTGCTCCACTTGATACGTAATGATCGTTTTCAAATCCTGCTTCAAACCCTCCATTGTTTTCAATTAAAACTTCGTGGCCGTTTGAAGTCAATGTCTTTACACTTTCGGGAGTGAGTCCAATTCTATTTTCCTGAGGCTTTATTTCTTTTGGAACCCCTATTTTCATAGAATTAAATTAATTTTTTTTGCTTTTTGAATAGTTGGTTATACCAGTTCTTAGTTTCTCGATAATTTCATCAATATGTTTTTTTTCACAGATAAACATTGGAGCAATAATTAAACAATCTCCAGTCGCTTTGAAGTTAACTCCTGCATCATAACAGTGTTTGAAACATGTAAATCCTGCTGCGCCAGGTTTTTTATGCATTTTAATATCAATACCACCCATCATTCCATATCCTCTTATGTTATCAACAACGTCAATATCTTTTAAAGACATTAAACCTTCTTGGAAATATGGAGATAAATTTTTTGCTCTATTAAAGATGTCATCTTTCTCAAAAATATCTTGAACCGCTAAGCCTGCAGCTACTGACACTGGAATTCCTGAATAAGTGTAACCATGAAACAATTCTATTGTTCCTTTTGGAGATCCATCCATAACAGTATCGTAAATTTCTTCTTTGCACGCTACTGCACCTAAAGGACTTATTCCATTTGTTGTAGCTTTAGCCATTGTAATAATATCTGGAGTAACACCGTATTCTTGCGATGCAAATGGCGAACCTGTTCTTCCCCATCCAGTAATAACTTCATCAAAAATTAATAAAATTCCATGCTTATCGCAAATTTCTCTTAGTCTTTGCAAATATCCTTTTGGTGGAACTAATGTTCCAGTTGATCCAGCAATTGGTTCAACAATGCAAGCTGCTATATTTTCTGAACCAAAATTTGTACAAATTCTCTCAAGGTCTTCTGCCATTTCCGCACCAGTTTCGGGTTGACCTGAAATAAATTTATGCTCTGGTAAATGTGTATGTCTCATGTGAAGAACGCCTGGCATCAAAACATTGGCAAATGTTTTCACATTGTTAATCATTCCACCAACAGAAGTAGCTCCGATATTCATGCCGTGATAACCTCTTTCTCTTCCAACAAACCTAAATCTATGTCCTTCACCTCTTGCTTTATGATATGCAACTGCAATTTTAATTGCTGTTTCAACAGCAGTAGATCCACAAATTGTATAAAAAATTCTATTTAAATTTCCTGGTGTATGTTTAGAAATTTTTGTTGCAAGTTCAAATGAACCACCAAAACCTTGTTGAAATGGTTGAGCATAGTCTAATTTTTTTAATTGATTTGTAATCGCATTAATTATTTCTTCTCTTCCGTGACCTAGAGGATTGCAAAATAATCCC
>CACJQT010000001.1 GCA_902595635.1 uncultured Pelagibacteraceae bacterium | reverse complement strand
TTTTTTTCCAGGCTATTTAGGCCAAGGTATTTTTGGTAAAGCACTATCAGAGAATAAATGGAAAATAGATACTGTGGATATAAGAGAGTATGCATTTGATAAGCATAAAACTGTTGATGACACTCCTTATGGAGGAGGTGAAGGTATGTTAATGAAAGCAGATGTATTAGCAAAATCAATAGATAAGAATGTTAAAGATGGCGAAAAGATTATCTATCTAAGTCCGAAGGGTAAGTTGTTCAATCATCAATTAGCAAAACAACTATCTCAAGAAAAAACAATAAATATAATTTGTGGACACTTTGAAGGAGTTGATGAAAGATTGTTAAAAACAAGAAATATTGAGGAAGTAAGTATAGGAGATTTTGTTTTATCTGGAGGTGAAGGAGCTTCATTTGTAATTCTTGATGCAATTTTAAGATTTATTCCTGGTATTCTTGGTAATACAAATTCAGCTAAAGAAGAAAGTTTTGAAAACGGACTTTTAGAGTATCCTCAATTTACAAAACCTCAAATATGGGAGGAAAAAAGTGTTCCAGATGTGCTATTATCAGGCGATCACGCCAAAATTAAAGACTGGCGTTTATCTCAATCTGAGGCTATAACACGCGACCGGAGACCGGATTTGTGGCAATTATATAAAAAGACTAAAGAGAATTAAAATGAAGACAATTGAAGAAATTAATCAATCTAAAGTAGAAAAAATTATTTCTGAGAGAAAGCATCCAGAATTTTTCCCAGGTGATATTGTTAAAGTAGGAGTTAGAATAACTGAAGGAAAAAGAGATCGTATTCAATATTTTGAAGGTGTGTGTATTGCGAAAAAAAATAGAGATATCAATTCTTCTTTTACTGTAAGAAAAATTTCTTTTGGTGAGGGTGTGGAAAGAACATTTGCTTTATATAGTCCGATTGTAGATACAATTAAAGTTGTAAGGTCAGGAAAAGTTAGAAGAGCCAAGTTATATTATTTGAGAGATAGAACAGGTAAATCTGCAAGAATTGCAGAAAAAATTAAAAAGAAAATAGGTATAGATGTTGAAACTAAGATTCACGAAGTAACAGAAGAAAATGTTATGCCTGATACAGAGCAAAAAACAGCAGACAGCCCACAAGATACCAATAAAGATGCTCCAAAAGTAGAAGCAAAAAAACCAGAGGAAAAAAAAGAAACTAAAGAAGAAACGCCATCAGTAGAAAAAAAAACTGATGAAAAAAAAGAAAATCCTGAAGTAAAAAAATAATTTTTTACAATGCCTCAAACTATATACGATAAAATATGGAATGATCATCTTGTTCATCAACAAGAAGATGGGACTTCACTTTTATTTGTTGATAGACATTTAATTCATGAAGTTACTAGTCCACAAGCATTTGAAGGTTTAAGAAATTCTAATAGAAAAGTTAGACAACCTTCTTTAACTTTAGCAGTAGCAGATCACAATGTTCCAACAACGGATAGATCAGTGCCTATTACTGACAAAGATTCAAAAATACAAATTGAGACACTAGAAAAAAACTGTGCAGAATTCGGAATAAATCTTTTTGGAATGAACGATAAAAGACAAGGAATAGTTCATATTATTGGTCCAGAACAGGGATTTACACAACCAGGAACGATTATCGTTTGTGGTGATAGTCACACTGCTACTCACGGAGCATTTGGTGCATTAGCATTTGGAATTGGAACTTCGGAAGTGGAACATGTCTTGGCAACACAGACTTTAGTTCAAAAAAAATCAAAAAATTTTAGAATAAACGTTAATGGATCTCTTCCTGTTGGAGTAACATCTAAGGATGTAATATTACAAATAATCGGAAAAATTGGTACAGCTGGTGGAACTGGTTATGTAATTGAATATGCTGGAAACTTAATTTCGAATTTAAGTGTCGAACAAAGAATGACGATTTGCAATATGACAATTGAAGGTGGAGCAAGGGCTGGATTAATAGAGCCAGATGAAAAAGTTTTTAATTATTTAAAAGGTAAACCAATGTCTCCAAAGAATTCAAATTGGGACAAAGCATTAGAATATTGGAGTAAATTAAAGTCTGATGGTGATGCAGTATTTGACAAAGAAATCAGTCTTGAGGGCAAAGATATTAAACCAATGGTAACTTGGGGAACTTCGCCTCAGGATGTAGTAGATATTGATGGAATTGTTCCTGATCCTGAAAATGAGCAAAATGAAGACAGAAAAAATTCCATTAACAGGTCATTGAAATATATGGGTTTAAAGCCGAAAACTAAAATAAAAGATATTAAAATTGATAAAGTTTTTATTGGAAGTTGCACAAATGGAAGAATTGAAGATTTAAGAGAAGCCGCAAAAATCTTAAAAGATAAAAAAATTGCTTCTCATGTAAATGCAATGATAGTTCCTGGTTCAGGATTAGTAAAACAACAAGCAGAGCAAGAAGGTTTAGATGTAATATTTAAAAATTCTGGATTTGAATGGCGTGAGCCAGGTTGTTCAATGTGTTTAGCTATGAATGCAGATAAGTTGAAGCCAGAAGAAAGATGTGCATCAACATCAAATAGAAATTTCGAAGGAAGACAAGGACGAGGTGGAAGAACTCATTTAGTTAGTCCAGCTATGGCTGCTGCAGCTGCTATATCTGGAAATTTAGATGATGTTAGAAAATACAATAGTTAAATGAATAAATTCTCAACATTAAAAAGTATTCCTGCATATTTACCAATTGTAAATATCGATACAGATATGATTATTCCAAAGCAATTTTTAAAAACAATAAAAAGAACAGGACTTGGAAAAAATTTATTTTATGAAATGAGATATGACGAAGAAGGTAAAGTAGTAGATGACTTTATCTTAAATAAATCTCCATATGATAATTCTAAGATTTTAATTGCAGGGAATAATTTTGGATGTGGATCATCTAGAGAACATGCGCCATGGGCACTTTTAGACTTTGGTATCACTTGCGTTATAAGTACTAGTTACGCAGATATATTTTATAATAATTGTTTTAAAAATGGAATATTGCCTATCAAAGTTAATGATGAACAGATAAAAGAACTTTCTGAATATTCTAAGAGACAAGAAGAAATTGCAATAAATTTACCAGATCAAAAAATAATTTTTGGGAATAAAGAAATCAAATTTGAATTAGATGAATTTAAAAAAAAATGTTTAATTGAGGGACTAGATGATATTGCACTGTCTTTGGAAAAGTCTAATAAAATAATTTCATTTGAAGAAAAATTAAAATCCACAAAGCCTTGGATATTTAATGATTAAAGTCAAAAAAAGAAAATTCTTATTATTACCAGGTGATGGTATTGGTCCCGAGGTTATTGGTGAAGTTAAAAAAATTATAACTTGGTTTAATGTAAATAAATCTCTTGATTTTGATATGGAAGAAGCTTTAGTTGGTGGAGCATCTTACGACAAGCACGGAACACCGATTACAGATGAAGTATTTTATAAATCATTAGAATGTGAAGCAATCATTTTAGGAGCTGTGGGTGGACCAAAATATGATAATTTAGATTTTTCCAAAAGACCGGAGAGAGCTCTTCTTAAGCTAAGAAAAGAATTAAAATTATTTGCAAATTTGAGGCCTGCAATTTGCTTTAAACAATTAGTTGAGGCATCTACGCTAAAACCTGAAATCGTATCAGGTCTAGACATCATGATTGTTAGAGAATTGACAGGTGGTATTTATTTTGGTGAGCCGAGAGGTATCAAGCCAATTGATAATGGTGAACGTAAAGGAATAAACACTCATACTTATACTTCATCAGAAATTAAAAGAGTTGCTAGAGTTGCATTTGATTTAGCAAAGAAGAGAAACAATAAAGTTACTTCCTGTGAAAAATCGAATGTTATGGAAGCAGGTCAATTATGGAAAGAGGAAGTTCAAAATCTTCACGATAAAGAATTTAAAGATGTTGAGTTAAATCATATGCTTGCAGATAATTGTGCAATGCAACTTTTGAGAAATCCAAAGCAATTTGATGTAATTGTGACAGATAATTTGTTTGGTGATATGTTGTCAGATGAAGCATCTATGCTGACGGGATCTTTAGGTTTATTACCTTCAGCTTCTCTAGGTGCAAAAAATAAAGATGGTGAAATGAGAGCAATGTATGAGCCTGTTCATGGATCTGCTCCGGATATTGCTGGAAAAGGAATTGCAAATCCAATTGCAACCATCTTGAGTTTTGCAATGGCCCTGAGGTACTCTCTTGACCTAGATAAAGAGGCTGATGACCTAGAAAAAGCAGTACAAAATGTACTAGATGATGGGTTAAGAACTAAAGATATTATTTCAAAAGGAACAAAAGAAATTTCAACTTCTGGTATGGGAGATGCGATTATTGCATATTTGCAAAAATAAAAAAATTAACTTAATTTGATACTATTAAATTTATGACTGTTTATTCCGCACCTGTGAAAGATATGATGTTCTTATTTGAACATCTAAAAGATAATAAAAATTATAACGAAATTGAAAAATATAAAGAAGTCACTTCTGATCTAGTAAAAGATATCTTAGAGGAAGCTGCAAAAATTAATGAAGAAATGCTTCTTCCTTTGGCAAAAGCTGGAGACGAAAATCCTTGTGTCTATGAAAATGGAGTAGTTAGAACCCCTCCAGGTTATAAAGAGGCATATTCAAAATTTATAGAAGATGGATGGGTATCTTTAACTTGTGATCCAAAATATGGTGGTCAAGGAATGCCAAAAACTGTAAGTGCTTTTTTTGATGAAATGCTTTCATCATCAAGTTTATCTTTTAAATTATATAGTGAATTAAGTATAGGTGCATACAATTGTATTTTGAGTCATGCAACTGAAGAAATCAAAAACACATATCTTCCTAAAATTGTTGAGGGTAAATGGAGTGGGACAATGTGTTTAACAGAGCCTCAATGTGGAACAGATTTAGGATTAATAAAAACAAAGGCAATTAAAAATGAAAATGGTACTTATAATATAAGTGGACAAAAAATCTTTATTACTTCTGGTGACCACGATTTAACTGAAAATATTATACACCTTGTTTTAGCAAGAACGCAGGACGCACCAAAAGGAACGAAGGGGATAAGTTTATTTTTAGTACCAAAATATGAAATTAATGATGATGGATCAATTGGTCCAAGAAACGGCGTAAATACTGTTTCAATTGAATCAAAAATGGGTATTAAAGGATCACCTGCATGTGTATTAAGTTTTGATGATGCTAAAGGGTATATGATCGGACCAGAGAACAAAGGCTTAAATTCTATGTTTACAATGATGAACTTAGAAAGAATCGTTGTCGGTATACAAGGATTAGGTCTATCTGAAACAGCTTATCAAACTGCTTTAAGTTATTCTAAAGAGAGAAAACAAGGTAAATCAAATAATAATTCTAATGGAGAAACAGATTTAATTATTAAGCACGCAGATATTCGAAGAAGTTTATTAAATATGAAGTCTATAATTGAGGGAGAAAGATCCTTATCTTTTTGGATGGCTCAGCAGGTAGATGTAAGCTTAAGTCATAGTTCAGAGGAAGTAAAAAAAGATGCATCGGATATTGTAGGTCTTATGACCCCAGTAATTAAATCATTTTTTACAGATATGGGTATGGAAATAACCAATGAAGCAATTCAGGTTTTTGGTGGCTATGGTTATACCAAAGATCAAGGGATAGAACAATTATTTAGAGATAATAGAATTACACCTATTTACGAAGGAACTAATTCTGTGCAGGCAATTGATTTTGTATTTAGAAAAATTAGTCAGAAAAAAGTTTTTGAAAATTTTATGAAATATGTAGATACAGAAATTCAAAATTGTTCAAAAGTAGACAATTTAAATGAACATGTAAAAAAAATATCTGAATTAAAAAATATATTGTCAGATTTCACGGACTGGATATCTCCTAATGGTGATACGCCAAAAGACGATATAAGCGCATCATGTAACGATTATTTAAGATTTTTTGGTTATTTTTGTCTTTCATTTATATGGCTAAAAACAATGAGAAAAAGCTATGAAAATTTGGAAAACAATAAAGAGTTTTATGAAGATAAATTAAATACAGGAAATTATTATTTTGACAAAATTTTGCCTAGAGCTGAGAGCCATTATAAATCTGCTATTTCTGGTAGTAAATATACTATGAGCGCAAAATTTAACTGATGAATAAATATAATCAGAACTTAGATAAAAATCCTTCAAATTATGTCCCGTTAACACCGCTTAGCTTTCTAGAAAGAGCAAAAGACATTTATCCAAATTATGAGGCTTTAGTATATGAAACAAAATCTTTCACATGGACTGAAGTATTTAACAGGTGCATCAAATTTGCAAGTGCACTAGAGAAAATTGGTATTGTTGAAGGAGACACAGTTTCAGTTATGACCTTTAATACTCCAGAGATTTTTGAAGCACATTATTCGGTTCCTATGACAGGAGCCGTTTTAAATACAATTAATTCAAGACTTGATGCAAAAACTGTTGCTTATATTTTAGAACACAGTGAAGCAAAAGTATTAATAATAGATAGACAATTGCATGCGGTTGCAGAAAAGGCTCTATCAACTTTAAAAGAAAAACCAATCGTAATTGATGTTCAAGATGATTTTGCCGACCAATCCTTGTTAAAAAAAATTGGAGATAGAGAATATGAGGAATTTTTAAGCACTGGTGATGAAAATTATATTTGGAAAAAACCAAAGGATGAATGGCAAGCAATTTCTTTAAGTTATACGTCTGGAACAACCGGAAATCCAAAAGGTGTTGTTTATCATCATAGAGGCTCTTATTTAATGTCAACAGGTAGTGCTGTTGCTTGGAATATGCCAAATAGATTAAATTTTTTAACAGTTGTACCAATGTTCCACTGTAATGGATGGGGATATCCATGGACAATACCAATGTTAAATGGAAAAACAGTTTGTTTAAGAGCTATTGATGTAAAAAAAATATTTGAATTAATTGAAAAGCATGAAATTACCCATTTTGGAGGTGCACCTATTGTTCTTAATATGATAACAGGTGCATCACAAAATGATATTAAACAATTAAAAAATAAAGTTTATGTTTTAACTGCTGGAGCACCACCTCCAAGTATTATTTTCAAAAAAATGAAAGCATTAGGATTTGAAGTAATGCATGTCTATGGCTTAACAGAAACATATGGACATGTTTTACAATGTGCTTGGAATGATGAATGGAACAGTTTTGAGGAAGATAAAATTAATGAAATTAAAGCAAGGCAAGGCGTGAGGTTTCCAAACACAGAAGGAGTGGTTGTTCTAGATCCAGAAACTATGAAACCTGTACCTATGGATGGAGAAACCATTGGCGAGATAATGATCAAAGGTAATGTTGTAATGAAAGGATATTTTAAGGACAAAGAGGCTACTGAAAAGGCTATGAAAGATGGATGGTTTCACTCTGGCGATTTGGCAGTTATTTATCCAGATGGATACATCAAGGTTAAAGATAGGTCGAAAGATATTATTATTTCAGGTGGAGAGAATATTTCTTCTATCGAAATCGAAAACACACTTTCTAAGCACCCAGCTGTTTCAATTGTTGCAGTAGTAGCAAAACCAGATGAGAAATGGGGAGAAGTTCCATGCGCATTTATAGAGAAAGTGGCAGATAAAGAGACAAATGAAAAAGAATTAATCGATTTTTGTAGAGAAACTCTAGCAGGGTTCAAAATTCCAAAAAAAATAGACTTCTGTGAACTTCCAAAAACATCAACAGGCAAAATCCAAAAATTTGAATTAAGAAAAAGAGCTAAGGAACTTACTTAGATTTCTTTCAAATAAATAACTTACTTTCTTTACAAATAGATAAAAAGATGACACTAAGCTAAAAATGAAAAACTTTTCTATTGCAAAATCAAGAAGACTTAGAGGTACGCCTTATACATCAAGAATTGAAAAACAAGGTGTTACTGCTTACACAATATATAACCATATGTTGCTTCCCGCTGCATTTGGTTCTTTAGAAGATTCATATCATCATTTAAAAGAACATGTTCAAGTTTGGGATGTGGCCGCTGAGAGACAAGTAGAGATTACTGGAAAAGATGCAGCAAAATTGGTTCAACTTATGACTTGTAGAGATCTTTCAAAATCAAAAGATGGAAGATGTTATTATTGTCCAATTATAGATGATAATGCTGGATTAATAAATGACCCAGTTGTTCTAAGATTTAATGAGAATAAATGGTGGGTTTCTATTGCAGACACAGATGTAATCTTATTTGCTAAAGGATTGGCAATTGGGAATAAATTTGATGTAAATATTATCGAACCTGAAGTTGATATTATGGCTGTGCAAGGGCCTAAATCATTTAAATTAATGGAAAAAGTTTTTGGTGAAAAAATAACAAAATTAAAATTTTTTGGTTTTGATTATTTTGATTTTGCTGGAGCCAAACATTTAATTGCTCAATCAGGATGGTCTAAACAAGGTGGATATGAAATTTATGTAGAGAATAATGCTTCAGGTTTAAAACTATACGATCATCTATTTGAAATTGGAGATGAGTTTAATATTAGAGCAGGATGTCCTAATTTAATTGAGCGTATCGAAAGTGGTTTACTTTCTCAAGGAAACGATATGGACAATGGAGACAACCCATACGAATGTGGCTTTGATAAATATATTAATATTGATAGTGATGTTGAATTTTTAGGAAAAGAGAAATTAAAAAAAATAAAGTCTGAAGGAATTAAAAGAAAACTAATGGGTGTTAAAATTGATACTGATAAAATAAGCGTAACTGGTTCAATGAACTTAACAGATGAAAAAAATTATATAATCGGAGAATTAAGATCAGGTTGTTACAATCCAACTTTTAAACAGGTAATTGGTATAGCTATGATAAAAAAACCATATTTTGATGCAAAGCAAACGTTCAAAATTGATATAAATGGTAATAGTTTTAACGGAACAGTTTGCGATTTACCTTTCATTTAGTATAAATCTTTAAAATGACTAATATAGCTATCATCGGTGCAACCGGTAATGTTGGAAGAAAGACACTAGAAGTTATAGAAAAAAAGGATATTAAATTTAATAACCTTTTTTTAGTAGCATCTTCTAATAGTGCTGGAAAAAAAATAAGTTTTAAGGGCAAAGATTATGAAGTCCATGATCTTGAAAAATACGATTTTTCAAATGCAAATATAACTTTTTTTGCAGCAGGTGGTAAAATTGCAGAACAATATGCAGAAAGTGCAGCAAAATTAACAACTGTAATTGATAATTCTAGTTTTTTTAGAATGGATCCTGACGTTCCACTTATTGTACCTCAAGTGAATGCAGAAAAAATTAATGAAATGAAAAAAAATATTGTGGCAAATCCTAACTGCTCAACAGCTCAGTTAGTATTAGCTCTTAAACCATTACATGATTTATATAAAATAAAAAGAGTAATAGTTTCCACTTATCAATCTGTTTCTGGAGGTGGAAAAGCACCTATGGATGAATTGATTGAACAAACTAAATCTTATCTTGATGGAAATTCTGTTGAATCTAAAAATTTTACTAAACAAATAGCTTTCAATATCATTCCTCACATTGATGTTTTTTCGGATGATGGATACACAAAAGAAGAATTGAAAATGACTAATGAAACAAAAAAAATACTGGACAATAATATAGAGCTAACAGCTACGTGCGTTAGAATTCCTGTTCTTGTATCACATTCAGAATCAGTAAATATAGAGTTTGAAAATCCTTATTCTCTAGAACAAATCAGAGAAGCATTAAATAATGCTGATGGTTGTAGAGTTATAGATAAAAGAGAAAATGGAGGATATAGTACACCAATAGAAGCAACTGGTAGTGATGAAACATTTATCTCAAGAATTAGAGATGATAAAACAAAAAAGAATTCAATTAATTTGTGGATCGTTTCAGATAACCTATTAAGAGGCGCCGCATTAAATTCTGTTGAAATTGCAGAAACAATAATGAAAGCAAATCAAAATGGAAAATAATCCTTTATCTCCTCATATTCAAATTTATAGATGGCATGTTTCATCTTTAGTTTCAATATCTCATAGAATTACAGGAATAATAAATATATTAGCAATAACTTTAATTTGTATCTTTTTTATTTTTTTTTCATTTAGCGAAGGAAGTCATGAATTTATAAAATTATTCCTTCAATCTATTATTGGGAAATTTTTCATCTTGGGTATTACATGGTCTTTTAGTTTTCAAATCTTAAGTGAGATAAGACATTTAATTATGGATTTTGGTTATGGATTTGATTTAAAAACTACAAAAATTACTGGCTTAATTGTAATATTTGGTTCTTTTATATTAACTGTTTCAATTTATTTAATAGGACGAAATTTATTTTAATGAGAGCAGTAACAAAAAAATGGGTATTTTTAAAAGTGAGTTCTCTCATATTAGTACCTTTGATGTTATGGTTTGCTTTAAATTTGGTTAGTATTTATGACAAAAGCTACTTAGAGATATTAACTTTTCTAACTTCTCAACCTTCAAAGTTTATATTTAGTCTTTTTCTTATTTTTGCTTACTTTTTCTCGGCATTAAGCATCAGCGAGGTTTTTGAAGACTATATTAAAGATCAAAAAATCAAAAATGCCGCAAACAAAGCTTTAAATTTTTTTGCTATAACAATTCCTTTAATTACAATATTTGCGGTATTTAAAATAACTATATGAAATCTTATAATATTATAGATCATGAATACGATGTCGTTGTCCTTGGTGCTGGAGGTTCTGGCCTAAGAGCTGCGGTTGGCTTAAGTGAAGCTGGATTAAAAACTGCATGCATTTCTAAAGTCTTTCCAACCAGAAGTCATACATCAGCTGCCCAAGGTGGAATTTCAGCAGCCCTTGGAAACATGGGAGAAGACGATTGGCGTTGGCATATGTACGATACTGTAAAAGGAGCAGATTGGTTAGGCGATCAAGATAGTATTGAATATTTGTGTAAGGAAGCTCCAAAAGCAGTACTAGAATTAGAAAAGTATGGTGTTCCTTTTAGTAGAACAGAAGACGGAAAAATCTATCAAAGACCATTTGGAGGAATGACAAAAAATTATGGAAATGGAATTGTACAAAGAACTTGTGCTGCAGCAGACAGAACTGGTCATGCAATTCTTCATACATTGTATGGTCAAGCACTTAAACATAATACAGAATTTTTTATTGAATATTTTGCATTAGACTTAATTATGAAAGATGGGCAATGCAAAGGTTTAATTGCTTGGAATTTAAATGATGGAACAATTCATCGTTTTAGATCTCACATAACAATTATAGCCACAGGGGGATATGGGAAAGTGTATTACTCAGCAACATCAGCACATACTTGTACTGGTGATGGTAATGCAATGGTATTAAGAGCTGGATTACCTCTTCAAGATATGGAGTTTGTACAATTTCACCCAACAGGAATATATGGACATGGAACACTTATTTCTGAAGGTGTAAGGGGTGAAGGTGGATATTTGGTAAACTCTAAAGGTGAGAGATTTATGGAGAGATATGCTCCTAACGCTAAAGATCTTGCATCAAGAGATGTAGTTAGCAGATCAATGTCAATTGAAATCAATGAGGGAAGAGGTGTTGGTAAAGATCAAGACCATGTTCATTTATATTTAAGTCATTTAGATAAAAAAGTTATTGAAGATAGATTGCCAGGCATCACAGAAGCAGCAAGATTATTTGCAAATGTAGATGTAACTAAAGAACCAATACCAGTTGTTCCAACTGTTCATTATAATATGGGTGGTATACCAACAAATTATAAAGCTGAAGTTTTAACAGTAAACGGATCTCAAAAAACAGTCCCAGGCTTGATGGCGATTGGTGAGGCCGCATGCGTATCTGTGCATGGAGCAAATAGATTAGGTTCAAATTCACTAATTGATTTAGTTGTTTTTGGAAGAGCTGCAGCTAAGAGAGCAGCGGAATTAGTAAAACCTGGTACGCCTCATGAAGAAGTTAGTGAAAGCGAAACTGAAAAATGTTTAAATAGATTTGATAAACTGAGGTATGCAGAGGGAGATAATGGAACTGCTGAACTTAGACTGGCGATGCAAAAAACAATGCAGTCTAAATGTGCTGTATTTAGAACTGAAAAGAATCTTAAAGAGGGCGTAGATGAGATCAGAAAAACCTATGACGGCATGGAATCGATTTCTGTTAAAGATAAATCGTTGGTATTCAATACTGATTTAGTTGAGACTTTAGAATTTGATAATTTAATTAGACAAGCGATAACAACTGTAGATTCTGCATATCACAGAAAAGAAAGCAGAGGAGCTCATGCTCGTGAAGATTATCCGAAAAGAAATGATGAAAAATTTATGAAACATACATTATCTTGGTGTGATGGAAAAAATACTAAAATTGAATACAGAGATGTACACACTTCAACATTAACAAATGAAGTCCAATATTTTCCTCCACAAGAAAGAGTGTATTAATGGTTCAATTAAATTTACCACAAAACTCAAAAGTTAATAAAGGTAAATATTTTAAAGACAAAACTGGTTCAAAGAATATTAGAAAAGTAAATGTTTATAGATGGGATCCAACCACTGGAGAGAACCCAAGGATAGACACATATGAAGTAGATATGGACAATTGTCCATCTAAAGTTTTAGATATACTAAATAAAATTAAAAACGAAATTGATCCAACACTTGCATATAGAAGATCTTGTGCGCATGGAGTTTGTGGTTCATGTGCAATGAATATGGGTGGAAAAAATGGTCTTGCATGTACTAAGCCACATGCAGAAATTAAGGGAGATATAGATATATATCCTTTGCCTCACTTAAAAGTAAAAAAAGATTTAATAGGAGACTTAAGTGGACTATATAAACAATACCAATCCATTGAACCTTGGTTAAAAAATAATTCAAAAAGTGAAACAACAGAAATTCATCAATCTCCAGAAGATAGAGCTAAACTTGATGGAGCTTATGAATGTATAATGTGTGCTTGTTGTTCTACTTCATGTCCTAGTTATTGGTGGAACGGTGATAAGTATTTAGGTCCTGCAGTTTTATTACAAGCTTATAGATGGATAATGGATAGCAGAGACGAAGATAGAAAGGAAAGACTTCAAAAGGTTGCAGATGAACTTAAGCTTTATAGATGCCATACGATTTTGAACTGCACTAACGCATGTCCAAAAGGATTAAATCCAGCAAAAGCTATTGCTGAGATAAAGAAAATGCTTGCAACCACATAATTACTTATTTAAATACATCCATGAATTTAATTGAGCATTTTATCGACGGTAAAATTGTTTCAGGTACATCTGATAGAAAAGGAAAAGTATTTAATCCTGCTATAGGCAAACAAGAGTCTGAGGTTAGACTTGGCACAAAACAAGATCTTGATTTAGCAGTACAAAAAGCAAAAAAAGCATTTGAAACATGGTCAAATGTAACTCCAATACAAAGAGCTAGAATTATATTTAAATACAAAGAAATAATTGAAAAAAATTCTGACCTGCTAGCCAAGATGATTGTATCAGAGCATGGAAAAGTTTATGAAGATGCTAAAGGTTCTCTCACAAGAGGATTAGAGGTAGTTGAATTTGCATGTGGAATTCCACAAATGCTAAAAGGTGACTTTACAGAAAATGTAGGTACAAACATTGATAGCTGGTCAGTGAGACAGCCATTAGGTGTATGTGCAGGTATTACACCATTTAATTTTCCTGCAATGGTTCCAATGTGGATGTTTCCAATGGCAATAGCTTGCGGAAATACATTTGTATTAAAACCTTCTGAAAAAGATCCATCTTGTCCATTAAAACTTGCAGAGCTATTTAGTGAAGCTGGTTTACCAGATGGGGTTTTGAATATTGTTAATGGAGATAAAGAAGTTGTAGATGCAATTTTGGAACATAAAGATATATCCGCAGTAAGTTTTGTTGGATCAACACCTATTGCTAAATACATTTATGAAAATGCAGCCAAAAATGAAAAACGCGTTCAAGCTCTTGGAGGAGCTAAAAATCATTGTGTTGTAATGCCAGATTGTGATTTAGATCAAGCAGTAAACGGTCTAATGGGTGCAGCATATGGGTCTGCAGGAGAAAGATGTATGGCTCAATCTGTTGCTGTTGCTGTTGGTAATGTAGGTGACAAACTAGTCGATGAATTATGTAAAAAAGTGGAAGCTTTAAAAATTGGACCAGGCATGGATAAGAATTCTGAAATGGGTCCTTTAGTAACAAAAGAGCATCTTGAAAGAGTAAGAGGTTATGTTGATTTAGGTATTAAAGAAGGTGCAGACCTTGTGGTTGACGGAAGAGATATCAAACTTCAAGGTTATGAAGACGGTTATTATATTGGCGGTTGCTTATTTGATAATGTTAAAAAAGATATGAGAATTTATAAAGAGGAGATATTTGGACCTGTATTATCTGTTGTCAGAGCTAAAGATTTTAATGAAGCATTAAATTTAATTAATGACCATGAGTATGGTAATGGAACAAGTATTTATACAAGAGATGGAGATGCAGGACGAACATTTGCAAATCAAATTAAAGTAGGAATGGTTGGAATTAATATCCCTATCCCTGTGCCAGTTGCTTTTCATAGTTTTGGTGGATGGAAGAGATCATTATTTGGAGATCAACATATGCACGGGCCGGAAGGAGTTAGATTTTATACTAAATTAAAAACAATTACTTCAAGATGGCCTTCAGGTGTTAGATCAGATCCTGAATTTATAATGCCAACAATGAAATAGTAAAATGTCAAAAATATCATTAATAGGAGCTGGACAAATAGGTGGAACTTTAGCACATTTAATTGGACTAAAGGAGCTTGTTGATGAAGTAGTATTATTTGACGTAGCAAGTGGAATTGCTAAAGGTAAAGCATTGGATATTGCACAGTCTTCATCTGTTGATGGATTTAATGTAAAATTTTCAGGTACTGATAATTATGAAGATATAAAAAATTCAGATGTAATCATTATTACGGCTGGTGTTCCAAGAAAACCAGGAATGAGTAGAGATGATTTATTAGGAATAAATTTAAAAATTATAAAACAGGTTGCTGAAGGTATAAAGCAGCATGCACCAAATGCCTTTGTTATATGTATTACAAATCCATTGGATGTAATGGTTATGGCTTTTCAAAAATTTTCTGGACTTTCGCCTGACAAAGTTGTTGGAATGGCTGGAATATTGGACACATCAAGATTTAAACTATTTTTATCTTTAGAGTTAGATGTGCCTGTTAAAGAAATTGAGGCAATGGTAATGGGAGGTCATGGAGATACTATGGTTCCTCTACCAAGATTTACAAAAGTTTCAGGCAGACCATTATTAGATTTAGTAAAAGAAGGAAAAATTTCAAAAGATAAATTGGAAAGTATAAATCAAAGAACTAGAGATGGAGGTGCTGAAATTGTTAAATATTTAGAAAAAGGTTCAGCATTTTATGCACCGGCAGCTTCAGGTGTTGAAATGGCAGAAGCATACTTAAAAGATAGCAAAAAAATGCTGCCTTGTGCTGCTCATTTAAATGGACAATACGGAATAAGCAATATTTACGCTGGAGTGCCAGTAATTGTTGGAAAGAGCGGTATAGAAAAAATCGAAGAAATTGAGCTAGATGAAAATGAAAAATCTGAGTTTAATAACTCAGTAGATGCTGTAAAAAAATTATGGGAAGCTGCATCCAAAATTGATCCTAGTTTAAATAACTAGTTAATGAATATTCACGAACACCAAGCAAAGAATATACTTAGAAAATATGGAGCTAAAGTTCCGGATGGAGTTTATGCTCTAGATGTAAATGAATTATTGGAAAAAGCTAAAAATCTTAAAACTGATAAATATGTGTTGAAAGCACAAATTCATGCTGGAGGCAGAGGTAAAGCTGGTGGAGTTAAAATAGTAAATGATTTAAAAAGTCTTGAAACAGAGGCAAAATCCTTGCTTGGAAAAAAATTAATCACTCATCAGACAGGGCCTAGTGGAAGAATTGTTAAAAGATTATATGTCGAAGTTTCATCTAACATTGATAAAGAATTTTATTTGTCTTGCGTTGTAGATCGTGCAAGTTCAAAGATAGCTTTTATTTCAAGTGATCAAGGGGGTATGGATATAGAAGAAGTCGCAATCAAATCTCCTGAGAAAATTTTAACAACAAAAGTAGACTTAGATAATGAAATATCTGATGAAAATTGTACTAAAATAATAAGTATTTTTAATCTAGAAGAAGAAACAAAAGAGCAAGGAATTAGTCTAATCAAGTCCATATACAAATTATTTATAGAAACGGATGCTAATTTAATTGAAATTAATCCTTTAATTTTAACAAAAGAAAAAGAGTTGATTTGTTTAGATGCAAAAATGAATTTTGATGGAAATGCTTTATTCAGACATCCAGAACTAATTGAGTTGAGAGACCTCAATGAAGAAGAAGAAACAGAGATAGAAGCTAGCAAGCATGATTTAGCATATATTAAACTTGATGGAACAATTGGATGCATGGTTAATGGAGCTGGACTTGCAATGGCAACTATGGACATAATTAAATTATATGGAAAGGAACCAGCAAATTTTTTAGATGTTGGTGGTGGGGCTTCTAAAGAAAAAGTGGCAGCTGCTTTCAAAATAATTTTATCAGATAAAAATGTTAAAGGAATATTGATTAATATTTTTGGTGGAATAATGAGATGTGATGTTCTTGCCCAAGGTGTTGTGGATGCTGCAAAAGAAATAAAAATGAATGTTCCTTTAGTTGTAAGATTAGCCGGAACAAATTTTGAAGAGGGAAAAAAAATACTTGATAATTCAGGTCTTGAGTTAATTTCTGCATCTGATTTATCAGATGCTGCCAAAAAAATTGTAGAGGCTATTAAATAAATGTCAGTTTTAGTTAATAAAAACACAAAATTAATTTGCCAAGGTTTTACAGGTAGTCATGGAACCTTTCATTCGGAGCAAGCAATTAAATATGGAACAAATTTAGTCGGAGGGGTTACACCAAAAAAAGGTGGTCAAACTCATCTAGATAGACCAGTGTTTAATACAGTAAAGGAAGCAGTCGATAAAACTGGTGCCAACGCAACTATGATTTATGTTCCTGCGAAATTTGCATCTGCAGCAATCATAGAAGCCATTGAAGCTAACTTAGAATTAATTGTTTGTATCACTGAGGGAATACCAGTTCTTGATATGATTAAGGTCAAAAAAAAGTTACTTAATTCAAAATCAAGATTAATCGGTCCCAATTGTCCAGGGATAATCACTCCCAATGAATGCAAGATCGGGATAATGCCAGGAAATATACACAAAAAGGGTTCTGTTGGTATTGTATCAAGATCCGGAACTTTGACCTACGAGGCTGTCGCACAAACTACAGAAAATGATTTGGGGCAATCAACATGTATAGGTATAGGTGGTGATCCAATCAATGGCACAAATTTTATTGATTGCTTAGATTTATTTTTAAAAGATGAGGAAACTAAATCAATTTTAATGATTGGTGAAATAGGTGGATCAGCTGAAGAAGAAGCAGCTGAATTTGTAAAAAATCATGAAATAAAAAAACCCATGGTTGGTTTTATTGCAGGAGTTACAGCACCACCGGGTAGAAGAATGGGACATGCAGGGGCCATAATATCAGGTGGCAAAGGTGGGGCTAAAGATAAGATCAAAAAAATGGAAGATTGTGGCATAGAAGTAGCCACATCACCTTCAGAAATTGGAAAAACATTGTTAAATAAATTGTCCAATTGAAAACAAAATTTAGTATTATAATAAAATAAAATGAGTTCTCCTAAAAATCTGGAATATAAAAAAACATCGTTTTTAAATAAGGCCAATAGTGCATTTATTGAAGAAATGTATGTAAAATTTATAAATAAAGATCCATCTCTCTCTGAAAGTTGGATTGAATATTTCTCAAGTGTAGATGAGGATATGAAGATATTAGTCGACGAGATAAATGGACCATCGTGGAAACCTTTTTCAAAAAAAATTAATATTGAGGATGTCGAGAAAACAGCTAAAGAAAACGAAAAAAACAAAGATAACTCTAGCAAGTTTAATTTCCAAGTAATTGCAAATTCAAATAAAAATTCAATAAGTGCTGTAGCCTTGATAAGAGCTTATCGGCTAAGGGGACATCTATTATCAAAATTAGATCCTTTAGAATTGATGAAGTCAGAATATTTAGACGAATTACATCCTGAGTACTATGGTTTTAAAAAAGAAGATTATGACAAAGAAATTTTTCTTAACGGAATAATAAATAAAAAAAGTGCAAATATTAGAGAAATACTCAAGTTTTTAAAAAAAACTTATTGTGGTCCTATAGGTTATGAATATATGCATATTTCAAATCCAACTGAGAGAATGTGGTTTAGAGATAGGGTTGAAAAAGACGAAAATGCACTCAAGTTTACAAAAAATGGAAAGCAAGCGATTTTAAATAAACTAATACAAGCAGAGGGCTTTGAAAAATTTTTAAATACAAAATATGTTGGTACTAAAAGATTTGGTTTAGATGGCGGAGAAAGTCTAATACCTGCTCTTGAGCAAATTATAAAAATTGGAGGACAATCTAAAATAAAAGAAGTTAAAATAGGAATGTCACATAGAGGAAGACTAAATGTTTTAGCAAACGTTTTACAAAAATCTTATAAAAGAATTTTTAATGAATTTGCTGGTGAAATGGATGGATCAGAAGATGGTGCTGGAGATGTAAAATACCATTTAGGAGCCTCATCTGATAGAGAATTTGATGGAAATCCTGTACACGTAAGTTTAACAGATAATCCTTCACACTTAGAGGCGGTTAATCCTGTTGTTCTTGGCCAAACCAGAGCTAAACAATTTTTCCACAAAGACAAACAAAGAAATAAAGTTATACCAATATTAATTCACGGCGATGCTGCATTTGCAGGACAAGGAATAGTAGCAGAGTGCTTTGCAATGTCTGGACTCCCTGGTCATAACACTGGAGGGACAATCCATATTATTGTAAACAACCAAATTGGATTTACAACAAGTCCTAGATTTGCGCGATCTTCCCCTTATCCTTCTGACGTAGGTAAAATGGTTGATGCTCCAATCATCCATGTTAATGGAGATGACCCTGAAGCTGTAGTTTACGCAACTAGAATAGCAACTGAATTTAGATTAAAATTCAATCGCGATGTTGTAATTGATTTAATATGTTACAGAAGATTTGGACATAATGAGGGAGATGAGCCATCTTTCACCCAACCACTTATGTACAAAAAAATTAGATCTCATCCGTCTACGATTAAAATATATGGTGAAAAGCTTGTAAATGAAGGACTTTTTTCGAAACAAGATTTAGATCAACAAATTGTTGATTTTAAAAATTTATTAGATGATCAATTTAAAAATGCAAAAGATTATAAACCTAAAATTAGATGGTTTGAGGGAACTTGGTCGAGATATAAACCCGAAAGAGGTAAAGACAAAAGAGGTTTAACTGGATCAGATTTGAAAATTTTAAATAATATTTCTGACAGAATACACGTTTTTCCAACTAATAAAAATATTCACAAAACCATAACAAAAATTATGGAAAATAGAAAAAAAACTATTGATGAAGGCTCAGGTATTGATTGGGCAACTGCTGAGTCTTTGGCATTTGGTTCATTATTAGTTGAAGGTTATCCAGTAAGGTTAGTAGGTCAGGATTCTGGTAGAGGCACTTTTAGTCAAAGACACTCAGTTTTAAGAAATCAAATCGATAATTCAAGGTACATACCTTTAAACAATATATCTAATAACCAAAAAAATTTTGAAATTGTAGATAGTTTTTTATCTGAACTTGCAGTTTTAGGATTTGAATATGGATACAGTTTAGTAGAACCGAATACATTGACAATTTGGGAAGCTCAATTTGGTGATTTTGCAAATGGTGCTCAAGTAATTATTGATCAATTTATATCATCTGGTGAAAGAAAGTGGAAAAGAGCCTCAGGACTGGTTATGTTATTACCCCATGGTTATGAAGGACAAGGCCCAGAGCACTCCTCTGCGAGATTAGAAAGATTTTTACAATTATGTGCAAATGATAATTTACAAGTTATGAATTGCACTACACCTGCAAATTATTTTCATGCTTTAAGAAGACAGATGCACCGTGATTTTAGAAAACCTTTAGTCATAATGACGCCTAAGTCACTTTTAAGAAATAAATATTGTGTATCAAATTTGGAAGATTTTAGTAAACAAAATTCTTTCCATAGAGTGCTATGGGATCATGCTAGAGATATAAAGCAAAAAGGGTTTATTAAGTTAAAAGACGACAAAAAAATCAGAAAAGTGATATTATGCTCTGGAAAAATTTACTTTGATCTTCTTGCGGCAAGAGAGAAACTAAAAACCAATGATGTGATTTTGTATAGAATTGAACAACTATATCCCTTCCCTGCAAAAAGTTTGGTTAAAGAGCTAAAACCATTTGCAAAAAATGCAAAATTTTATTGGTGCCAAGAGGAGCCTAAAAATATGGGTGCTTGGTTTGCTGTTAGAGATTATATACAATGGACATTAGAGACTATTAAGGCTAAAAACAGTGCAATTTCTTACATTGGAAGAAGTCCAGATGCTACACCTGCTACAGGTTATGCAAGAAGACATAATTCTGAACAACAAGAAATTATAAATAAAGTATTTGAATAAATGAGTGAAAAAATATTAGTTCCAGTTTTGGGAGAAAGTATTACAGAGGCTACGGTTACGAAATGGTTAAAGAAAAAGGGTGATAACGTAGTTGCTGATGAAGCTGTAGTAGAATTGGAAACTGACAAAGTAAACTTAGAAGTTCCTGCACCTGCGAGTGGTGTTATATCAGAGATCAACTCAAAAGATGGTGATACAGTTGAAGTTGGAACTGTATTAGGAATGATTTCAGAAGGTAGTGTTCTTAAAGAAGAAAAGGAAGCTGAGCCGGTTAAAGGAAACGTTGAAAAAAATAATGTAATAAATTTAGAAATCGAAAAGAAAAAAGATACAAAAAAAACTCAAGAACCTTTATTGCTTGATGAAGAACCATTGGTATTAACTGATGAAGTTGAAGAAACCAAGCCTATTAAACAAAATAAAACACTTTCTCCTGCTGTAAGAAAAATGGTTGTTGAAAATAAAATTAATTTAGATGAAGTAAAAGGGACAGGTAAAGATGGAAGAATTTTAAAAGGTGATTTAATAAGTTTAATGGGAGCTAACCCTCAACCTAATGAAAGAAAAATTCAATATGGTGAAGAAGAACGAATCAAAATGTCAAGACTAAGACAAACGATTGCTAAACGTTTAAAAGAGGCTCAAAACAATGCTGCTATGCTCACAACATTTAATGAGGTTGATATGTCAAATATAATCTCAATGAGAAAAGATAACCAGGAAGATTTCCAAAATAGTTATGGAATTAAACTTGGCTTCATGTCCTTTTTTGTGAAAGCTTGTATAGTAGGATTAAAATTATTTCCTGCAATAAATGCTGAAGTTGAAAATGATGAAATGGTTTACAAAAATTATTATAATGTGAGCTTTGCAGTCGGAACTGAAAAAGGATTAGTAGTTCCAGTATTAAAAAATGCCGATGAAATGTCTTTTGCGGACATTGAAAAAAATATAAAAGATCTGTCAGACAAAGCAAAAAATGGTAGTCTTACTATAGAGGATCTTCAAGGTGGAACATTTACAATTAGCAATGGAGGTGTGTATGGATCAATGTTATCTACTCCTATTTTAAACCCTCCGCAATCAGCAGTTCTCGGAATGCATAATATCGTTGAAAGACCTGTTGTTGTTGATGGTGAGATAAAGGCTAGACCTGTAATGTTTTTAGCATTGTCTTATGATCATAGAATAATTGACGGAAAAGAATCTGTAAGTTTTTTAAAAACTGTAAAAGAAAACTTAGAAGATCCAAGAAGGTTATTTTTAAATTTATAATATGTCAGAAAAATTTGATGTTACAGTAATCGGTGGTGGCCCTGGTGGATATGTTTGTGCAATTAGATTGTCTCAACTTGGACTTAAAACAGCATGCATAGAGTCTAGAGGATCTTTAGGGGGTACATGTTTAAATATTGGATGTATCCCATCAAAAAGTTTGCTTAATTTATCTGAAAAATTTCACAGTGCTAAAAATTTTGAAAAGATTGGAATCGAGACTGGAGAAATAAAACTCAACTTAGATAAAATGATGAAAAATAAAGATAAAGCCGTTACAGTTTTGACTAAAGGAGTTGAATTTTTATTCAAAAAAAACAAAGTCACTTATTTTAAAGGCAAAGGTTCATTTGAGAATGAAAAATCAATAAAAATTGAAGGCTCTGAAGGCACTAAAATAATTCAAACTGATAAAACAATAATCAGCACAGGATCTGAGCCAGTTTCATTGCCTGGAGTAGATTTTGACGAAGAGAGAATTCTTTCTTCAACTGGAGCCCTATCTATTCCCAAACTCCCCAATAAAATGATTGTTGTTGGTGGTGGATATATAGGATTGGAAATGGGATCAGTTTGGTCAAGACTTGGCACTGAAGTCACAGTCGTTGAATTTTTAGATCACATCACGCCTGGAATGGATCGAGATATTTCAAATGAATTTATGAAAATACTAAAGAAGCAAGGTATAAAATTTAACCTTAATACTAAAGTTGATAAAATAACTAAAAACTCTAACGGTGTGACAGTTGAGACTTCACAAAATGATGGCCAAAAAGTTAAACATGATGTTGATGTTGTTTTAATTTCTGTAGGTAGAAGACCTTATACTAAAAACTTAAATTTAGACAAAGTTGGTGTAAAGTTAGATGAAAAAGGAAGAGTTAAAGTAAATAAAAATTTTGAAACAAATGTTAAAAATATTTATGCAATAGGTGATGTTATTGATGGCCCAATGTTAGCTCACAAAGCTGAAGAGGAAGGAATTGCAGTTGCAGAATTAATAGCAGGCCAATCAGGTCATGTTAATTATGATATTATTCCTGGAGTTGTTTATACATCTCCCGAGGTTGCATATGTTGGAAAAAGCGAGGAGCAATTAAAAAAAGAAAACATAAGTTATAAAATTGGTAAATTTCCTTTTATGGCAAATTCAAGAGCCAAAGCAATTGATGAGCCAGAGGGTTTTGTAAAAATTTTGGCAGACCAATCAACTGATAAAGTGCTTGGTGTGCATATTATTGGTCCTCATGCAGGAGAAATGATAGCTGAGATGGCTGTCGCAATGGAATTTGGAGCTAGTTCAGAAGATATTGCAAGAACATGTCACGCACACCCAACATTTTCAGAAGCTATAAAAGAAGCAGCATTATCAGTAGATAAAAGACAAATTCACTCTTAATAATTATTTTTCTACATTCAATAAAGCAAATCTTTTAAATTTTTCTTCAAGTTTTATTTTGTTATTATTTGCAAAGTCTTTTATTGCTTTCTCAACACTTTCAATTTTTGTAATACCTGCAAAATCATCACAAACAATTTTAGAATTATTTTTCATGTTGTCATAAAGTTTTTGTATATCACTTAAAACTGTATCGTAACTATGTCCTCCATCTAAAAATACGAAATCAATTTCACTTAAAGGAACTTTTTCTAAAGTCACCCTTGTGTCTCCTTCTATTAGCTCAATATTTTGTGAAAATTTCTTTAAAAAATTTTGAACAGATATCTTTGAATTTAAATTTTCTTTTTTTATGAAATTATAATAGATAGTTTTAAGTGGATTCGAAAACTTTTGATTTTCAAGAAATTTAGGTTCGATCTCATCTACACTTGATGTTTTAGTAGATCCAAATAAATCTAATCCGTAATATCTAAAATCACTGCCAAAATTTGTCTTTAATAATTCACATATATTTCTTGATGTGACACCACAAAAAACACCAATTTCCAATACATTTTTTGGCTTATATTCCTCAACTAAACTCAAAAAATTATCCCCATAAGGTTTTTTTAAACCTGATTTTCTCCAGTAATAATTATATTTCATTTGATCTATTTATATATTTTTAAGATATAAAAAAACTAAAATTAAATATTTATGAAATATCCAGTTTTGTTGCCAAATATATTTGATTATCCTTTTACATATGAAAGTAATATTAAATTAAAAGCAGGAGATTATGTAAAAGTTCCATTTGGTAAGAAAAAAATTATTGGTGTAATTTGGGATTTTTTTGAAGAAAAGAATAATAAGGAATTTAAATTAAAATCTATAATTGAAAAAATTGAAATTGAACCACTAAGTAAAAAGACAATGAATTTTCTAAAGTGGTTTTCTAATTATAATCTTGTACCCCTAGGAATGTGTTTAAAACTACATTTGATTAATGACGAAAATTTAAAAATAAAAAATGACAGCGATCTATTAAAATATGCTCTATCAAGCCAAAAAGAAAGTTATCAACTTTCTGAAGAGCAAGATAAGGCCTATAAAGAGCTATCTAAAAATCATAGCAGTTTTAGAGTTCATTTACTTCAAGGTACAACCGGTTCAGGAAAAACAATAGTTTATTTTAAAGCTATTGAAAAAATTATAAATATAGGATTGCAAGCTCTAATTTTATTACCAGAAATAGGACTAACAAATGAATTTGAAAAAAAATTTAAATCTTATTTTGGATTTGAAGCTGCAGTTTGGCATTCAAAAGTCAGCCCAAAAAAAAGAAAAATTATATGGAATGGATTATCAGCAGGGAAAATTAAAGTAGTAATCGGAGCAAGATCATCCTTATTTCTGCCATTCAAAAAATTAGGTTTGATAACTGTGGATGAAGAGCACGATCAATCTTATAAACAAGATGAAGGAATTATCTATAATGCTAGAGATATGGCAATATCAAGAGCTAAACATGAAAATATTCCAATAAATTTAGTAACTGCAGTTCCATCAATCGAAACATATGAAAATATTAAAATTAAAAAATATAATTACTCAAGATTACTTAATCGATATAAAGGTGCAAATTTACCCAAACACCATGTTATCGATCTTTATCAAAATCAACTAGCGGCCAAAAGTTCTATATCTCTTAAAACTCTTGAAAAAGTAAAAGAACATTTAAATAAAAAAGATCAAGTTCTCTTTTTCATAAATAGAAGAGGTTTTGCACCCTATGTTTTATGTAAAAAATGTTTGAATGTTTTTACATGCCCAAGGTGTTCTATAAATTTAGTATTTCACAAAAATAAAAAAATTCTTTTGTGTCATTACTGTGGATATAAATCAAAATTAAATAGAGATTGTAAAAAAGGAAATGTTTGTGAGTTTGTATTTAGTGGACCTGGTGTAGAAAAAATTGCAGAGGAAGTTAAAAACCTCTTTCCTAATAAAAAAACAATAATTTTTTCTAGTGACACAATGAATAAAGCATCTGGCAAAGATAAATTGAATAAAATTATATCTGGTGAAATAGATATTCTTGTAGGCACTCAATTAATATCAAAAGGATTTCACTTTCCAAAATTGAATTGTATTGTTGTATTAGACATTGATTTAACTTCTCAAGGACACGATCTTAGGAGCACTGAAAAAAATTTACAACTTTACCATCAGTTATCGGGAAGAGCAGGTAGAACCGGAAAACCAGCTAATATTTATTTCCAAACATACAACTTAAAACCAGAAGTTATAAATCAAATTACAAATGAAGATCCTTTTAAATTTTTAGAAAATGAATTAAATTTAAGAAAGAGGAATAATTTACCACCTTACGAAAGATTTATTGCTTTAATTTTATCTTCATCAAATGAAAAAAAACTTGATATAGATGCTGTAAAACTTAAAAATATTTTATCAAAATCTATAGATGCAAAAATTTTAGGACCAGTAAACGCTCCAATATATAGAATTAATCAAAAATTCAGAAATAGACTATTAATAAGGGCAAAAAAAACATCTAGTGTTCAGAAAAAATTGAAAGATGTATTGAAAGATTTTCAACTCTCCAAAGGAATGAAACTTTCAGTTGATGTTGACCCTATCAGCTTCAATTAGCCCATTAAATCTTACCATTTTTCACAATCTGAGCCTTGAAGACTGATAATTCGTATGTTATCTAAGCGAAATTTTAAACATCTTCACAATTGAGAGTATAAATTGAGCGAAAATAAAATATCAATAACTTCTAATAACAGTTATGCTCAAGCATTATTTGAGCTGGCTAACGAAGATAAATCTCTGGCAAAAATAGAGGAACAAGTCGTTGCAATAAGTAAGCTCATAAATGAAAGTGAAGAATTTAGATATTTAATCAAAAACCCCACGACAAGCATTGAGGATTTAACTAGAGTTATTGAAACAATTTCTGAAAAAAACAATTTTGATAATCTTCTAAAAAGATTTCTAGTTTTTTTAATTCAAAAAAGAAGATTTTTTTATTTAGAAAAAGTTTTAAGTGACTTTATTGAGGTATGTTCGAAAGCTAGAGGTGAAATAAAAGCTGAGCTTTTTTCAGCTAAAGAACTTAATGAAACAGATATTTCTAAAATTAAAGAAGAGCTATCACAAAACTTTGGAGCAAAGATACAGTTAAATTATAAATTTGACCCAAGTTTAATTGGTGGCTTGGTATTAAAAGTAGGAAGTACAATGGTAGATAATTCTATTAAAAATAAACTACAACAAATTCAAAAACAAATGATAGAGGCATAAATGGAAATAAATCCTTCAGAAGTAACAAAAATATTAAAAGAACAGATAAAAAAACTTGGCGATAGAGCCGAAGTTTCAGAGGTCGGACAAGTATTGTCTGTTGGAGATGGAATTGCAAGAATTTATGGCTTGGATAATGTTCAAGCAGGAGAAATGGTTGAGTTTTCAGATGGTTCTAAAGGAATGGCATTAAACTTAGAGAGTGACAATGTTGGTGTTGTTATATTTGGCGATGATAGAGAAATTAAAGAGGGGGATACTGTAAAAAGAACTGGTGCGATTGTTGATGTACCAGTTGGAAAACAACTTTTAGGAAGAGTTGTTGATGGATTAGGAAATCCAATTGATGGAAAAGGAGCTCTAGATAAAAGTTTAGAAAGAAAAAGAGTTGAAGTTAAAGCTCCGGGTATTATTCCACGACAATCAGTTGGTGAACCAATGCAAACAGGTTTAAAAGCAATTGATAGTTTAATTCCTGTTGGAAGAGGGCAAAGAGAACTTATAATTGGAGATCGTCAAACTGGTAAAACGGCAGTAGCTATCGATACAATTATCAATCAAAAGAAAATTAATGAGTCAGACGACGAAAGTAAAAAACTTTATTGTATATATGTTGCAATTGGACAAAAAAGATCAACGGTTGCTCAGATCGTAAAAACTTTAGAGGATGCTGGTGCAATGGAATATACGACTATAGTTTCTGCAACAGCTTCAGACTCTGCGCCTCTTCAGTTTTTAGCTCCTTATACAGGATGTACTATGGGAGAATATTTTAGAGATAATGGAATGCATGCTCTAATTATTTACGATGATTTATCTAAGCAAGCAGTCGCATATAGACAAATGTCATTACTATTAAGAAGACCACCGGGGCGAGAAGCATACCCAGGGGATGTATTTTATTTACATAGTAGATTATTAGAAAGAGCTGCTAAATTAAGTGATGAAAATGGCGGAGGTTCTTTAACTGCGCTACCAATTATTGAAACACAAGCAGGTGATGTTTCTGCATATATTCCAACAAATGTAATATCTATAACAGATGGGCAAATATTTTTAGAAACTGAACTATTCAATCAAGGAATAAGACCAGCAGTAAACGTTGGATTATCCGTATCTAGAGTAGGATCAGCTGCACAAACTAAAGCTATGAAATCTGTAGCTGGATCAATTAAACTAGAGTTAGCTCAATACAGAGAAATGGCAGCTTTTGCTCAATTTGGATCTGATTTAGATTCATCTACACAAAAACTTTTAAATAGAGGTTCGAAGTTAACTGAACTTTTAAAACAAGGACAATATTCTCCCATGACAGTTGCAGAACAAGTTATATCAATTTTCTGTGGTGTAAAAGGTTATTTGGATGATATTGAGCTTAAAGATGTAGCCGACTTTGAAAATAAAGTTCTGCAAAAGTGTAAATCTGATAAGCCTGAGATTATGGAGTCTATTGCCAAAACTGGTAAAATTGAGGAAGACATTGAAAAACAATTAGTAGAATTAATTAAAGGAATTAAATAATTATAAATGCCAAGTTTAGACGATCTCAGAAAAAGAATTACGAGTGTTAAATCAACTCAGAAAATAACAAAAGCTATGAAAATGGTGGCTGCAGCTAAGTTGAGAAAAGCACAAGAGAATGCTGAAAAAGGCAGACCTTATTCAGAAAAAATGAATAACGTAATCTTAAATCTTTCAAAAAGTATAACAGATAAAGAAAATGCTCCCAAGTTACTGGTTGGGACAGGTGAAGAGAAAGTTCATTTATGTATTGTGCTTACTGCTGATAGAGGTTTATGCGGAGGTTTTAATACTAACATTATTAAAAAAGCAAAAAGTTATTTCGAAAAAATAATATCTGAAAATAAAACTTTAAAGATTATTACCGTTGGATCTAAAGGATATGATCAACTTAAAAGGCAGTATAAAAGTTATATTGTAGAGAACATTTCCTTCAAAGAGTCAAAAAATATAAATTACTTTGATGCAGATAAAGTAGGAAAAATTATAATTGAAAAATTTGAAAAAAATGAATTTGATGTTTGCGCAATATTTTACAATAAATTTAAAAATGTAATTACACAAATTCCACAAGAACAACAAATAGTTCCACTTAATGAAGATAAGGATGATAAAGATGATTCTGGTAATGATAATGACTATGAGTTTGAACCAGATGAAGATGAGATTTTAAGTAATTTATTGCCGAAAAATATTTCAACGCAAATATTTAAAGCAATGTTAGAGAATTCTGCCAGTGAGCAAGGTTCGAGGATGACAGCAATGGATAATGCAACCAGAAACGCAGGCGAATTGGTTGATAGGCTTACAATTGAGTATAATAGAAGCCGTCAAGCAGCAATAACAAAAGAGTTAATTGAAATTATATCAGGAGCAGAAAGTTTATAATTATGAGCAAAAAAGGAAACATAACACAAGTAATTGGTGCAGTCGTTGATGTAAAATTTGATGGAGAACTGCCAGAAATATTAACAGCCTTAGAGTGTGATAATGGAGGTAATAGATTAGTTTTAGAAGTTGCACAGCACCTTGGAGAGTCAAGTGTTAGAACCATTGCTATGGATAGTACAGAGGGACTCAAAAGGGGTGATGAAGTAAAAGATACAGGTGCTCCAATTCAAGTTCCAGTGGGTCCAGAAACATTAGGACGAATTGTAAACGTAATAGGTGAACCAATCGATGAGAAAGGACAAATTTCTACTAAAGAAAATTGGCCTATACACCGACAAGCTCCTTCTTTTAATGATCAGTCTACAGAAACAGAAATTCTAGTAACTGGAATAAAGGTAATCGACTTATTAGCACCTTATGCCAAAGGTGGAAAAATTGGATTGTTCGGTGGAGCAGGAGTTGGAAAAACTGTAATTATAATGGAACTTATAAATAATATAGCTAAGGCCCACGGTGGATTTTCAGTATTCGCTGGAGTGGGAGAGAGAACTAGAGAAGGGAACGATTTATATCACGAAATGATCGAGTCAGGAGTGATCAAGCCAGAGGGAACTGGATCTAAAGCAGCATTAGTTTATGGACAAATGAATGAGCCTCCAGGAGCTAGAGCTAGAGTAGCTTTAACTGGTCTTACTGTGGCAGAGTATTTCAGGGATCAAGAGGGTCAAGATGTTTTGTTCTTTGTTGATAACATTTTTAGATTTACTCAGGCGGGTTCAGAAGTATCAGCTCTTCTAGGAAGAATTCCTTCAGCGGTTGGTTATCAGCCTACTCTTGCAACAGATATGGGAAACCTGCAAGAAAGAATTACAACAACTAATAAAGGATCAATTACATCTGTTCAGGCAATTTATGTACCTGCAGATGATTTAACAGATCCAGCTCCAGCAACTTCTTTTTCACACTTAGACGCAACGACTGTACTCTCAAGACAAATTGCTGAATTAGGTATTTACCCAGCTGTTGACCCTCTGGATTCTACTTCTAGAATTTTAGATCCAAGAGTTGTTGGTGATGAACACTATCGAGTAGCAAGATCTGTTCAGAAAATTTTACAAACATACAAATCTTTGCAAGATATTATTGCAATTCTAGGAATGGATGAGCTATCAGAGGATGATAAACTTACCGTTGCTAGAGCTAGAAAAATTCAAAGATTTTTATCACAACCTTTCTTTGTGGCTGAAGTATTTACAGGATCTCCAGGTAAACTTGTAGATTTAGAGTCAACAATTAAAGGGTTTGACGCAATATGCAAAGGAGAATATGACCATCTGCCTGAAGCTGCTTTTTATATGGTTGGCACAATAGAAGAAGCAATAGAAAAAGCTGAAAAAATGGCAAAAGATGCAGCTGCTTAATGAGTAATCTCTTTAATATAGATATTGTTAATCCAGAACAATCTTTTCTTTCTAAAGATAATGTATTTGAGGTTGTAATACCTGCTGTAGAAGGAGAGATTGGTATTCTTAAAGACCATATTCCAATTATCTCTTTTTTAAAACCAGGTATAATTAGAGTATTCTCTGAATCTGAGGAAAAAAGTTTCTATGTTGAAGATGGAATTGTCGAATTTAAAGACAATACATTATCTGTATTAACTAGTTCAATTTTTGATTTAAAAGATGCTGATAAAAATTTTGTATCTGAATCGATAAGCAGTGCTGAAGCAGAATTATCAAAAGATAATATCGATGATCAAAAAAGATTTCTTTTAAACCACAAAGTCGAAGTTCTAAAATCTATAAGTATTAATTAACTACTTTTTCTAGTTCTTTTTGAATTTCTTGGTAAACATGAAGTTTAAAATCTACAACTTTAGTTGTTAAATCTTTAATATCTATCCATTTCCAATCTAAAAACTCAGGATGTTTAGTTTTAATGTTAATTTCATTTTCATCTCCATTAAACTTTACAATAAACCACTTTTGCTTTTGGCCTTTATATTTTCCTTTCCAAATAATTCCTAAGAGGCGATCAGGAAGATCGTAAGTTGTGTATTTGCTTATTTCTTTAATTAATTCTACTGTCTTTATGCTTGTTTCTTCTTTAAGTTCCCTCAACGCTGCATCAAAATAATTTTCACCTTCATCAATACCGCCTTGAGGCATCTGCCAAAAATCAGCAGGATTATCAATTCTTTTTGCCACAAATATCTTATTTTCTTTATTTAAGACTGCGATGCCTACACCATTTCTTAATGGGAGGTTTTGAAATTTTTCTTTCATTCTTAACCATTTAATAATTTAAGAGCAAATTCCAACTGGTTATCAGTATCTGTATTTATTCTAAATTCATCTGAACCTTCAGCAATAACTATATCTGGATTTACACCTACTCTTGAAATCGATTTACCTGATGGGAGATAATATTTAGAAACAGTAAGTCTTATGGCACCTTCATTTTCTAAAGGAATAATTGACTGAACTGACCCTTTTCCATATGTACTCTCTCCTACTAATATTGCTCTTTTGTGATCTTGTATTGCTCCTGCAACAATTTCAGATGCTGATGCAGATCCATAATTAATCAAAATAACCATTGTTTCTCCATCAATAATATCTCCTTTTTTTGCAAACCATTTTCTATTTTCATACTTTCTTTTACTTTTTGTTGAAACTATTTCTCCATTTTCTAAAAAATAATCTGAAATTTTTATTGCTTGAGATAACAATCCACCAGGATTGTTTCTTAAATCTAATATGTAATTTTTAATTTTCTTATTTTTCTTAAATTCTTTGATTTTATTTTTTATTTGTTTACTACTATTCTCATTGAATGATGTTAATCTTATATAAGCTGTTTGATCATCTTTAATTTCTGACTTTACAGATGCAACTTGTATTATTTCTCTTGTAATTGTAAATATAAGTGCTTTTCTTTCTCCCCTTCTTCTAACAGTAATCTCTATATCAGTTCCAACTGGGCCTCTCATCAATTCTACAGCTTCAGAAAGAGTTTTTCCTTGAACTTGAATATCATCAATTTTAACGATGTAATCTCCAGCTTTTACACCAACCTCCTCAGCTGGTGAGTTATCAATTGGAGAAATTACTTTTACGACACCAGCCTCCATACCGACTTCAATGCCCAATCCTCCAAATTCTCCGCTAGTCTCAGTTTGCATATCTTTAAACGAGTCTGGAGACATATATGCTGAATAAGGATCCAAAGATTGCAAAACACCATTTATAGCAGCATCCATTGCTTCACTCTGATTTACTTCATCAACATATTCTTTATTAATTTTATCCAAGACTTCACTGAATAAATCAATTTTTTTGTAAATATCGTTTTCATTACTCAAAATTGGATTTGTAAATATGAAAAAAAATAAAGAAGTTATTAAGTATACTTTTTTCATATGATCAGTTTTTCTTTAGGAATTAATTCTGACCACATTTTTTCTAATTCATAAAATTTTCTTTTCTCAGGATTGAAAATATGAACAATTAAATCGATCCCATCCACAAGCTTCCAATCATTGCTATCTTTTCCTTCAATTTTACAATTATTTACACCGTTAATTTTTAATTTTTCAAAAACTTGTTCAGATAAAGCTTGAATATGTCTTGATGATGTACCGCTGGCTATAATCATGAAGTCTGCAACTGATGATTTTCCTTCGAGATCTATTGAAACTATGTCTAAGGCTTTATTAATATCAAGCGTTTTGATTATTTCATCTTTAAGAGCTGATATTTTTTCCATTAATTAAATTTAGAGTATCAAATTTTTCTTAATTGAGAAGATGAAATATTGACTTTATTAAACTTTATAAATTCAACTGATTTTTTATTATATTTCTTAAATGATTTAGATCTAAAAGCCTTTGATTTGTATCCATTTCGATCAAATACCAATATTTTGCACATTTTAGTTATTGAATTGTACCCCTTCCATTTATGAAAATTTATTAGATTATCTGCCCCCATTAAAAAAAATATTTCTGAATGTTTAAATTTTTTTTTTAAATATTTAATTAAATCTACTGTACGATTTGATTTTATTATTTCTTCAAAACATTTAATTTTTATAAATTTATTATTTTTATTAATTTTTTTTGCATAAGCTGTTCTTTTAGATAGATTATTTGGATTATTTTTTTTAAATGGATTTTGTTTTGTTATAGCCCATATAACTTGGCTCAAATCATAATTTTTTTTTGCTAATTTAGAAATTCTTACATGACCAACATGTGCTGGATCAAACGACCCACCGAGTATACCAATCTTTTTATTTTCTAATTTGTCCCGAACCATAAACTTCATATTTATAACTTACTAACTGATTTAAACCGACAGGACCTCTTGGTGGTAAGGTGTTTGTTGAAATACCAACCTCTCCACCAAATCCAAATTCACCTCCGTCAGCAAATTGTGTTGATGAATTTTGAATAGCAATAGAGCTTTTTACATTCTTAATAAAGAATTTTGCTGTATTTTTGTTTTTGGTTACTATTGCATCTGTATGCATAGTTCCATATTTGTTGACATGGGCAACTGCTTCTTTGACATCATTCACTAATTTAACTGAAATAATGGGTGAGAGATGTTCTTTTGACCAAGTATTATTATTTGCAGGATATGTTTTGCCATTAAATAATTTGCTTATTTTTCTATCAGCTAAAATTTTACAACCGCTTTTAGCCAGTGAATTTAAAATTAAATTCACTGATTTCGATTTACTTTTATGTATTAAGAGAGTTTCAGTTGCACCACATATACTAGTATTTCTCAACTTAGCGTTTAACACTATTTTGTTTGCCATATTATCCTCTGCCTCTTTATCAATATATGTATGACAAATTCCTTCCAAATGACCAATAACCGGCACCTTTGAAAGTTGTTTAACTTTTTTTACTAAATTTTTTCCACCTCGTGGTATTATAACATCAATGGAGTTTTCCATTTTTGATAATAAATAATCAACGAGTTTTCTGCTCTTGTTGTTTATAAACTGAACGTAATTTTCGTTTACTTTATTTTTTTTTAGAGCTTTCCTAAATAAATTTACTAAAATTTTATTACTATTGTAGGCTTCAGAACCACCTCTTAATACAACAGCATTTCCAGATTTAAAACATAGTGATGATACATCTGAAGTAACATTGGGTCTACTTTCAAATATTACACCTATAACTCCTATTGGTATTGTAACTCTTCTAATTTCAAGTCCATTTGGCCTTTTCCATTTGGAAGTTACTTGATTAACTGGATCTTTAAAAGAAGTAATAGTTTTAACAGAGTCAATTATACTTTTTAATTTATTATTATTAAGAGCGAGTCTTTGAATTAAGTTTTCTTTTAATCTTTTTCTTTTTGCATAAAAAATATCTTTCTTATTTTCACTAATAATTTTATTCTTATTAATCTCAATTAATTTTACAAAATCTTTTAAAACTTTATTCTTTTTTTTTGGACTAATACTTGAATTCAAAGCTTTTCTAGAATTTAATCCAATTTTTTTAAGTAGTTTACTCATTAAATTTTAACCATATCATCTTTATGAATAACTTCAGACTTTGTAACATAGCCTAAAAGATTACTAATTTTGTTAGAATGTTCTCCTTTTATTTTGGATATCTCATCAGATGTAAAACTGCTCAACCCTCTAGCAAATTCTTTGTTATTTTTATCTAAAATTCTAACATGATCACCTTTAACAAATTTTCCTGAAACTTTTCTAATACCTGCAGCTAATAAACTTTTTCCATTTTTTAAAGCATTTAAAGCACCATCATCTATAATAATTTCTCCTTTTGGAGATATAGAGCTAATTATCCATTTTTTCCTTGCATCTAATTTAGATACTTTTGGCAAAAACCATGTCCCAGAATTATATTCCAGTATATTTTTAATTGGTCTTTTAATTAAACCATTTGCAATAGCCATATAGCAACCCGAGACTTGACATACTTTTGCAGCATCAATTTTTGTTTTCATTCCACCAGTACCATACTCACTTGTGCTTTTACTTGAAAAATTTTCAATTTTAGAATCAATATTTTTTATTTCATTAATCAATTTAGCATTTTTATGAATTTTTGGGTTTTTAGAATACAATCCATCAACATCAGACAATAATATTAAGCAATCTGCACCTGATATTTGTGCAACTCTTGATGCTAATCTGTCATTATCTCCGTATTTAATCTCAGAAGTTGCAATACTATCATTTTCATTAACAACAGGTACAAAATTAAGATCAAATAAGTTTTCGAAAGTTCTTTTAGCATTTATAGCTCTTCTTCTTTGTTCAGTATCTTCTAAAGTAATTAGAATTTGAGAAATATTTATTTTATTTGAGCTAAATGTCTTTTTAAAAAGATTCATTAATTCTATTTGTCCAATTGATGCAACAGCTTGGCTTTTATCAAGCTTTAAAGTTTTTTTATTTAATTGTAATTTTTTACACCCTAAAGCAATTGCTCCAGAACTTACTATAACAACGTTCTTTTTAAGTTTTTGTAACTCTTTAATATCTTTAGCAAATTCCAAAAGCCATTTTTCTCTAATAATTTTATTGTCATTTATTAATAAAGATGAACCTATTTTTATTACTACTGTTTTGGAGTCCTTAAGGTACATAGTTTACCAACTTTGACTTTATATCTGATACTGACTTTTTATCCATTGTTGACATTAAAAAGATATTTTTTTTTAATTTATTCTTAAGTTTTTTTATCTTCTCTTTTTTTTCCTCTTCATCTATTAAATCAGTTTTATTTAAAACTACTATTTCTTTTTTTTTAACTAAATCTTTACTGTATTTTGATAATTCTTTTCTGACTTGATTGTAAGAAATAAATAAATCATCTTGTGTTATATCTATTAAATGCAGCAAAGTTTTGCACCTCTCTATATGTTTTAAAAATTTTATCCCAAGACCAGTTCCTGTATGAGCGCCCTCAATTAAGCCTGGTATGTCTGCTAAAGTAACTTCTTTGTCATCATAACTAGCAACTCCAAGATTTGGATTAATTGTAGTAAATTTATAGTTTGCTATTTTTGGATTTGCACTAGTCATTGATGCAAGCAAGCTGGATTTTCCAGCATTGGGTAATCCTATGATACCGATATCAGCGATTGTTTTTAGTTGAAGCCAAATCCAAAATTCTTCTCCTTGACCCCCTTTTGTAAATTTCTTTGGGGCTCTATTGGTTGAGGACTTAAACCTTGTATTTCCAAATCCTCCTTTACCTCCACTTGCTACTAAAAATTCCTCTTTCTGACTTTTAAAATCATAAATAAGTGTTTTATTATCTTCTTCAAATACTTGTGTTCCTAAAGGTACTTTTAAATATAAATCTTCACCACCTTTGCCAGTTTTGTTTTTTCCGCTGCCATCCTTTCCTCTTTCAGCTTTGAAGTGTTGTTGATACCTGTAATCAATCAAAGTATTAAGATTTCTTTCACTTATAAGAATTACAGATCCTCCTTTTCCTCCATCGCCGCCATCAGGGCCACCAAACTCTACAAATTTTTCCCTACGAAAACTTGGAGATCCTGACCCTCCGTTGCCAGCTTTTACATATATCTTAACTTGATCTAGAAATTTCATATAACAACTATGTGAATGTTGTATCTATTAATTGGGCTTTACAGAAACGTAAGTTCTATCAGATTTTGATTTTTTAAACTCTACTTTACCTTTAACAACTGAAAAAATCGAATGGTCTTTACCCATGCCTACATTTTCTCCAGGAAATATTTTAGTTCCCCTTTGTCTTACAATAATGTTGCCAGGTACAACCATCTCGCCACCATATTTTTTCACACCCAGTCTACGACCTGCACTATCTCTTCCGTTTCTTGACGATCCACCTGCTTTTTTCGTTGCCATAAATTACTTTTTATTTAGCTGCTTCCTTAGTTTCAACTGTTTTTTTTGATGGTATTCCTTTTCTTTTTTCTGCTTCAGAAATAACTTTACCATCTTTTGAATAAATTTTACTTATTCTTACCATTGTAAATTTTTGTCTATGACCATTTTTTCTTCTCGAATTTTGCCTTCTTCTTTTTTTAAAAATAAGAACTGTTCTATTTTTTCCATTTTTTATTAATTCAGCTTCAACTTTAGCTCCACTAATAGTTGGCTCCCCTAACTCTAAATTTTTATCATCTCCGTAAGCTAGTATTTCATTAAATTCTATTTTTGAATTTTCTTTTGAATCTTCAAGTTTTTCAATTTTAAGAATCTCTCCAGCTTTAACTTTATATTGTTTACCACCTGTTTGAATTACTGCGAATGACATAGTTAGCCCTAATTTTTATAGTGAGCAATATAGTCCGGGTTGTATTATAGTCAAGTTTAATAACTTAAAAATTATCCTTTAAATCCCGCAATTTTTTGAAATTTTCTAGATCGTTTGACTTAAGAAAAATGTTACAATTAAGTTCCTCACCAATTGTCGATGGCATACTAGTTTTACCTTGTTTAATTTTTTCTTTAATTTCTTTAATTTTGTTTAGTAATTCATTGTTATTGGAATCTTGTGCTAAACAAAATTCAGAATTCTTTAAAGTATACTCATGTCCGCAATAAATTTTTGTATCTTTATCTAAATTTTTTAAAACTTGTAATGAATTATACATTTGCTCATAACTTCCTTCAAAAATTCTTCCACATCCTAAAGAGAATAAAGTATCTCCTGTAAAAATTAATTTATTTTTAAAAAAATGAAAACAGATATGACCTATTGTATGACCTGGGACATGATATATTTTTGCTTCAAAAATATCTTCTTTCCAAATTTCACCATCATTTAAGCAAATATCAATTTGAGGTATTCTACTTTTATCTCCAATATAACCTATTACTTTTGCATCAAATTTTTTTTTTAATTCCTCATTCCCACCAACATGGTCATTATGATGATGTGTATTTAATATATATTTTAAATTTAACTTATTTCTTTCTAAATAATTTATAATTGGATCTGCTTCACCAGGATCAATAACACAACAATTTCTATTAGCTTCATTAATTAAAATGTAAGAAAAATTATCCTCCAGACACTTAATAATTTCTACTTTCATTTAACTTTCTATTAAAAATATACCTAAGTGAGAGTCAAGATTTTTATAATTTAAATTTGATTTGTTTATTTCTGAAATTCGACTTTTTTTTAAAGCAATAGACTTAAATATTTTAATATTCTTAGTACTGCAAAAATTATAAAAATCTTTAATTGTGCACATATGTAAATTTGGTGTATTGTACCACTCATGAGGTAAATTTTCCGTTACAGGCATCGTGCCTTTGAACAATAATTGTAGTCTAACTCTCCAGTAACCAAAATTAGGTATGGTAACAATTACTTTTTTTCCTACTTTAAGTAATTCATTAATTACTAATTCAGGATTCAGAAATGCTTGTAATGTTTGGCTTAGAATAACGTAATCAAAAGACGATTTAGGAAATTGTTTTAAATCGCTTTCAGCATTCCCTTCTATAACAGTTAATCCTTTTGATAAACAATTTTGAACTTTTTCTTTAGAAATTTCTAATCCACGAATATCTTTAGTTTTGTTTTCTTGTAAAAATTTCATTAAGTCTCCATTGCCACAACCAACATCGAGAACTCTAGTATTTTTCTCTATCAAATTAGATATAATATTAAATTCTTCTTTCATTTATAATTTTGTAGGTTGAATTAATATAATCGCCAAGTGTCTTTAGGAAACTTGGAACATCAAGCAAAAATGAGTCATGTCCCTTATCAGATTCTATTTCAACAAATCCGACATCTGCACCAATAGAATTTAATGCTATAACTATTTCTCTATTCTCCGATGTTGGATACAACCAATCTGATGTAAATGATATTACAAAAAATTTTGTTTTAGTTTTTTTGAATGCATCAGATAAATTTCCTTTGTACTGTTTGGATAAGTCAAAATAATCCATTGCACGAGTTATATATAGATAACTATTAGCATCAAATCTATCAACAAACACAGATCCTTGGTATCTAAGATAACTCTCAATTTGAAAATCTGCCTCAAATCCATATCTTAGGCTATCCCTATCTTGCAATTTTCTTCCAAATTTTTCCTGCAATCCTTTTTCAGAAAGATAAGTAATATGTGCTGCCATTCTTGCTACTGCTAAACCTTTGTCAGGATTTAATTTGTAATTACTATAAAATCCATTTTCCCACTTACTGTCAGCCATAATTGCTTGTCTTCCTAATTCATTAAACGCTATGTTTTGTGCCGAGTGACTAGATGTACAAGCAATCGGTATTGCGAGTTTTGCTTTATCTGGAAAATTGGCAACAAATTGTAGCACTTGCATTCCACCCATTGAACCACCTACTACAGCAAAAAGTTTTTCAATTTCTAAATATTTAATTAGCTCATATTGAGCGTTAACCATGTCGTTAATAGTTATAATTGGAAAATCAGTTCCTATTTGTTTGCCAGTGGACTCATTTATAGTGCTAGGTCCATAAGATCCCATGCAGCCTCCAATAACGTTTGCACAAATCACAAAAAATTTATTAGTATCTATTGGCTTATTTTCTCCAACAACATAACTCCACCAACCATCTTTATTAGTTATTGGGTTTTTTCCAGAAACATACTGATCTCCAGTCAAAGCATGGAAAACTAATATTGCATTACTTTTTTCACTGTTTAATTCCCCATATGTCTCATATGCTATTGGAAAGTTATTAATTTCCTTACCACAATCTAACTTAAGGGGATTTGATATAATTATTTTTTTTGTATCAATATTCTTATTCATAATAATTGTACTGATTGAATTGTGAGAAAAAAAACATTTTAGCGGTTTTTTTATAGCGCTCGCAATTCAGTATAAATCAGCGCATGCAGCTTTTACTTCAAAGGAATTTATATGTCAAATATTGCTCAATTAATTATTGTTTTATCTAGTTAAAAGACTATTTATAATGAAATATTTACTATGACAGCACTAAGATTTAAAAACATAAAATTACAGAGTTACAAACCAGGAAAATCCTTATTGGCTGGTAATAAAAATATTATTAAGTTATCTGCAAATGAATCTGCTTTAGGTGTCAGTAAAAATGTCGAAAAAATTGTTAAGTCTAAATTTGATATATCAAAATATCCAGATAGTAAATTTTCGGAGTTAACACAAAAAATATCAAAGAAGTACGGTTGTGATAAATCAAAGATAATTTGTGGCTCTGGTTCTGACGAAGTAATTCAAATGCTTTGTCAATTGTTCCTTAGAGAAAATGATGAAGTTGTTGTTCCTCAGTACAGTTTCCTCATGTATAGGATCTACTCCAAAATCGTTGGAGCAAATGTAAAATTAGCTAAAGAAATTAATTTTAAAGTTTCAGTTAAAGAAATTCTTAAAAAGACATCAAAAAAAACAAAAATTGTTTTTATTGCAAATCCAAATAATCCAACAGGCACTTATTTAACGAAAAACGAGCTATTAGACTTAAGGAGAAGATTAAATAAAAATATTTTATTGGTTGTTGATGATGCATATTTTGAATATATGAAGAATAAGGATTACAAATCTGGAATTGAGTTATTTAAAAACTCTAAAAATGTATTTATTTTAAGAACATTTTCAAAAATCTATGGTCTAGCTTCATTAAGGATAGGCTGGGGATATGGTGATAAATCTATAATTAAAGAATTATATAAAATTAAACCACCTTTTAACGTAAATAAATTTGCTCAAATTTGTGCTGTTGAATCACTTAAAGACAATAAATTTGTTAAAAAGTCAGTAATACATAATCTTAAATGGTGCAAAAAAATTAAAAATGAGATGCTAAAATATAATATTGGTACAAACAAAATATCTGGAAATTTCTTTTTATTAGATTTCAAAAAAGCAAAATTTACCGCAGATACAACTTTAAAAAAATTACAGAAATATGGAATTATACTAAGAGAAATGAATTCATATGGAATAAAAAATTGTCTAAGACTTACAATTGGCAACACAAAAGAAAACCAAATATTCCTTAAAAGAATGAATACAATTTTTAAAAATGTTTAATAATATTCTTATTATTGGTTGTGGATTGATAGGCTCATCAATATTAAAGGCTTCAATACAAAAAAAAATTTCTAAAAATTTTTTCGTATTTGAAAAATCTAAAAAATATAAATCTATTATTAAAAAATTTAACAAAAAAATTAAATTTTTAACAAGGTTAGATAAAGATTTAAATAAAATTGATCTTGTGATTTTAAGCACTCCTATGAGTGAATATCCTAAATTTTTTTCGTCATTAAATAAAAATCTTAATCATAATTCAATTATAACTGATGTTGGTTCAACAAAAAAAAATCTAATTACTTTAAAAAAAAAAAAATTATCAAAAAATCTTGATTGGGTAATGAGTCATCCTATCTCAGGATCCGAAGTTAGTGGGCCCAAATATGGTAATGCTAATTTGTTCAAAAATAAGTGGTGCATAATAATAAAAGATAAAAATGTTCTAAAACAAAAAAAAGTAGAGAGATTTTGGAAATCTTTAGGATCTAAAATAATTATTATGAACCCTGATGAACATGATAAAATTTTTTCAGTCACTAGCCATCTACCTCACTTGATTGCTTACAATTTAATAAAAACTGCTCAGGATTTTCAGAAAAAAAAGAATAAAAATTTGATTAAATTTAGTGCTGGTGGATTAAGAGATTTCTCAAGAATTGCTGCATCCAACGAAATAATGTGGAGAGATATATTTTTCGAGAATAAAACTAATATGATTGAAGCAATAAATCTTTTTATGAAAAATTTAAAAGATTTTAAGAAGAATATAAGTAAGAAAGAAAATTCAAAGATAATAAAAAAATTAATCAATTCGAAAGTAGTAAGAAAACAAATAATTTCTCAAAAACAAGATATTTCTAAACCAGATTTTGGTCGAGAATAATTCAGATCCTTGTTACCTTCTTTACATCTAATTTCGCAGTTTCTTTAATTAGTTTTATCGTTTTTTTAATTGGCATTATGATCACTCTTTTTTTTGGACCATAAGCGTGAATAAGATCATTTGTATTGATGCATATAGCAACATGTCCTTTCCAAAAAATAATATCACCTTTTTTAAATTTTTTTTTGGATCCCACACCTTTTTTTAATTTAACTTGATCAATCGTATCTCTTGGAAAAAAATTATTATTAAATTTATAAAATATTTGTAATAGAGCTGAACAATCAATTCCTTCGAATGTTTTTCCACCCCATTTATATTTACAATTTAGAAAACTCTTAAATATTTTTACAAAATCAGTATTTTTTTTTTGAATTGGAAATATATCTTTTGACCTTAGCCATTTATCTTTTTTATACATAATGAAATTTTGATTTCTTTTTAAAATTTGTACTTTACTCGCAAATGGTAAAAACTTATTTGATTTTTCTCTTTTATTACCCAAATAAATTCTAGCCTTTAAAATTCCAACTTTGTGAGTTGGATTGAATTTTTTGTAGCTATCAACTTTTTTTATAAAGCCTGAATATTTGTCATATGAAGTCTTTATTTTAAAATAATTTTTTTTTATACTAATTATTTTAAAATTCTCACCGTAGATAAGTTGAGAGCTAATATTAGAGTTCTTCTTTGGTTCCTCTAATATATCAACAAAAGGCTCTTTTAAAAAAAAATTATTTTGCACCAATTTTAATTTTATTCCTTATAAACCATAAACAAATTAAAGATGGGATAACCATTAAAGTGGTAATTATAAAAAAGGTTCCCCAGTCTCCATTTAGCCAATCAACTAAAGCACCGGATGAAGAAGCAAGGGTCGTTCTTCCTGCAGTTCCAATTGAAGCTAGAAGTGCATACTGTGTAGCGGTATAAGTCCTATCCACTAAAAGAGAGATAAAGGCTACAAAAGCAACAGTTGCAAATGCTGCAGATATATCATCAGCGATAACCGCTAAAGCAAACAACCACTCAGATTTTCCTGACCACGCGAGAGCAGCAAATAATAAATTTGTTGCTGCCATAAATCCACCTGCAACAAACATTGTTTTTATTGTGCCAGCTCTCATAGCAAATATTCCACCTAATAATGTAAATACAACTGTCGTTATCCATCCTAGAGTTTTAGAGTATATCGCTATTTCACCTTTTGAAAATCCAACCTCTTTATAAAAAACTATGGACATTCTTCCAAGAAAGGCTTCTCCAATTTTAAAAAGAAATACAAAGCCAAGGATTCCAACTGCAATTGAGAAACCATTTTTTTTGAAGAAACTAATTATTGGACCTCCTATTGTACCTGTAATATAAGCTATAAATTTTGTTATTACATTATTTGATCCGAGTTTTGATTGTATTATTTCGTCTGTTTCTTTTTGTTTGATTTGCCTATCTGTTGTTATAGGCTCGTGTATGAACATTAAACCTATATTCATCAGGATTACTACAACACCAAGAATTAAAAAAGTAGTTTGCCAGTAATCTTTAATTCCAATGTTTTGAAAAAACTCGGCAGTAAACAATGCTATAACACCACCTAACTTATATCCTGTCCACCATCCAACTACAGCCATAGCAGCACCTGCTGCCATAGATTTTCCTTCATCAGCATTGATTTGTTCAATTCTCAACGCATCAACAGTAATATCTTGTGTAGCCGAAGCAATTGCTATAACTAATCCAACGCTAATTAGTAACGCCAAATTTTCTGTAGGGTTAATAAAACTCCAAACAATTAAACTAAATAAAATTATAATTTGCATAAGGACGATCCAGCCTCGTCGATGCCCTAATCTTTTTGTTAAAAATGGAATTTGTATTCTATCAATTATTGGTGCCCACAAATAATTAAAGGCGTACACTCCAAATATTAAACCTGCCCATCCAATTGTTGATCTACTTAAACCCTCTTCTTTTAGCCAAAGACTCAAACTGCTGGCAATTAAAACCCAAGGAAATCCACTAATTGCACCAAGAAGTAATATTCTTAGCATTCGAATATCCCTGTAAACTAAAATAGATTCCGACCAGGTCTGTTTTTTTTCAAACATTAATACTTTCTCCAAAAAGATGGAATAAATAATACTAGAATTGCAAATAATTCCAACCTTCCAAGTATCATTGCAGCACTGAGAACCCATTTAGAAAAATCAGACAGGCTTGAAAAACTTCCGTTTGGACCAATAATATCACCTAAACCTGGACCAACATTTGAAAGTGACGTGGCAGCTGCTGAAATTGCTGTAATAAAATTTAATCCATCAAGCGATAAAAGCACAGTCACAACAAAAAATATTAATAAATAAAGGAATATAAATGAAATAATTGAGTCCATAAATTTTTCATCCACATTATTATTTTGATATTTAATTTTGAAAATTCCTCGAGGATAAATTATTTTTTTCAGCTGATTTGATATAAATTGATACAAAATTTGAACTCTAAAAATCTTTATTCCACAAGTTGTAGAGCCCGCACATCCCCCAATGAACATTAAAATTATGAAATATACTAATGGAAATTGACCCCAATTACTGAAATTTTCTGTAGCATATCCTGTTCCAGTTAAAATAGAAATTATATTAAAGCTAACAGATAAAAAACTTATCTCAGTTAAGCTTTTATTTATAACAGATAAATAAAAAAACATTAAAAGAATTGAAATAATAACCAAAATTATAAAAGTTTTTATTTGTGTGTCTTTGAAAAATATTTTCTTATCTCCAGCTAAGTATTTGATGTAACTAATAAAAGGTATACTTCCAAGAATAATAAATATTATTGCATTAATTTCTATTAACGAGCTGTTAAAATAACCTATAGATTCATTATAATTTGCAAAACCTCCAGTCGCTATTGTTGTCATAGCATGCACGATGCTATCAAAAAAACTCATCCCAAATATAAAATAAAAAAAAGCACAAGTTAAAGTTAATAAGGAATATATAGACAATAATCTCAAAGAAACTTCTTTAGTTTTAGGAAAGATTTTTTCAGAAGTATCATTAGATGAAATATTGAAAAGTTGCATACCCCCAATATTCATTAAAGGCATTAAAGTGATTGCCATTACGATTATTCCAATACCACCAAACCACTGCAACATTCCTCTCCAAAGTAATATCGCTTTAGATGTTTCATTTAGATTCGTGATAATTGTAGATCCTGTTGTTGTAATACCAGACATGCTCTCAAAAAACGCATCTGTAAAACTCAAATCCGTACTAGAAAAAATTAAAGGTAAAGAGCCAAATATAGCAATACTTAACCATGAAAGTGCTGTGAGTAAAAAAGCTTGAGGCAAGCTTATCTTTTTATCGTGATCATAATTAGAAATGAAAAATAAAAAACCAAAAACAATAGTAACTATCATTGATCCGATAAATCCTGCATCAATTTGATCAAATATTAATTGAACCAAAATAGGTACAATCATTGAAAGACCTAAAATAATTTGCAAAACCCCTAATGTAAAAAAGACAGTTTTATAATTGGACATTTTGAATGGACATTATTTTATGGTAAATAAATTTCAACTCTATATGAATTATTAAAAAGGCTGATATTAAGGATATTTAAGTAGTTGTGATAGACAAAACAAATTTTGACAAAACAAACGCCTGGCCATTTGTTGAGGCTAAAAAGCTATTAAGAGAGAGAAAATCGAACATAGAAAAAAAAAATAAAATAGTTTTACAAACTGGTTATGGCCCTAGTGGTCTACCTCATATAGGTACATTTGGAGAAGTTGCAAGGACAACAATGATTGTCAACGCTCTTGATCATTTAACAGATATTCCAAAGGAAATTATTACATTTTCTGATGATATGGATGGTCTTAGAAAAGTACCTGAAAATGTTCCAAATCAAGAAAAGCTCAAAAATAATCTTCACAAACCTTTAACAGATGTCCCTGATCCATTTGAAAAGTTTAGTAGTTTTGGAGAACATAATAATAATATGTTGAAACAATTTCTTGATAATTTTAAATTTAAATATTCATTTAAAAGTTCTACAGAACTCTACAAGTCTGGTTATTTTAATGAAACCCTAAAATTAGTTCTAGAAAATTATGAAAAAATTATGGAAATAATTCTCCCAACTTTAGGCAAAGAAAGACAGAAAACCTATTCTCCTTTTTTACCAATATGCCCAGAAACTGGAAAAGTTCTTGAAATACCTGTTTTAGAAATTGATTCTAAATCTTCTAAAATCATATTTGACAATAATGGATCAAAATTGGAAAAAAGTATTTTAGACGGGAACTGCAAATTACAATGGAAAGTTGATTGGGCAATGAGATGGTACGCTTTAGATGTTGATTTTGAAATGTATGGAAAGGATCTAATTGAGAGTGCAATTCTTTCAACTAAGATTATTAAAACATTAGGTAAATCTAACCCATCTGGTTTTGCTTATGAACTTTTCTTGGACGAAAAAGGTGAAAAAATATCAAAATCAAAAGGTAATGGAGTAACTATAGATGAATGGCTGAATTATGCATCTCCTCAAAGTCTATCTCTTTACATGTATCAAAATCCAAAAAGAGCAAAAAAATTGTACAGAGAAGTTGTTCCAAAAGCTGTTGATGAATATTTAGATTTTATAGAAAAAGGAAAAACTCAAAATGATTTACAGAAGTTAATGAACCCAGTTTGGCATGTACATAATGGATCAATGCCAGAGGAAAATACAATTATGACTTTTTCAATGCTTTTAAATTTAGTTGAAACAAGTAATGCGGACAGCAAACAATTACTTTGGAAATTTGTAAAAAAATACAAGTCAGAAATTAATGAAAACGATCATCCAATTTTTGATAATTTAATTGAATATGCAATAAAATATTTCAATGATGTTATAAAAACAAAAAAAATATACAAAACTCCAAATGAAAAAGAGAAAGTTGCACTGAAAGCATTAATTAAGTCTTTAGATAATTGTAATGATAAAATGGCTCCTGAAGATATTCAGACAAATATTTTTACCGTAGGAAAAGAAAATGGTTATAAAGAAAATTTAAGAGAATGGTTTAAGCTTATCTATGAGGTTGTATTTGGTGACGAAAATGGACCCAGAATGGGCTTCTTCATTAGTTTTTTTGGAGTAAATGAAACCAAAGAATTGATAAGAAAAAAGGTTGAAAATGTTTAATCTTATAAGACCTTTTATATTTAAATTTAGCCCTGAAGTTGCACACTCACTAGCAATAAAGGCTTTAAAGTTAAATCAAATACCAGCTATAGATAAAACAACCAGACTTACTATCCAAACTAAATTTTTAAACAAAACCTTAAATTCTCCTCTAGGTGTTGCTGCTGGATTTGATAAAAATGCAGAAGTTTACAATCCTCTATACAAACTAGGATTTGGTTTTGTTGAGGTAGGTACAATTACACCTAAACCACAAATAGGAAATCCGAAGCCAAGAGTGTTCAGATTGGAAGAAGATGAGGCTTTAATTAATAGACTTGGATTTAACAATATTGGATCAGAAGAAAGTAAAAAAAATATTGAAAATAATTCACCTAATGGAGTACTTGGTATTAATATAGGACCTAATAAAGATACTGAAAACAGAGTTGAAGATTATTTAATTTGTTTCAGAAAATTTCATAATTTAGCAGGCTATATTACAATTAATATCTCTTCTCCTAACACAGAAAATTTAAGAAACTTTCACAAAAATGAAGAGTTAGATAATCTTTTAAAATGCATAAATGAAGAAAAGAAAAATTTAAATTCAAATGTACCAATAGCAGTCAAAGTATCTCCTGATATTGATGAAAAAAGTATTGATGAAATCTCAGACCTTTTTTTAAAATATAATGTTCAAATAGTTATAGTTTCAAATACGACAGATAGAAATAGAGAAAATATATCTAATATAAATAAATTAGAGAAAGGCGGTTTGTCTGGAAAACCACTTGAAAATATCTCTAATGAATTAATTAATAAATTTTTTAAATTAGTTGGAAAAAAAATCTTAATAATTGGAGTTGGAGGCGTTGACTCTGCCGATGGCGTTTTTAATAAAATTGTAAGCGGTGCAACTCTAGTACAATTGTATACAGGTATGGTTTATAAAGGACCAACTATTGCTTCAAAGATTAATAAAGATCTCGACGAAATTGTAAAAAGAGAAGGTTTTAAAAATATTTCTGAAGCTATTGGAACAAAAAATTAATCTTGACTGGTATTCTTTAAGACCATATACATCTTGAAAATTTATGTCTAAAAAATGCGAACTTACTGGTAAAATCCCTCTAAAAGGCCATAATGTTAGTCACGCTAACAATAAAACTAAGAGAAGATTTCTTCCAAATTTAAAGAAAGTAAAATTTAAAAGTGAACTTTTAAAAAAATCTCTGAGATTAACAGTTTCAAATGCAGGTGTTAGATCTGTAGATAAAAAAGGTAGCTTTGATAATTTCTTAAAATCTGCAAAATCAAGAGATTTATCTTTAAGATTAAAAAAGCTTAAAAAATCAATAATTGCAAAAACAGCATAATGAATAAAGTTTTCCTTACTCTCTCATTTTTAATGGGATTGGTTGTGCTAGCATCTAATTATTTAGTCCAATTTCCTATTAAATATTACGGTTTAGAGGAAATTTTAACTTACGGTGCTTTTAGTTATCCAATTGCATTTTTAATTACAGATTTAGCCAATAGATCCTTTGGAAAATTAGTAGCTAGAAAAATTGTCTATATAGGCTTCACAATTGGAATTTTGTTTACTTTAATATTTTCAACTAATTTTACTGATCTCATTTCTATAAGAATAGCAATTGGTTCAGGAACAGCTTTTATAATTGCTCAACTTTTAGATGTTCAGATATTTGATCAATTAAGACAAAAAAAGTGGTTTATAGCACCTTTAACATCTTCTTTGATAGGTTCAACAGTTGATACTTTTTTATTTTTCTCAATATCATTCTATGGAACGGGAATTCCTTGGGTAACTTTATCACTAGGAGATCTTGCGGTAAAAATATTTGTTGCTCTTGTAATGTTGATACCTTTTAGATTATTACTCGGTACACTAAAAGCAGCATAATTAAATTTTAGGTTCTTGTTGGGTCATGCAATGTATTGCACCAAATCCCCATATCAATTTGCTACAGTCAACTGTTTCGATTTTTCTATTTCTAAAGTAATTTTTGAAAATTTTAATTGCAATATTGTCTTCTTTTACTCTGAATATTGGAAGAATTATTTTTTTATTACAAATATAAAAATTCATATAACTTGCAGGAACTCTTGTATTCTCAATATAAATTGGTGAAGGCATAGGAACTTTTATAATTTTGAATTTCTTTCCTTTCTCACATTTACTTTCTTTCAATATATTTAAATTCTTATTTAAGTTTTTGTAATTTATATCTTTTTTATTATTTTCAACTGCAGTCATAATCGTATTTCTTGAAACAAATCTTGATATATCATCAACATGTCCATGTGTATCATCGCCTGCAATTCCTTTTTTAAGCCATATAAAGTTTTTTATATTTAAGTATTTATTAAACATTTTTTCATAGTCTTTTTTTTTAAAATTTTTATTTCTTTCTTGAATTTTGCTTAACAAACATTCTTCAGTTAATAGAATTGTACCTGAGCCATTTACATCAAATGCCCCTCCTTCCATGATTATTTTTCTAATTCTGCCTTTTTTTTTGATTATTGGATCAATCTTTTTAAAATTAGCAATTTTACTAATACTATTATTGATTTTATTGTCATTTTTAAAATTATTATACTTTGACCATCCGTTAAAACCAAAATTTAGTATTACTTTTTTCTTTTCAACTTTATTTGTTATAAATATGGGTCCAGAATCTCTTAACCATATTCTATCAGTTTTAATATAGTGGAAGTTGATATTTTTAATTTTATTAAGTTTTATTAATTTTTTTATATTTTTTATATTTTTGCTAACGATTAAGTTAATTTTTTGATTTTTTGAAATTTTTTTTATAATCTTTAAAATTACTCCAGGAATAAATTGATATAATCCAGGCCAATCATTTTTATTATAAGGCCAAGCAATCCAAACTGAATTTTGAGGCTCCCATTCAGCCGGCATTCTAAATCCATTAAAGTTTTCATTCATCTGCAGGATTTTTTAGTATGCCTTTATAAAAATCGATTCTTCTATCTCTTAAAAAAGGCCAATGCTCTCTAGCTGAGTCAATTTTTTTATAGTTTATTTCACGAATTAAAATTTCTTCTTTTTTATTCCCAAGTTTTCCAATTATTTGCCCACTAGGATCTATGATCATTGAGTTTCCCCAGAATTCTATTTTCTTCTTACCTTTTTTTTCTGTTCCAACTCTATTTATAGCAACCACATAAGTACCATTTGCGATTGCGTGAGACTTTTGCATTGTTATCCAAGAGTCTAGTTGAGATTTTCCAAATTTTTTTTTCTCTTTAGGATGCCATCCAATAGCAGTAGGGTAAAAAATTATTTGTGCACCTTTAAGTGCAGTCAATCTTGCAGCTTCCGGGAACCATTGATCCCAACAAATTAAAGGTCCAATTTTACCAAATTTTGTTTTAACAGATTTAAAACCTAAATCTCCAGGAGTAAAATAAAATTTTTCATAATAACCAGGATCATCTGGTATATGCATTTTTCTATATTTCGATAAAATTTTACCTTTCTCGCTAATAACGATACTAGTATTATGATAGAAGCCATGTGTTTTTTTTTCAAATAATGAAATTATTAATATTATTTGTAAATCTTTGGCTAATTCACAAAATATTTTTGTAGTTCTGCCGGGTATTTTTTCTGCTAGCTTAAAGTTGGAATGACTTTCTGTTTGACAAAAATAATTTGATAAAAATAGTTCTGGTACACAAATTATTTTAGCTTTTTTTGATGCTGCTTTTTTTATATTTTTAATAGCTGAATTTATATTTTTTTGAATATTATCTGTAATTTTACTTTGAATAATTCCAATTTTTACTTTTTTGATCATTAATCAAAATATTTTGGAAAAGTTTTTTCTGTCTCTATTTTTCCACTCTCCAGTATGATAGGCGTCACTTGCTATTAATGGTAAAACACTTGTAGCTTCAGCAAATACCATTTGTTCTTTGGTAGTGTCAACCTTGCCCCATGAACTTGCTTCTTTTAATGTTGAACTACTGCAAGCTCCATCTCTAGAGTCAGCAACAGTAATTTGTATTGCATATTTATGCATATCTACATTTTTTCCCAAAAGTTCAGCACAAATTACCGTGTCTTGTATAAAGTTTTTAGGAACTCCACCACCAATCATAAATAATCCCGACCCTTTAGATTTAATTTTAATCTCTGTTAATTCTCTAAATTCTCTAATTGAGTCTATTGTAATATGATTTTTTGGATTTCTCTCTTGATGCATGACTAATCCAAAACCTGCACTTGAGTCCGTAAATGCAGGACAGAATATAGGTACATCGTTATCAAAAGCTGTTTCAATTAAAGAACCTTTCTTTTTAGAATTAGTTTTTAGATATTTGCCAATCTCTTTAATAAATTCTCTCGATGTGTAAGACTTCGGCTCAAGTTTGTCTGCTATTTCTCCTATCGTTTTATCACAAACCTGGAGCTCCTCTTCATCGATGTAAGTATCATAAATCCTATCTATATAATTGTCTCTAAGTTCATTATCATTTTGATATTGTGATCCTTGGTAATGTTTAAATCCAAGCGCTTCAAAAAAATCCATATCTATTATAGATGCTCCAGTTGCTACAATTGCATCTACCATGTTATATTTAACCATATCTCTATAAATATGCATACATCCAGCGGCAGAAGTAGACCCTGCTAGAGTTAAGAATATTGTACAATCTTTATCTTTAAGCATTTCATTATATATCTTGGATGCATTAGCAGTTTCTCTTGAAACAAAAGACATTTTTTCCATAGAAGATATAATTTTTCTAGAGTCAAAAGATGTAATATCAATATGTTCAACCTCTTTACTTAAAAAGTCTTTTTTTCTGTTATGATTAAGATTTTTTGTATCTGACATTATGCAACAAGAAACTCTTTATTTGTTTCTTTGTCATACATCGTCATTATTGGATCATCACAAACTTCGTAAATACTTTCAGAATAGTATCCATTAAATTGAGTTCTAAATGTCAATCCGTATGCTCCTAATTGACCTAATTCAATGTAATCACCTTCTTTAATATTATTAGGTAGAATAAAAGGTCCCTTCATATAATCCATGCTATCACATGTTGGTCCATAAAAATCAAATGAAGTCAATTTTTTTGATATAATTCTTCCACTTGTAATTATCCTTGATGGATAAACTATATTAGGCACACCTGCATCAAATAAAGTTCCGTATGTTCCATCATTAATATATAGCTTTTGTTTTTTTCTTAAGTTTACTCTCACAATTGTCGAACCACTTTCTGCAACAATTGCTCGACCTGGCTCACATATAATTTCTGGTTTTTTTTCTAATTTTAATTTATTTAATGAATTTTTTATTTCCTCAAAATAAGAGTCTAATGATTGAGGAACTAAGTCAGGATAGATTGTTGGAAATCCTCCACCTATATTTATAACATCTGGAACTATTTTTGTTTTTTTTATTATATATTTAATTTCATTAATCCCTTTTGAATAAGATATTGGATGCATACATTGCGAACCCACATGAAAACTTAATCCTATTTTTTTTGCATACTGTTTTGTTAATCTATAAAGCCCTATTGCTTCAGAAGTTTGTGCACCAAATTTTTTAGATAAATCTATTTCTGCGTGTTCATTAGAAACTGCAACTCTCACAAATAACTCTAAATCCTTAGCTTGATTAGTACTGTTAAGAATTTTTATTAATTCATCTTTTGTATCTATTGAAAAAGTCTTAATATTATATTTGAAATATGCTTCGTTTATACTTTCCTTGCTTTTTACAGTATGCATGTAGGAGCATTTTGCATCTGGGCTAACACTTCTAATTGCCTCAACTTCTTTAATTGAAGCGATATCAAAATCATTAATTCCGCTTTCCACGATAGTTTTCAATACTAATGGATGCGGGTTAGTTTTAACTGCATATAGGATTTTACCAGGAAATTTATTCTGAAAAAATTTAGAAGCTATGTTTATAGAATCTCTTCTAATACAATAAACAGGTTCTGTTGGTTTCAGTTGGTTTACTAATTTATCAACTGATTTAAATTTTTGCATTTAAAGCTCCAAAAAAAATTTAACAAAAAAAACCGGCATAACTGTTATGCAAGTTTATATAAAACGAGCATTTATGCTGAAAATGAGCCAATGTAAAGTAAAAATGTACCCTTGAAATAATTTAGAATGTTTCCATATAAGGTCCATGCCAGAAGCAGAAGTATTAAAAAAAATAACAGAATTTGAGGATAAATCTCTACTTATAGTAGATGATGATAACCCATTTAGAGAAAGACTAGCTCGAGCAATGGAGAAAAAGGGCTTTTCTGTTTCACAAGCAGAGGGTGTAAAAATTGGAATAGAGTCTGTGAAATCAAAAAAACCTGCTTTTGCAGTTGTTGACTTAAGACTAAACGATGGAAACGGACTAGAAGTTGTAAAAGAAATCCAGAAAAATAACTCAGAGAGCAGAATAGTGATGCTTACTGGTTATGGAAATATACCAACGGCAGTAGCAGCCATTAAAGAAGGTGCAATAGACTATTTAGCTAAACCAGCAGATGCAGATGACGTAGAAAAAGCACTTTTAGCTGATCCAAATAAAAAAGCTGCTCCACCAGAAAATCCAATGTCCGCTGATAGAGTTAAATGGGAACATATTCACAGAGTTTTTGAATTATGTAATAGAAATGTGTCTGAGACTGCAAGAAGACTTAAAATGCATCGAAGAACACTTCAAAGAATTCTATCAAAAAGATCTCCAAGGTAATTCTAAATATATTTTCTAAGTTTAATAATTTTATTAACTAAAGCTGTTAGTAATAATATCTTAAATAATTCAGCATAAAGAAATGGGTAAACACCAAATTCTAATATTGGTTTATCCCAACCGATTAAATTTCCAAGCCACAAAATACCCAAAATATATATTACTGATGTTGCAATTATAATTTTTAAAAAATTTAATATATGGTTTTTATCGTATGTAAATATGCCTGCTATCATACATGCAAATATAAAACCTATTAAATATCCCATTGTGGGACCAAAAAAATAAGCTAATCCAATTCCTTTCTCTGGTGAGTTAGAAAATACCGGTAATCCCATAATTCCTTCTATCAAATAAAAAACTACCGAAAGTACCCCGACTTTATATCCAAAGGAAATTCCTAAAAACAAAACTATAAATGTTTGCATAGTCATAGGAACTGGATAAAAAGGTATTTTAATTTTTGCAGATATTGTCAATAAAATAGAACCTATTAATGCAAATATTATGATTTTAATTATTTTATTATTAGAAATTGAATTTACTAATTCCATTAGCTTTAAATTACTATTTTAATAAAGTTTAATCCACTAATATTTATTAACAGGATGTTTTATTCTTACTATAATACGTCAATTTATTATAAATTAAATTATGGGTAAAATTAAAAAAACAGATCATTTCTATCTTATTGATGGGTCCGGATATATATTTAGAGCCTATTATGCATTGCCACCATTAACACGAAAAAGTGATGGTTTGCCAGTAGGAGCAGTAAGTGGATTTTGTAACATGCTGTTTAAGTTATTAGAGGACTCTAAATCTAGCGAAAATTTAGAAAAACCAACTCATTTTGCAGTAATCTTTGACTCTGCAAGAAAGAATTTTCGAAACGAAATATATTCAGATTATAAGGGAAATAGGTCTGATGCTCCCGATGATCTAATTCCACAATTCGATTATATTAGAAAGTCAGTATTAGCATTCAATTTACCCTCTATAGAAATGTTAAATTACGAGGCTGATGATTTGATAGCTACCTATGTAGAGCAAATATTAGACGAAGGTGCAAAGGTTACAATTGTATCATCTGACAAAGATTTAATGCAACTTTTCAAAAAAAAGGTTCGTATATACGATCCAATGAAGAATAAATTTATATCAAATGACGATGTAATCAATAAATTTGGGGTTGGTCCAGATAAAGTAATTGATGTTCAATCACTAGCAGGGGATAGTACAGACAATGTACCTGGCGTTCCAGGTATTGGTGTAAAAACAGCAGCAGAATTAATTAAGGAATATGGAAATTTAGAAAACCTTCTCAAAAACGCAAATAAAATAAAACAGAATAAAAGAAGAGAAACACTTTTAGAAAATAAAGATAAGGCTCTGGTAAGTAAAAAACTTGTCACATTAAAAAATGATGTTCCGGTGAAAGACAAATTAACTGACTTTATTCTAAAAAAAGTAGACGTAGACAAATTATACAATTTTTTGAGAGAAATGGAATTTAATAGGTTATTGAGTTCGGCAATTTCGACGTATGGTCAATCCAAATTTAGTGATGAAATAGAAGTCAAAAAAGAAACATCTAAAATATCAAAAGATAAATATGTTTTGATAAAAAATTTATCTGAAATAAAAGATTGGATGCAAGAAGCCGAAGAAGCTGGTGAATTTTCTATTGATACTGAAACAGATTCTCTTGACCCACATCAGGCAAATTTAGTTGGTATCTCAATTTCTAGCAAAATTGGTAAAGCTTGTTACATTCCAACAGGTCATATTGATAAAAATAATCTAAATGAAAAAGATGTTTTGAGAATTTTAAAACCATATTTAGAGGATAAAAGTTTAAAAAAAATTGGGCAAAATATTAAATTCGATTACATAATATTTCGTAAAAGGAATATAGATATTCAAAGCATGGAAGATACCATGTTGATGTCATACGTTTTAGATGCTGGGAAAAATAGACATAATATGGATACCCTTTCAGATATTCATCTTGGTCATAAAACAATTAAATATAAAGATCTTGTTGGATCCGGAAAAAAAGAAATTAAATTCAGTCAAGTAGAGTTGAATATTGCAAAAGATTATGCGGCAGAAGATGCTGATATAACTTACCGTTTATATAAAATATTTTTGAAATCGCTTAAATCAGAAAAATTACTAAATATTTATGAAATTTTCGAAAAACCTTTAATTAAAATTTTAGCATCAATGGAAATCAATGGCATAAAATTAGATAATAATTTTCTGAAAAAATTATCTGTTAAGTTTGAAAAAAAACTTCAAGATTTAGAAAAACAAATTTTTAAAATTTCAAAAAAAAAATTTAATATTGCATCCACTAAACAGTTGGGTGAAATAATGTATAATGACCTCAAAATTGCATCGCTAAAAAAGACTAAAAAAGGGAGTTTTGCAACTGGTGCAGCAGTTCTAGAGGATTTAGCTTACAAAGGGAATGAATTTCCTAAATTGGTTTTAGAATGGAGGCAATCTAGTAAATTGAAAAATACATATTCAGATTCTTTGCCAGAGCATTTAAATCCCAATACAAAAAGAGTGCATACATCTTTTCTGTTAGCAGCAACTACAACAGGTAGGCTTGCATCTAGTGATCCAAATTTACAAAATATTCCTATTAAAACTGAGGAGGGCAAAGATATTCGTAAAGCCTTCATATCAGAAAAAAATAAAAAACTTATATCAGCAGACTATAATCAGATAGAAATGAGAATTTTGGCTGATCTAGCTGATGTGAAAGAACTAAAAAAAGCTTTTAAAAATAATGAGGATATTCACTCATTAACCGCTAGCCAGGTTTTTGGTGCAGACATAAAAAAAATTGATGCTGACATGAGGAGAAAAGCGAAAGCTATTAATTTTGGAATAATTTATGGAATATCTCAATACGGTTTGGCCAAACAAATTGGTGTATCAAACAATGAAGCCGAAGAATTTCTAAATTCATATTTTATTAAATTTCCAGAAATTAAAGAATACATGAATAAAACAATTAAATTCTGTAGAAAAAGTGGATATGTAAGAAATATTTTTGGTCGAAAAACTCATATTCCAGGAATCAATGACAAAAATTTTAATGTTAGAAATTTTCAAGAAAGGGCAGCTATAAATGCACCTATCCAAGGATCTGCATCTGAAATAATGCGACTTGCTATGATTAGAATCAACGATGAGCTTGATACTAAAAAATCAAATGAATTTAATATGTTGCTTCAAATTCACGATGAATTGATTTTTGAAGTAATTGATAATGGTACTAAATCTGCTTCTAAAAAGATTAAAGATATTATGACAAGTGTGAAAGATAGTGATTTGCATTCATTTTCAATACCATTATCGGTAGATGTAAACATAGGTGATAACTGGGGAGAGCTTCATTAATAAACATTTAATTGCCCAATTTTAAACATTTTAGTATTTTTATAGTTAAACATGAAACAAACAATTGCCCTTGTTGATGATGATAGAAATATATTAACTAGTTTAAGTATTGCTCTAGAGAAAGAGGGTTTTAAAATTCAAACTTATTTGGATGGAGAAAGTGCCTTAATAGGTTTGTCAAGAAATCCCCCAGATCTTGCAGTTATAGATATTAAAATGCCAAGAATGGATGGAGAAGAATTGTTAAAAAAATTGAGAAAAAAAACATCTATGCCCGTTATCTTTTTAACTTCAAAAGATGAAGAGGTGGATGAGCTATTAGGACTAAAACTAGGGGCTGATGATTTTGTAAAAAAATCTGGTGGTTTTTCAACTAAAGTTCTTATTGAAAGAATTCGTGTCCAACTTAGAAAAAAAGAAAATAATTTAGAGGATAATAGAAATATAATTTCACATGGAAAATTAAAACTTGACCCTTCACAGCTAGAGTGTGAATGGGATGGCAAGCAATTACCAGATAAGTTAACAACAACAGAATTCTTAATTGTAAAGGAATTAGCAAAAAGACCTGGAATTATTAAAGAAAGATCTCAATTAATGGATGTTGCTTACAGAGAAGACACAGATATTGAAGATAGAACAATAGACAGTCACGTAAAAAGGATTAGAAAAAAGTTTAAAAAAGTAGATAATAACTTTTCAGCGATAGAAACCAGATATGGTAGTGGTTATCGTTGGAATGTTAAATAATGTCTACTTCAAAATCTAATAATCAATCTATTTTAAAAAAATTCTTAGTTATCAACTTTATTGTTTTTTTAGTGATAGGTGTATTAACATTATTTTATCTTAATACGGTAAAACCTACGCTCATTAAAAACAAAACTGCCTCACATATAAAAATTATTGATAATACAACAGAAAATATTGATCGTTTAAAAATAAATTTCTCAACTGAAGATATTAGAGAGTTTTTATTTTCCACAAAATTTTTATTTCAAAGTATAGATAGAGTACAGATATTTGATAGCGAATTTAATCTATTAGGGGATACCGACACATTAGACTTAGATCCAAATGCTTTCTCAAGAAGTCTAAACATAATTGAAATGAGTGACTTAAATAATCAAAGTATTCAAAATAAGAATTTGGAAGAGATTAATAAAATCTTTGAAAGTAAAGAAATATTTGAAGATTTAAAAAAGTACTCATATTCATCAGATTATGGAAAACCGTTAACTTACTCTAAAGAAAACTATGATCAATTTTTATTAGTAACTGTTAAAAATGTAGTCAGTGAAAACAAAACAATAGGCTATTTAGCTATTACTGAAAATGCCAATGAAATAAAGGTTGCAATAGATGAAAGAAGAAATTTTATAATCAGAACTGCTTTGCTTGTTGCATTAGTAATTTTAATTTTTTCATATGTATTAAATAGATACTTCTTAAAACCAATTAAAAATTTGGTTCAATATACAAATATTATAAAAAACAAAAGTAAGGAAAAGACCAATATCGGAAATATAAAAAAAAGAAATGACGAATTGGGAAAATTATCAAATTCTCTTGATGAAATGACTAATGAATTAAACAAAAGAATTACTACAGCAGAAAATTATTCAACAGATCTTTTGCATGAAATCAGAAATCCTTTAGCATCTCTAAAAAGTGCTTCTGAGATAATTTCTGAAACAAATGATAAATCTCAAAGAAACAAATTGATTAATATTGTATCACATGACGTAGAGAGAATTGAAAGATTAATAACTGATTACTCTCAAATGCTAAGAGATGAGGCTGCAATTTCCTCTGAGAAAATGCAAAAATTAAATTTAAAAGACATTGCTCAATCTGTTGTTGACGATTTTAACAGTATCTATGAAACAAAAAAATCGATTGGAATTAAATTGAAATCTAATGGAATTAAAAATTATAGTATCTTAGGGATAGAAAATAGAATTGAACAAATTATTGCAAACTTATTAGAAAACTCAATTTCTTTTAGTGAAAATAACCAAGAAATTACCGTTGAAATATCAAAAGATAAAAATGACAAAATTAAATTAGTTGTCGTTGATCAGGGATCTGGATTTAGTGAAAAGGATACAAATAAGATATTTAATAGATTCTATAGTAATAGACCTGAAAACTTTGGAGAACACTCGGGTTTGGGATTAAATATTGTCAAAAATTTAGTTGAAATTCATGGTGGTGAAATCAACGCATCTAATAATAAAGATAAAGGGGCAAGAATTGAAATAATTTTCCCAGAAGCATAAATCTTTGTTGATATATTAAGTGAAATTGTTAAAAGCCTCTTTCTATGGAAGATTTTAAAGTAAAAGATATATCCCAAGCGGAATTTGGAAGAAAAGAAATTTCACTGGCTGAAACTGAAATGCCAGGATTAATGGCTCTTAGAGAAGAATATAAGGGTAAAAAACCTTTAAATGGAGCTCGGATTGTTGGTTGTTTACACATGACAATACAAACAGCTGTCTTAATAGAAACTTTAGTTGAGTTAGGAGCCGAAGTAAGATGGTCCTCATGTAATATTTTTTCGACACAAGACCATGCAGCAGCAGCAATTGCAAAAGCTGGCATTCCTGTATTTGCTTGGAAAGGCGAAACAGAAGAAGAATATTGGTGGTGTGTAAAGCAAACTATTGAAGGAAAAGATGGCTGGAAACCAAATATGATACTTGATGATGGTGGCGATCTTACAGCATTGATGCACAAAGATTATAAAGAATTATTAAATGATGTTAAAGGTTTATCAGAAGAGACAACTACAGGAGTTTTAGCATTAAAAAAAATGGAAAGTGAAGGCAATTTACTTGTCCCAGCAATAAATGTTAATGACTCAGTAACAAAATCTAAGTTCGACAATTTATATGGTTGTAGAGAAAGTTTAGTTGATGGAATTAAAAGAGCTACTGACGTCATGATGTCAGGTAAGGTAGCTATTGTAGCTGGATTTGGAGATGTTGGAAAGGGAAGCGCTGCTTCTCTTCGTCAAAGCGGCGCAAGAGTTATGGTTACAGAAACAGATCCAATTTGTGCTCTCCAAGCTGCAATGGAAGGTTATGAAGTAGTCTTAATGGATGAGATGATAAAAGAAGCTGACATTGTTGTTACTGCAACAGGAAATAAAGATATTGTGACAGCTGACCATATGAGAGAAATGAAAGATAGAGCAATTCTATGCAATATTGGTCACTTTGATAATGAGATCCAAGTAGATGCTCTTAAAAATTATAAATGGGATGAAATAAAACCACAAGTTCACGAAATTACATTGCCGGATGGAAAAAGAATTATTTTATTAGCAGAAGGTAGATTGGTTAATCTTGGATGTGCAACAGGACACCCAAGTTTTGTAATGAGTGCTTCTTTTACAAATCAAGTAACAGCTCAGATAGAATTATGGAATAACTCAAATAAATATGAGAAAAAGGTATATGTTTTACCTAAACATTTAGATGAGAAAGTAGCCAGACTTCATTTAGAAAAAGTTGGAGCTAAATTAACCAAATTATCAGATGATCAAGCAAAATATATAAGCGTAACACCAGAAGGACCTTATAAACCAGATGCCTATCGCTACTAAAAGTAGCAAAATAGATATTTCAAAAGAAATTATCACACAAAAAATTGCTGAAAAAATTGCAAGTAAAGTTAGCAAAAATACAACTTTGCTTTTTTATGGAAACATCGGAGTAGGTAAGACTACATTTATTAGGTATCTAATCAATTATCTTCAAACAAAAAATGGTTTAGAAACAACAGAAATACCTAGTCCAACTTTTAATATTATAAATGAATATGAGATTAATTCTTTGATTGTTAGACATTTTGATCTTTACAGAATTAAAGATAAAAAAGAATTAAATAATTTAGGAATTAATGAAAACTTAGAAGATTATGCTAGATTAATTGAATGGCCTGAAATCTTAGGTAAAAATATAGAAAGTACTTTTAAATTAAAATTTGAATATGATGAAAAGCTTGAAAATAGGTACTTAATTATATCTAATAATATTGATTTTGACTTTAATGAATTTGAAAAAATTTAAAAAACTATCAGGAGATGCATCATTTAGACAATTTTATAGAACAAATAATTCAATATTAGTTTACAGCAAAATTCAAAAGCGATCAAACTTGTTAAATTATGATGCAGTTAACAAAATATTGATTAAAAATAAAATATTAGCACCAGTTTTAATTAGTCAAAATTATAAAAAAAACTTTATAGAAATTCAAGATTTAGGCAATAAAAACATGTTGGATAAAATTAAATCCTCAAAAAATAAATTGAATGAATACAAAAAAATACTAAAAATTCTATATCAAATTCAAAAAATTAAAAATTTTAAAACTCAAAATTTTCTTAAAAAAAAATTTAATTTATCAAATTACTCAAAAGGTAAAATACTTAAAGAGTCATACCTTTTTTTGGATTGGTACTTACCAGCAAATAAATTAATTATTCAAAAAGGATATTTAAAAAAAAATCTCAGAAAAATAATAGATAATTTGTACTTAAATTTAAAAATCAAACACAAAGTGTTTGTACATAGAGATTTTCATGTCTCAAACATGATGTTTTATAAAAATAAAATCGCTTTAATAGATAGTCAAGATGCTGTCTTAGGCAATCCAGCATATGATTTGGCCTCACTTATAGATGATGTAAGGATTAAAACTTCAAATAGTTTTAAGTCAAATATTTTAAAAGTATTTCTTAGTAAATTTAAATATAAAAATGAATCTCAATTTATTAATGATTTTGAAATTTTATCTGTTTTAAGAAATCTAAAAATAATTGGTATATTCACAAGACTTGCAAAAAGAGATAAAAAAAGAAAATATCTAAAATTAATACCTTACACTTGGAAATTAATCGATAATCGTATCAAAAATAATACAAATTTTCATGATTTAAAAAATTTTCTACAAAAAAACCCAAGAATAAAAAAAATATGAGAGTTAAAACAGCAATAATTTTATGTGCAGGATTTGGAAAAAGATTAATGCCATTAACTGAGAAAACACCAAAACCACTCTTAAAAATTAATGAGATTAGCTTATTAGAAAATACTATAAACTTAATAAAAGTATTAGAAATAAAATCTTTAAAAATTAATACTTTCTATTTAAGTGATAAAATAAAAGATTTCATTTTTTCAAATAATTTTGGTTTAGAAATTCAAATCATAGAAGATGGTAAGGAAATATTAGATACAGGGGGTGGTATTTTAAATATAGTAAATAATTCAGCTGAAACAGATTTCGTAGTTTTTAATCCTGATACAATTTGGAACGCTCAATATGCAAATGAAATCAAGCAGATGGAAAATATATATTTTAAAAATAACTTAGAAAATATTTTAATGGTTGTAAAAAAAGATTTAAGTTTTGATAAAAGATTTAAAGGCGATTTTTCTCTGGATGGCAATAATTTAAAAAAGAACCATGATAAAAATTATATTTATACAGGGTGTCAAATTATAAATAAAAAAATATTTAAAAATTTATCAAAAAAAATATTTTCAATGAATGAGATTTGGGATAATTACATCAAAAAAGAAAATTTGTATGGTTTCGAGAGTAGTATTGAGTTTCTTCATTTAACAGATAAAGATATTTACGAAAAACTTCTTCAAAAAGGTTAGAATTTAATTAAATCCTTAGATCTACTCTGATCTAGGTATTTAGCTTCTTTTATATTCTTTTTTTCAAATTTCAAAAGTAGAGGATTTCCGGTTGGTATTTCAAGTTTAGAAATTTCATTGTCATCAATTTTAAATAAATATTTTAAAAGCGATCTAATAGAATTTCCATGAGCAGATATAATTGTGTTATCGTGTAAATTTTTCTCTATGTTTTCAACAAAATAGGGCACAACTCTATCATAAGTATCTTTTAAGGACTCTGTATCTGGAATTAAGTTACGCGGTATATCATTATAAATACTTATATTTTTTGGATGATATGGACTATTTGTGTTCAATGGTTTTGGCGGATTATCCCAAGATCTTCTGAATTTGTGAACTTCTTCTTCTCCTAATTTTTTTCTCATTTCATCTTTATTTAATCCTGTAAGTGACCCATAGTGCCTTTCATTTAATTGCCAGGCCTTAATTATATTATTTGGTTTTACTCTGATCGTATTTAAAATGAGCTTCAAGGTATCAATCGATCTTAGTTGATATGAAGTATAAAAATGTTTTATTTCTAAATTTAATTTTTTTATAAACTCTCCAGCTTTACAGGCTTCCAATTTACCTTGTGGTGCGAGCTCAACGTCGACCCATCCTGTAAATTTATTTTCTAAATTCCATTCGCTTTGACCATGTCTAACAAGTATTAAGTGACTCATTTGTGAAAATTTAATATAGATTAACTATGAATTACTTAAAGCAGTTTTTTTATCTGTCTAACGTAGTTTTATTTATTTTTTACCTATACCCCGGTAGTATTTTTGGATGTTTTATTTATAGTGATTGTAAAATTCAACCACAATTAACAAGAGATTTTTTAGTATCTTCAAATCACGTTTATGTTTTCTTTATTATATCAATTCTAGGATTAATTGTTTTTAAACATAAATTAAAAAATATATTTATTTATCTTATTTGTATTTCTATTGTTTTAGAAATTCTGCACTTAATAATTCCAGAAAGAGGATTTGAATTAGGTGATTTGTTTGGTAATATAATAGGTGTATTTATATCGTTTTTAGTTTTTAAAATAATTTATAAAGGTAGATTGCAATGAGTTCATTCGATGAAAGAAAAAAAGGTTTTGAAAAAAAATTTGCTCATGATGAGGAAAAACAATTTAAAATTAATGCAAGAAAAAATAAATATTTAGGAGAGTGGGCCTCACAAATTCTTGGATATGATGAGGAAAAAAAAAATCAATATATTCAAGATGTAATTAAAGCAGATTTTGCTGAGGCAGGTGATGAAGATGTGTATAGAAAGCTTTATGGAGATTTAAAAGATAAAAATATATCTGAAGATCAAATTAGAAAAAAAATGCAAGAATGCAATGAAAAAGCAACTACTGAAGTTAGTTAGTTTTCTATTTTTATTTACATTTGTAGCAACAAATTACTTACTATCAGAAACAATCCTAATTTCAGATAATATTAAAATAATTGATGGTGATACAATTTTATTAGATAATAAAAAAATTCGTTTTTCAGGTATAGATGCTCCAGAAACTAAATTTAAAGGGAAGCAACAGTTTTGCCTAAAAAATAAAAAAAAAATTAATTGTGGAAAAATTTCAAAAAATTCTCTTTCAGAAAAAATTATAAATAAAAAATTAAAATGTCTAATCGAGCCACAAAAGGACTATTTTGGTAGGTATTTAGGTGAGTGTTTTATCAATAATGAAAGTGTTTCAGCTTACATGGTAAGAAATGGATTAGCCTTCGACTATCCAAAATATTCGAAAAAAAAATATTCTAAAGATCAAATTTATGCAAAAAACAATAAGTTAGGTTTATGGAGTATGGAATTTGATTATCCATGGATATGGAGAAAAAATAATAGATAATTTATATTAAACTGTGATTCTTTTTAGAAAGTATTTTTTATTTTTTGGTCTATTATTTTTAACTGCTTGCTCATCGATACCACAAAATACAGCAGATGGCTGTTCAATATTTTCTGAGAGATATCTTTGGTATAAACACGCGAAAAAAACTGAAAAAAAGTGGGGAACACCAATCAACTTACAATTAGCAATAATAAAAATGGAATCTGATTTTGACTGGCTCGCTAAGCCTGCACGTCAAAAATTATTTAAAGTTATACCTTATAAAAGACCTTCTAGTTCATTTGGATACTCACAAGCTATTAAAGGTACTTGGAAACAATATAAAGATGAGACTGGAAATAAATATGCTTTAAGATCTAGGTTCAAAGATAGTGTTGATTTTATTGGCTGGTATACAAACAAAACGGAAAAAATTTTAAAGGTTTCAAAAAAAGATGCTTTCAGACAATATATTGCTTATCATGAAGGCTGGGGAAATTATAAAAATTATAAAAACAATCAGAAAGTTATAGTATTGGCAAAAAAAGTAGAGGGTTATTCAAATAAATTCAAGAAGCAGCTTAATAAATGTAGTAAATCTTTGACTACTAGAAAATATATTATTTTTTAATCAACTGCTTTTCTAGCTCCAGATCTACTGCATCTATTCTCTTGGTATTTTTTGCTAGTGTTAAATACATAGTTGGCGTCACATATAATGTAAAGAATGTTGAAATAATCATTCCACCAAAGATTGTTGATCCAACTGCTAATCTAGACGCCTCACCTGCGCCTGGACCTATGTTGCCTACTATAAGAGGCAACATCGCAATCATGGTGCTTAATGAAGTCATTATGATTGGTCTTATTCTTAATTTGCAAGCTTCTATCAATGCTTCCTCAATTTTTGCACCTGTTGTTCGAATTTGATTAGTATAGTCGACGATTAAAATACTATTTTTAGTGGATATACCGATTAATATAATCAAGGCGATTTGTGAAAATATATTTATCGAACTATTTAGAAATAAAATGAATACAAGACCTCCAAAAACTGCAAGAGGCACAGTCAATATTATAATAAAAGGATGGACAAACGAGTTAAAAGTAGCAGCCATTACTAAATATGCAGTTATTAATGCTAAAGCAAAAATAAGAAATATTTCATTACTAGTCTCCTTTAGTTCTTCAGACTTACCTTTCCAAGTTATTTGATTTTGAGGAGCAACTTTCAACATTACGTCTTCTAAATATTTTATAGCTTCAGACAATGTGTATTCTTCAGATAAAGCTGCCGATATAGTTACTGCTCTTTGTCTATTATATCTAGGTAATGACTCAGCAGTTCCTTTCTCTTCAAATTCCACCAAACTTGCAACAGACACTAATTTTCCTGTAGTTTCAGATCTTACAAAAATCTTTGATAAGCCATCTTTATCTCTTCTATCTGCTAAATACTGCTGAAGAATAATGGGATATTCTCTTCCTTCTTTATTATATGTTGTAACCCTCTTTCCACCGTATAATGTTTCTAGTGTTCTGCCTATATTCTCTATTGAAACTCCTAAATCATTTGCTCTATTTTTGTTAGTAATTAATTTTACTTCAGGTTTATTTTTTGTGTAATCACTTTCAATTCTAAACATATTTCTATTTCTTCTTAGCTCTCTTAAAACTTGGCTTTGAATTTGTTCTAACTCTTCATAACTTATCCCATAAATCACCATTTGAACTGGTTTATTGTAGCTAGAAACTCTTATAGATTGAGGTGATATAGGAAACGCAAACGTTTCTGGCACACTAACAACTTGACCAATAGCTTCTCTTAAAACAACTTGTGTACTCTTTTCTCTATTTTTCCATTCATCTAAAAGTGCAATTATAATAAAAGTATTATATGAAGTTGCGGACTTACCAAAACCAGGTACCCTCATAATTAATCTTTGGTAAGGGCTGTCTTCTGCTTGTAACAATTTTAATATTCTTCCCTCAATTATTTGGGCTTTTTCTTGTGTGTACTCGAATGAACTTCCTTCATCAGTAGAACCAATTATTAAATAAGCCCCTCTATCTTCTAATGGTATCAATTCTTTTTTAGTAAAGTTAAATAAATAAACTGAAGCTGCAATTAATAGAATTATAAATATCGAAATTGTTTTCTGTTTATTAATCCAAAATTTTAAGGTATCGGTATAAAATTCTGTAAAAGATTTAAATCCATTATTGAATTTTTTTACAAAAAAATTAATTTTTTCTTTTTTATTTAAAAATTTACTTCCCAACATTGGTGAAAGAGTTAAAGCTACAAACGAAGAAACAACAATTGAGAAAGATAGTGCTATTGCAGTTTCCTTAAATAAGGTACCAGCTATACCTTCAATAAAAATTAAAGGTAAAAAAACTGCAACTAAGATTAAAGTTGTAGCTATTATCGCAAATGTTATTTGTCTTGAGCCTTTATAAGCAGCTACAAGTGGCGTTTCTCCTTTTTCAATTCTTGTATAAATTGCATCTGTCATTATTACAGAATCATCAGTTATTATTCCAATTGCTAAAATAAAACTTAGGAGAACAAATATATTTATAGAAAGATCAAATATATATAAACCTAAAAACGAACCAATTAAACTTACTGGCAAAGCTACAGCTGGTACAATTACAGCTTTTAGGTTTCCTAAAAACAAGTAAATTATTACTACAACCAAAATAAAAGCAATAATTAAACTTTTATAAACTTCCTGTATTGCAGTTCCTACGTAAGTTGCTCTATTAAATGCTATTTCTAACTTTAAACCATCTGGTAAAGATTGATTTAACACGTTTATTTTCTCTTTAATTTGATTTGAAAGTTCGACAGTTGATGCTCCACTTTTTGCGTATATTCCAATGCCAACTGTTCTTAAATTAGCTGCATTTTTTCTTTGAGCTTTAAATAAAGTTTTCTCAGAAACTGGACCAAGCTCAACATTTGCAATATCAGAAAGGGTTGTGACTTTATCTTTGTTTTTCTTAAGAGGAAGCTGCTTGATTGTTTCAATGTTAGAGTAAGACTTATCAATATTAAGAGTTAAATCTTTGTTACTAGCTTCTAAAGTTCCAGCGGGGATATTTATATTTTCATTTCTTAATGCTCTCTCGACTTCCTGAATAGTAAGATTATTGGCTGCTAATTTGATAGGATCTACCCAAACTCTAACACTTAGCTCTCTTAATCCACCGACTAAAATTCTACCAACATTTGGTACACTCGAAAAGGCATCTATAAGATATCTTTCTGCATAATCACCCAAATCTAAATCATTCCAAGTTGGTGACGATAGAGCAACCCACATTGTAGTTGTAAAACCTGCTGCTTGTTTCAAAATTTGAGGTGGGTTAGCTTGATCTGGCAAATTGTCCGCAACTCTTGATACTCTTTCTCTTATGTCATTTGCTGCATCATCTAAATCTATATCTGTATTAAAATAAATATTTATTCTACTTCTTCCATTAAGCGAACTAGAATCAATGTTCTTAATTCCTTCCGCTCCTCCTATAACATCTTCTATTTTTTGTGTTATCTCTTCATCAACAATTTCAGCTGAAGCAGATTTATAATCGGTTTGTACCTGTACCACTGGAGGCTGAATGCCATCTGGTAATTCCCTAACAGGTAATTCCCAAAATACAAAAATTCCAAAAATAATTAGTATCATTGACATTACCCATGCAACGACAGGTCTTTTAATACTAACTTCAGTTATATACATGTATTAATTATTTTTTATTTTCTTGTTTTTCGGAGTCAGACTTTTTAAATATATTTAATTTTTCTAACCACGCAAACATACCATTCTTGTTTTCTTTAGTATCTTTTTTCTTTTTTCCACCCCAGCCAGATTTATTTTGATTAGCTACTTTAGCACCCTTTTTTATAGGTCTTATTATTAAATTTGGTCTGACTTTTTTTGTACCCTCAGCAACAACTTTGTCACCAACTTTTAGACCATTTAAAACTTCAACAAAACCCAGGTATCTATCTCCGGTATCAATATTTGTTTTTAATACTTTATTTTTTTCGTCAACTTTATAGATAAATATATTATCACCTTCCACTATTGTGCTGGTATCAGGGATACTTAAGCTTTCTCTTGTGTCATATTTTATTGAAATTTCTAAAAATGAGCCAGGCAAAATTTCACCAGATGTATTATCCATTTTTATCCTTGTTGGTAATGATCTAGTATCCTCACTAATTCGACTAGCTAACGAGTCAACTTCACCTTTATAGGTTTTATCTTTGTATCCAGAAAACTTTATATCAACAGGTAAACCAACCTTAATAAATGGTACAAACATTTCAGGTATATCTACATCACAATAAATAATACTGGTATTTTCGAGATTAACTAAGATTGAAGATTTTGAAACTTCGATGTCTTCTGAAAATTCTCTTTTTCCAATTGTTCCATCAAACTGAGCAGTAATTTTTCTATTTTTAAGTTCTGCAATTACATCCCCTTTTTTTACTTTTTGATTAAAGTTGATAGGTTTAAGTATTTCATACTTCTCAATTTTATAGGATTGTGTTTTAAATGGTCTTGCTGTTCCGTATGTGCTTATTAAATTTTCAAAAACTCTATTTTCAGCTGTAGTAACAATTATTCCTGGAGGTGGTCTTTTACTAAATTTCTTCTTAAAATGATTTCCAATCATTGTTCTACCAACAATCACTGTAGCTATAATTAAAAAGAAAATTATTATTATGCTTGTAATTTTTGTTGATCTTTTCATATTTTATATTTTACCATATTCAGCCCATGAACCATCATAAATGACTGGAAGATACTTATTATTTACTTGAGAATATGCAAGTGCCAAAACACATGCTGTGATCCCAGAACCGCACGAAAACACTACATTTACTGGGTCATTTAAAGATAAATCTTTAAAATAAGAAGAAATTTCAGATTTACTTTTAAAAGTAAAATCGTCATTGATAAGAGTTTTAAACGGTAAGCAGATTGAATTAGGTATTGAACCACTTCTTACATTTTTTCTTGGGTCTGGAGTTGTACCATTAAAACGATCTTTGCTTCTCGCATCAACTAAATCAAATTTTTTTTTAATTATATTTTGGTCAATCTGATCTTTGATCTTAACCATTCCATTATTTTCTTTTGCTTTATAGCTAGTAGTTTGAATAATTATATTATTAGCAGAGGTAATTCTTTTTTCTTTTTTCCATTTATTAAAACCTCCATCTAAAACATGTACTTTCTTTTTATCATGGCCAAAGTAAATTAAATTAAACCATACTCTACAAGCACTTAAAACATCAGAATTATCATAAATCACAATTTCGTCTTCGTTAGATATGCCCATAGATGATAGTACATTTTCCCACGAACTAATATCCGTTAACATATGTGGTAAGTCGGTTGATTTATTACAATTTTTGTCGATATCAAAAAAAATTGCATTTGGTATATGCTCTTTATTAAATTCTTCTTTACCACTTCTATTTGTTGCAGGCATATGCCAAGAGCCATCAATTATTTTTACATTTGAGAGATTTTTTTCTAGCCACTCAGTTGATATAAGTGACATTAGAAACTTTTTTCCAAATATTTCTGATGATAATCTTCAGCTTTGTTATAATTTTTTGATTTAGATATTTTGGTAACGATTTTACCCTTAAATTTTTCGTTAATTTCTTTCAATACTTTGTTAGCGATTTTATTTTGATTTTCATCATGAACAAATATTTCACTTCTATACTGAGTACCTACATCTGGACCTTGCCGGTTTAAAGTAGTTGGATCATGAAATTCAAAAAAATTTCTTATTATTTCCTCATAAGAAATTTTATTATTGTCAAATTCAACTTTAACTACTTCTGCGTGATTGGTGTCACCATAACATACTTCTTTATAAGATGTCTTCTCAGTTTTACCTCCACAATATCCAACCTCTGTATTTATTACTCCATCTAACTTGCTAAATTTTATTTCGGGTCCCCAAAAACATCCAAGTGCTAAAGTTGCTATTTCCATTGCTAAAAATTTTAATTAATCTAAAGTTATTATCATGCTTTCCAAAAATCAATTAGGCTTTTTTTACATGTTTTTATCAATATGTGCCTTTTCATTTATGGATGTAATAGTCAAGTGGTCATCAGATTATCCAATTGGACAGGTAATGTTCTTTAGAGGTCTATTTGGTATTTTGCCAATAATTTTTCTAGTTCCTAAGACAAGATTTAGAGATTTTTACAAAACAAATAGACCAGGATTACATTTAATAAGATGTTGTTCAGGACTGATAGCTTTAGCTGCAATATTTTTGGCACTAAGAAACCTACCACTTGCAACAGTGACAAGTATTTCATTTGCTGCACCTATATTTACAACTTTGCTATCAATATTTTTACTAAGTGAGAAAGTAGGAGTATATAGATGGGCCGCAGTATTTGTTGGTTTTATTGGTGTTTTAGTAATTACCCAACCAGGATTTTCTAGCTTAAATATTTATTATTTATTTCCAATAATCTTTTGTATTGGAATGTCTTACGTTGCAATTACAATTAGAAAACTTTCATCCACAGAACCAGTCTGGTTGATCTCATTCTTTTTTTCTTTTGCAATTACAATTGTTGGAGTTTTATCAATACCATTTGGATGGATAATGCCAACTTTTAATGATTTCTTACTATTATGTACAATTGGCTTGTTGGGAGGAACAGCTAATTTATTATTAAGTCAATCATATAAATTATCCGAGGTTTCTCTGGTTACACCTCTTAAATATTTAGGATTAATATTTGCAATATCTTTTGGATATTTTATTTGGGATGAAATTCCCACAATTAAAACATTGATGGGTGCTTCACTGGTAATAATATCATCAATCATTATATTTCGAAGAGAAATATATTTAAATAAACAAGTAACGGTAAGTAGAAATGAGTAAGGCACCAACATATTGGAAAAAAGCTAGAACATATCTTTCAAAAAAAGATAGTATTATGAGATCATTGATTAAAAAATATAAAGATAATAATTTAACTACTAGAAAAGATGTCTTTTATTCTTTATGTAAAAGTATAATAGGACAACAAATAAGTGTTGCTGCCGCAGACTCTGTCTTCAAAAAATTTGAATTGGCATGTAAAAAAAAAATTAATCCAAAAATTGTTTCAAAGCTTAAAACATCACAACTTAAAAAATGCGGTCTTAGTCGTCAAAAAATAAGGGGTATCTTGGAAATGTCTCAAAAATTTAAAGATAAAAGTTTTAATCCAAAATTAATTTCGAAAATGAGCGATGAAGAAGCAATTGTATACCTATCAACTTTAAGACAAATTGGAAGATGGTCAGCAGAGATGATTTTGTTATTTACTTATAATAGGTCTAATATCTGGCCAGTTCAGGATATTGGGTTATTAAGAGCAATATCAAACAACTATAAAAAAAAATATTTTCCACCTGAAATTTTTGTAAAAAAGCTTCAAAAAAGATTTTCTCCATACTGCTCTGTTGCCACTTGGTATTTGTGGCGTTCAATTGATGACGATACTATTCAGTATTAGCACCCTCCACAATAAACATATGTCTTTTTGTAGTTTGTTCTGCATAAGACCAAGCTTTTAAATAATCTTCTGAGTCATGACAAGATATGGCCATGTCATAACTGGGAAATTCCCAAATGACGGTCCTTAATATTTTGTCACCACTATAATATTTTAGTTTGCCTCCTCTAACTACAGGAGTACCACCAAATTTTTTTATAACTGGTATTGCATTTTCACCATATTTTTTTATGTTATCTTGATCTGAAATCTCTGTATACAAACTCACCCAATATGCCTTCATATTTGCCCCTTTTCTAAGTTATTCCATTCCTTCAAATATCATATGTTCTCTAATTACATTATCTTTAAGATATGTTCTTGCCTCAACATATTCTTCAGAGTCGTAGCATTTTTTTGCAGTTTCCACGTCTGGGAACTCTGCAAGTGCTATTCTAACCATTTCTCTACCCTCAAGTGCAATGTTATTAGCACTTCGAGCTAAAATTTTTCCAGAATGTTTTAATACAGCTTCCTTTGCTTTATCTGCATATTTTTTCATTCTTTCAGGGTCTTTAATTTCACTGTAAGTTGCAATCCAGTAACCTTTCATAATTCTCCTTTTTAATTTTTTTTTTTTATGTTACCAAATTTTATGGCAGAAAAATTAATAATCAATTATGAAGATTATAAATTAGCAGTTGAAAAGTTAGCTCTTACAATTGAAAAAAATTACAAACCATCTGTTTTAGTCGGAATAATGAGGGGTGCAGCACCTATAATTGATATGCTATCAAGAATATTTAAATTGCCCACTGCTTATGTTGTTATTCAAAGTTATTCTGGAGAAACTGTAGAAAATAAACAGGGCGAACTTATTTTTGCAAGAGACATAAGCTCAATAGCTAAAAATGAAGACTTTAAAAATGTTTTATTAGTTGATGATTTATCTGATACTGGACTTACATTAAATGAAAGTATTAAATGGTTAAAAAATTATGCTCCAGTGAAAAACCATATTCAAGAAATAAAAACAGCTTGTCTTTGGAAAAAAAAATCCTCTTCTTTTACTCCAGATTTTTGTCCAATTTTACTAGATGGAGATCCTTGGATAGTTCAACCTTCAGAATATTATGATGAAATAGATATTAATGGTTTAAAGAAAAAACATTCATAAAAAAAAGGCCAACTCATATAGTTTATATGAGTTGGCCTTTTTAATTTTTTTTTAAAAATTATTTTGGAATATCTCCTTCAACACCTTTTACATAAACACTCATTCCAGCTAACATTCCATCATCAGCAACTTTCCCTTCTGCTACTAATATATTACCTTTTTGGTCATATATAGGACCTGTGAACGAATGAACTTTTCCTGATGCTAGATCTTTTTGAAGCTGCTCTACTTCTTTAACTAAGTCAGCACCCATTGCAGAATTATATGGTCCCATAGCTACCATACCTTCCTTTAATCCATGCCATGTGTCTTGTTGATTCCATGTGCCGTCTCTTGCAGCAATAGCTCTTTCAACATAATATGGTGCCCAATCATCTATAATTGAAGTCAAAATTGATTTAGGAGCAAATCTCTGCATATCACTTGCTTGACCAAATGACCATACACCTGCTTTCTCTGCTGTTTGAACTGGTGCTGTACTATCTGTATGTTGCATAATTACATCTGCACCTTGATCGATTAAAGCTTGCGCTGCTTCAGCTTCTTTACCTGGATCGTACCAAGTAAACACCCATACAATCTTAGTTTTAATATTTGGATTGACCTTTTGTGCAGCAAGAGTCATTGCGTTAATTCCTCTTATTACTTCAGGAATTGGAAAAGATGCAATATAGCCAATCGTGTTAGTTTTAGTCATTTTTCCAGCAATATGGCCTAAAAGAGTTCTTCCTTCGTAAAATCTTGCAGAATAAGTAGAAACATTTGAGTGTTCTCTCTTATAACCTGTTGCGTGTTCAAATTTTACATTTGGAAAATCTTTTGCAACTTTGTTAGTTGGATCCATATATCCAAAACTAGTTGTAAAAATTAAGTCGTGGCCAGATTGAGCCAGTTGTCTTATCACTCTTTCTGCATCAGCACCTTCTGGAACACTTTCAACAAATGTTGTTTTTATTCCAGCTGCCTCTACAGCGTTTCTACCTTCGTGATGTTGAAATGTCCATCCATGGTCACCAGTTGGGCCAACATAGACAAAACCAACTTTAAAATCTGCATTTGAGTTTACACTAAACCCAAGTAGAAAAATTGCAGAAATTAAATATTTAAAAAAGTTTTTATACATTTTGAATTTCCCCTTTAAATTTTTTTGTGAAGCTTTAAGTTAATCAAAATTCAAAAAAAAAAAATAATTATTTTCGAATAGCTCACATCACTTTTCCTTATAGAATATTCTTCCTAAGGAGGTTGGGGTATTCAGTTTTATTTTTCTACTGTCACGAGAGATTACAACTAAAACTATTATTGTCATCAGATAAGGTAATGCACTTAAAAATTGAACTGGTATTCTAAAGCCAATTGCTTGCATATGTAATTGTAGAATTGTAATCCCACCAAAAATTAAAGCACCAATTAAAACTTTTATAGGACTCCAGGTTGCAAATACAACCAAAGCCAAAGCTATCCATCCTCTTCCAGCTGTCATATTTTCAATCCACTGTGGAGTGTATATTAATGATAGATATGCACCTGCTAAGCCACACATAGCTCCTCCATAAAGAATACAACAGTATCTAACCAGAGTAACATTTATACCTTGATTGGATGCCGAAACGGGCGAATCGCCAACAGCTCTAACAACTAAACCTAATTTAGTTTTTTTCAAAAAATAATTAGTTAAAAATGGTAAAGCAAAAGCAAAATATAATACTATTGAGTGTCCAAATAATATTGGTCCAAAAAACGGAATACTTTCTCTTAAACTTGAAAATAAAATTGGAAATTCTTTTCCAGGGATACCAACAAAATTTTTTCCTAACATTGCGGATAAACCAATGCCAAAAATAGTTAATGCCAAGCCTGTTGCAACATGGTTTGTAAGAAGAGATTGCGTTAAAAATCCAAAGATCAGTGAAATTATAACTCCTGAGAACATTGAGCCTACGATTGCTATAAAAAGGTTGTCTGTTATTACCATTAAAGCAAAACCAGATATTGCTCCGATTATCATCATTCCTTCGACACCTAAATTTAAAACGCCCGATCTTTCAGTAATTAATTCACCTGACGCAGCAAGTATTAATGGTACAGATGAAGCCATTATTGATCCTATCAGAATTCCTATAAAACTAATGTCTAAGCTCATTTTTTTTTAAATTTAAAATTTTAACTTTGAAAAAAAGCAAATAATCAGATGCGAGCAAAAAAAATAAGATCATACCCTGAAAGACTTGGCCAGTATATTTTGGTATTTGTAAAAAGATTTGAGCCGTTTCAGCACCGAGGTATGTCAATGCAACAACCAAAGATGCAAAAATTATGCCAAAAGGATTAAGACGACCTAAAAAAGCAACAATAATTGCTGTAAAACCGTAATCGGGGGATATCATTCTATGCAGTTGTCCGATAGGCCCAGTAATTTCACCAACTCCAGCTAATCCCGCACAAGCACCACTAATCATAAAAACAACCAAAATCATGGTTTTTCCTTTAAACCCAGCATACTTAGCAGTTTTTAAACTTAGACCAGATACTTTAATCTGAAAGCCTAAATAGGTTTTATAAAGAATAAACCAACTCAGCATAACTGCTGCAAGGGCTAAAAAAATACCAGCATGAATTCTTAAACCCTCAAATAATAATGGCATTCTAGATGAGTCACTAAATTGTCTAGTTTCAGGAAAATTAAAACCTTCAGGATTGCTCCATGGCCCAACTACTAAGTAATCTAAGAGTAGCTTTGAAACGTAAACCAACATAAGACTAACTAAAATCTCGTTTGTATTAAAATATGTTTTAAGGATTGCTGGGATAAGTGCAAAGATCATTCCCCCGATTGCTCCAGCAAGTATAACTAAAGGTAGTATATAAAAACCTTCTTGATTATAAAATAAAAGAGCAACTCCACCTCCTACAATTGCACCAAAAGTTAATTGTCCTTCTGCACCAATATTCCAATTATTACTTTTAAAACAAAAAGATAAACCAATAGCAATTAAGCAAAGGGGTGTTGCTTTGAGTAACAATTCACTGAGGCCATATAAATTTGAAATTGGAGTTATAAAGTAAAACTTCAGTGCTTCTATTGGATTAAAACCTAAAATATAAAAAATTATACCACCACCTAAAATTGTAAGTATGATTGCAATAAAAGGAGTAAAAAAATATAATGCCATTGGTACATCATTTCTTTTTTCAATTTTAATCAATGGAACCTCCTCCCATTAGAACTCCTAATTTTTCTGGAGTCACTTCTTCTGAAGGCATTATTTTTGAAAGCTTGCCTTTGTAAATAACTGCAATTCTATCACTGAGTTTTAATAATTCCTCCGTGTCTGTAGAAATCAAAATCGTTGATTTTTCTCGATCATTAATTTTTATAAGTGTTTCGTGAATATAATTGATTGCACCCACATCCAGCCCCCATGTTGGATTGTAACAAATTAATAATTCCGGAGCTGTAATTAATTCCCTCCCTAAAATAAGTTTTTGCAAATTTCCACCCGATAGAAATTGACTTTTTAATTCTACATTGTCAGTATTTACTGAGAAATCAGATAATATTTTCTTAGAATGCTCTTTAATTTTTCTTTCATTTACCAAACCTTTTTCAAAAAAATTTGATGACTTGAAATTATTTAAAGCTACATTTTCATATATTTTTAATTCAGGTACAGCTGCTTGAGATATTCTATCTTCAGGAGAAAAAGCCATTAAATACTCTCGTCGTTGCTTTGGATTTAGTTTAGCAATTTCTTTATTTCGAAAAATGATTGATGTATCAGGTGTAATTATTTCCCCACTCAAAATTTGAAAGAGCTCGTTTTGACCATTGCCAGAAATACCTGCTATACCTAAACATTCTCCTTTCTTTACAGAAAAATTTAGATTAACTAAATTTGTTTCAAAAGGATCATCGCTATAAAAATTTAAATGTTTTACTTTAAATATCTCATCTTTATTTTTGGAAATATTAATTTTTTTCTTAATTTTTGCTAGTTTTTGACCAACCATCTTATTTGCGAGAGTTTCAACTTTTTCATTTTGTGTTTGGCTGACAGATACGACCTTACCTTTTCGCATTACTGCAACTTCATCGCACAAAGACAAAACTTCTTTTAGTTTGTGAGTGATGTAAATAATTAATATTCCTTCATCACAGAATTTTTTTAAAGATATAAATAATTCCTCTGTTTCTTGCTCAGTCAAAACAGATGTAGGCTCGTCCATGATAAGAACTTTAGGGCTTCTTAAAAGACATCTTATAATCTCAACTTTTTGCTTTTGTCCTGCTGATAAATTTAATACAGGAACATCAAGGTCAATACTAAAGTTATATTTTTTAAATATTTCATTTATTCTTACCCTTAAACTTTTGTTATCTTCAGTTGCATCTATACTTAAGTTTTCAAATACTGATAAAGTTTCAAATAAATTGAAATGCTGAAAAACCATTCCAATTTTATTTTTTTTGGCATCGAGTGGAGAGCTTAATTTTAAATTTTTTTCATTTAAAAAAACCTCACCATTATCTGGGCTTATCACACCAGACAAAATTTTTACCAATGTGGATTTGCCAGCTCCGTTCTCTCCTAATAGTGCGTATATTTTTCCACTTTTAAACTGAAGAGTTACATTATCATTAGCTATACATCCTGGATATATTTTTGATATATTTGATATTCTTAAGTCTGTTGCCATAGCATTTCTTTAATATAATAAATCAATAACTCAATAATCTTTAAAATTTCCTATCTTTTCAAATTTGTATTAAATTCAAACAATTTAATGAAAGTTTTGAACAAATTGTTAACATAATTCAACTTTAGGTATGTATTAATGATTATTGTTTTTAAAAATAATACTTTATCAAAAAAATTTGTTGCTCTGTTTATCACATTAACAATAATTTTTTTAACTGGATGCCAAACAATTAAAAAGAAATCTGATGAAGTGGCTGAAAAAGAGAATGAAAAATTTGGCCAATTCGTTGGAAAAGAAGTTAATGAGATGAGATTAGAATTAGGCTCACCTTCAGAAGATTTTGTCAATGAACTTGGAAATGAAATGCTTATATACAAAACAAAAAAATATGGAATTCCTTGTGAAAGGAAATTTGAGGTGAATGCATCAGGGGTTATTATCGGATTTAGTTCTAGTGGATGTATTTAGTCTTGTGGGGACTAGCCCCACAAGCAAGGTACTTATTTAATTTCAATAAGTTTCTTTTTTTTATGTTCTGGAATAATCCTTTCACATGCAATTGTTAAAAGACCATCTTTTAACTCTGCGCCATTCACTTTTACATCATCAGCAATTGTAAATGATCTCGCAAATTGTCTTTGCGATATACCTTTGTGGATTATCTCTCCATCTTGGTTTTTGTTTTCACTTCTATCAACTTGTTTAGTTCTTACAGTTAATAGATTATCTTCAAACTCTACCTCAACATCTTTTTTGCTAAAACCAGCTAAAGCAACCTCAATTGAGTAGTTATCTTTGCCAGTTCTTCTTATGTTGTAAGGTGGGTAGTTTGATTGCATACTTAAACCACCATTGCCCAACATGCTTTCGAATTGGTCAAACATATCGTCAAAACCAATTGAGAAAGGCCGAAGTGAGTTGAAAATTGATAGATCCTTACTTGTCATATTATCCTCCTTTAATTAAGCAAGTTTATTTATTGCTAGCCCCATTAGGCGACTAACAATGTACATATGGTAATTAATTTTGATATTTCAAGATCAGGTGTTTAATTTTCCAGCTATTTTCAAAGCGAATGCGTAGTCAACTGCAATCTCTTCAATAGCTCCATCTCTTCCAGATTTTCCTCCATGACCTGCATTCATTTCTGTTTTTAATAAAAGTAAATTGTTATCCGTTTTGTAATCCCTTAATTTTGCAGTAAATTTTGCTGGTTCATCAAATAATACCCTGTTATCACTTAAACTTGTGGTTATCAAAATGTTTGGGTAATCCATCTTTTTAATATTGTTATAAGGTGCATATGAAAATATGTAATCAAAGTGTTCTTTTTTATCTTTAGCATTTCCAAATTCATCAAATTCGCCGACTGTTAATGGTAACGAATGGTCTAAGTTCGTGGTCAACGAGTCAACGAAAGGAACAGCCATAACTATACCCAAAAATAAATCAGGCGCTTGGTTAACAACGGCTCCCATTAAAAGACCTCCAGCAGATCCGCCCATTCCAATAATATTACCTTTAGATGTAAACTTTTTTTCAATTAAAAATTTTGCAGAAGCAATGTAATCTTCAAATGTATTTTTCTTGTTTAATAATTTTCCTTCTTTCCACCATTTCATTCCTTTTTCCATACCGCCTCTAATATGAGAAGTTACCCATATAATATCTCGATCTATCAGACTTATTCTGGTTGAAGAAAAACTTGGTGACATAGAACTACCGTATGATCCGTATCCATATAATAATAATTTTGCTGAACCATCTAAGTTAGTTTTTTTATGTCTTGTTATTGTAAGAGGAACCATCCTTCCATCATGAGAGGCACACTCTAATCTTTCAACTATATAATCATCAGAATTATGGCCACTAGGAATCTCTTGTTCTTTAACTAATTTTTTTTCTTTTGTTTTAAGATTGTATAAGTAAGTCCTTCCAGGAGTTTTTGGTGATGAATATGATAAATAAACGGTATCAGTATTTCTATTTCTTTGGGTTAACGAAACACCTGGCACTATAACTTTTTCATCTGAAAAAAATATTTCTTCTTCTTCATTATTTTTTGGATTTCTTAATATTAATTTTGATAATGCATTAGAAGTTTCAGATCTTATAATCCAATTATCTAAGAAAATTAATCCACCGATCAAAACCTCTTCTCTTGCAGGTATAAATGTTTCCCAGATCTTTTTTTCTAAATTATTTGTTTTTTCAATTTTAAAATCTTCTGCATCTTCATTTGTGTGTTTATAGAAATTACCATTCCACGAATTAACTGAATAAATTATCCCTCTTTTTCTTTTATCAATCAGTTTTGGTTTTGGAATTATTTCATCTGATTTAAAATAATACTGTTCAGAGGTATTATGATCAGATGACGTAATAAAAAAATACTTCTCATCAGAGCTAAGTCCTATGCCTACAGTAAAAGCTTCACTTTCTTCTCTAAAGATAAGAATGTCTTTACTAGTAGGAGTTCCAATTTCGTGCCTATAAATTTCCCTCGGTCTATGATTGTCATCAAGCTTTGAGTAAAAAATATATTTGTCATCTAAGCTAAATGTTATTCCGCCACTAGTATTTTCAATTTTTTCACCAATTTGATTTTTATTTTTAATATCTCTTATATGTATGGTGTAATATTCAGATCCTTTTAAATCTAGGGAGTAAGCCAATAATTTATCATTATAACTTACCTCTAAGTCTCCAAGCCCAAAATACTCTGTTTTAAGCTTTTCTTTTTCTAAATCACCATTCCAAATTTCCTCTATTTCATCAGAGTCAATTTTTTTTCTTAACTTTATAGAGTAGTTTCCTTTTGTTGTTGTTTTTGTCCAGTAGCTATATCTTACATCTTTAAATGGAAGAGACTCATCGTCAAGTTTAATTCTACCTTTTATCTCATCAAACAAAACTTTTTGAATTTCCTTTGTATCTGACATTTGATGACTAAAATAATCATTTTCATCCTCAAGATATTTTCTAACCTCTGGTATTAATTTTGAACTATCTTTCAATACCTCAAGTATGTTTTCCTGATGTATCCAACTATAATCGTCTTCCCAGGTTACGTTGTGACAAGATTTTAATTCTGGTTTTTTTTTAAGCTGTGGTATTTTCATTTAAATTTAATTAATTTATGAATATTTTTTTTGCAATACTAATTATCTTTATAATTCTTTATATTTTACTCAATTGGTTTGCTAAAACTTCAACAAAAAAAATATCAAAATTTGTAAGAACATTTATTATAATTTCTTCAATATTGTTAGCGGTAATAATGGCATATGCGGGAAGGTACATTTTTTCTTTACCTTTTATGTTGGCCATTTTGCCATTAATAAAGACAAAGGCTGGTATTTCGTTATTTCAATTGTTTAGATTATGGGGCCTTTTAAGAGTATTGAAAAATTCTGGGAGGTTTAATTTTAACCAATTTAACCAAAACGTTTCATCTCAAGCAATGTCTATTGATGAATCTTATAGAATTTTAAATTTAGACCCCAAAAAAAAATATACAAAAGACGAAGTATTGCAATCTTACAAAAAAATAATGAAAAAAATACATCCCGATAGAAGTCCAGAATTAAATAATATTGCAACATTGGTAAATGAAGCCAAAGAGAACGTTATTAAATATATTAGCTAATTAAGTTCTGAAATTTTTCAAAGATTTTTAACGGATTTATTCGCTCCTTACCCTCTGTTCCATGAGTAACATTCTCTACACCATCTGGTATAAGAGGATGCATTTTGGAGCTATAACTTCCATATATTAGTGGGGTATCTGACATTAAAACAATAGTTGGTTTTCCTAACCCCGCAGATAAATGGCTGAAACTCGAGTCATTACAAACAGCAATATTGCAATTTTTAATTATAGGTAAAGTTTCAGAAATACTAAGTTCATTTAATGGAGTACATAAATTCTTATGGTAACTTAAAATTTCGTTCATAATTTCAATTTCTTCATTTTTGTTACCCGTAGCTAAAAAAAATCTGCATTTAAAGTTTTTTAAACATAAATTCATAAATTCTACAAATATTTTTGGTGGAATTCTTTTTGTCGGTCCTGATCCACCAATTCCTAACAATATATTTTTCACCTCATCACTAAAATTAAATTTTAACTTTATTTTTTGAACATTTTCATCTTTAATATCAATAACTGGGTCACTTTTAATTTCTAGATTAAAATTATTTTTTAATAATTTATTAGCAGCTTCAATAATATGCTGATTTTTTTTTTTAAATAATGGATATTGATAAATATCATTAATTCCTGCAAACTTACAAACTAACTTATATCTAAGTGAAGAATTAAAAATTAATACTTTATCAAATTGATATTTTTTAATATCAGAAACTAGTCGAAAAAATCCGTTCAATCCGTCGTGAAAATTTTTGTTAGTTCGATCTCTTTTTAAAATAATAATTTCATTAATATATTTATTATCTTTAATTAAGTGTTCGGCTTTTGAATTTTCTTTTACTAATAAAGTTACTTGACAGTTATATTTTTTTGCAACGGCTTCTATATATGGAAGAAATATTACCATATCACCAATTCCCATCCTGTTTTGAATTGCTAAGATTTTCATGTATTTTTAAAACCTTTACTATTTTATATTTTTATATAAATTTTTGGTATGGGATATTTCAATGGTATTTATGCGGCAAGCCTTTCTATACTTGATAATAATTTACAGTTAGACTGCGAAAAAACATTAAAACATGCTGAAAATCTAATTGAAAAAGGTTGCCATGGAGTAATATTTTTTGGTAGCACAGGTCAATCACAATTAATTTCGTTAAGCGAGAAAATTAAACTCATTAATATTTTACCTAGGAGCAAACATAAAGATAAATTTATTATTGGAACTGGCTTAAATTCGTTAGGGGATAATATTAATTTGCTTAATATTTCAAAATCAATTGGCTTTGATAATTTTTTAGTTATGCCACCAGCATACTATAAATATAACGATGATGATGTTTTTAATTTTTATTCCAAATTAATAGAAAATGTCAAAGATTGTAGAATAATTTTGTATAATTTTGAAAAGTTATCTGGATATAAATTTAGCATAGAATGTGTTTCAAAGTTAGCAAAAAGCTTTCCTAAAAATGTTCTCGGAGTAAAGGATAGTAGTTACAACTTGTATGAAAATTTAAAGATTGAAAATTTTTCTGTCATGCCTGGATCTGAAAGTAAGTTGTTGAAGGGCCTAGAATTAGGATGCTCAGGTATAATTACAGCAACAACAAATGTCACCTCTTATTTAGCAAGAGACGTGTATGATAAATTTAAAAATAATTTAAATCAAACATCAAACGAAAAACTTTGTATGGTGAGAAGTATTTTTGATAAATATAATCTCATTTCAGGCCTACATACATTTATGAGCACAGAAGACTCTGATTTTAAAAATTTAATTCCACCTTTAAAACTTTTATCCAAAGATGAAGAAAAATTATTTTTTTCAGAATTAGATAAATTAAATTTTAATATAAAAAACCTTAAAGCAGCTTAATGAAACTTATAAATTTTTTAAATGATTTATTTAAAGAAGATGGCTTTATATTAATAGATTATAATTCTAACAGGTATGTTATAGGAAAGCCTTTGAAAGAAATTCCTATAGAATTACAGTTGTTAGATAAAAGTTTGCATAAAAAATTACTTTTCCATCCAGATCTATATTTTGGTGAGGCGTATACAAATGGTTCTTTAAGATTAAGAAATGGAACTTTGACAGAATTTCTTGATATAGCATTTAAAAATATTGGAAGAGCAGATATAAATATTTATGGAAAGACATTAAATAAAATAAAGGGAACTTTAAAATACTTAACAAGTTTTAATAAAATTGTTAAATCTAAACAAAATGTTGCACATCATTATGATATTTCAGAAAAATTATACGATTTATTTCTTGATAAAAAAAGACAATATTCATGCGCATACTTTAAAAATGAAAATGACACTTTAGAAACTGCTCAAGAAAATAAAATTGATCACATAATTAAAAAACTTCATATACATCCTAACCAAAAAGTTTTGGATATTGGCTCAGGGTGGGGTACACTTGCAATCGATATTGCAAAAAAAACAAAAGCTTCAGTTACAGGAATTACACTTTCAGAAAATCAATTAAAATATAGTCAAGAAAAAGCTAAAGAATTAAATTTAGATAACCAAGTTGAATTTAAATTAATAGATTACAGACAATTGAATGAAAAATTTGATAGGATAGTTAGTGTTGGAATGTTTGAACATGTTGGAAAAAAATTCTATCAAACCTATTTTAATAGGGTGTCTCAAATGTTAAAAAAAGATGGGGTAGCTCTAATACACACAATTGGATCAAATCTTCCACCCAGAGACCCACAGCCTTGGATAACAAAATATATTTTCCCTGGCGGATATACCCCTAGTTTAAGTGAAATAACAAGGCCAATCGAGGATTCTGGACTAATAGCTACAGATATTGAGATTTTAAGGATGCACTATGCCCACACTTTAAGAAATTGGAAAGAAAGATTTCTATCAAAAAAAGATCAAGTTTTAGAAATGTTTGATGAAAAATTTTTAAGGATGTGGGAATTTTATCTTACAAGTTGTGAAATGGCTTTTAAATGGGGAGATCAAGTTGTATTTCAACTTCAGCTAACTAAAGATATTAGATCTGTTCCTAATACTAGAGACTATATTTATTAAAAATTAGCTGATAAAGCTGTATCTCTTAAATGAAAAAAAAGAAAAAAAAACCTAAAAAAAAAAATCTACAAACAAAGGTTAAAAAATCAAAAAATAAATCTAAGTCAAAATTTAAAAAAAAAAAATTAAAATTAAAAAAGAAAAAGACAAAGAGATTAAACCAAAGAAAAAAAATTAAAAAAACTAAAAGAAAGATAATTCCTGAAAAGGGTATAATTTCAAGAACAGTTAGACTTGAGGAAGATTTAAAAAATAAGTTTTCTTTCAAATTTAACTTTAATTTACTGGCAATAGATAAATTAATACAAAAGTTTTTTCAAAGTATAGAATTGGCATTAATTCGTTTTAAAGAGATAAGAGCTGAGGAAAAAAGACAAATTAAACTTGAGAAAATAGAACAGGCAGAAAAAGAAAAAATCGAAATTGAGAAACAAAAGAAAGCAGACGAGGAAAGTTTTTTAAAAGAAAAGGAAATCCAGTTAAAACAAGAAGAAAAATTAGAAAGAGAAAGAGCAAAGGATATAAAATTATTTTTAAGAAAAGAACAGGCCATACTAAGAAAAGAGCAGGCGGAGAGACAAAAGAAATTTTTACAAGAATTAAAATTAGAAAAACAAATCGAAAAATTTAGAATAAGAGAGGTAAAAGAACTAGAACAACTAGAAAAATTAGCTTTAAGAGAAAAGAGAGAAGATTATTCAGGATTACAAGAGCGTATCGAAAAACTAAAATTAAAATATCAACAAATAAGAGATCAGAAAATAAGAGAACGAGTCGAGGCGCTAGGTGTAGAAACACAAGAAGGAGACGATAGAGCAAAATTACTTCAAAGAGAAAGGGAGTATACTTTAGCTAGGCAAAAAATTGAATTTGCACTTGAAAGTTTTTACAGAAGCGCGAATAGTTTAGTTTTTCAACTTAATAAAAGATATATAACTAAACATATGTCTATCTTGAGATGCATAGACAGAAGATTTGAAACTGGAGAGATTTTTATAAAATGGGATGAGACAATTGATGATGAGTGGTTAATACTAATTTATATTAAAAATAATTCCCCTGATGAAGGTATAGTCATTGAAGATAAAACAAATGAAGAAAAAAATATTTCACATGAATTTAAACCCAATGAAATTTTTAAAGCCTCAGATTTAATGGTAGATGCATTAACACAGTTGATTGCAAAAAAAAGATCTAAGAATAATTAAATTTGTTGGTCTTTAATAATTTTTTCTATTAATTTTATATTTTCTCCACTTTTAATTAATGGATAAATTGATTTTGCTTTTCTTAAGTCATCAACTGCTTTTTCATATTCCTTTAAGCTTAAGTATATTTGTGCTCGCCCGGATAATGCTCCAAAATGTCTTGGCTCTAGATCTAAAACTTTTTCAATATCGTCTAACGATTTCTCATAATCCCCTAATATGAATAGCAATGTGGCTCTCTTATTCCAACCCTCCGCCCACTTTGGGTCTTCATTAATCACATCTGTAAATAGTTTTAATGCCATTCTATACTGCTGATGGTACATGGAATAAGTTCCGTTCTCTAATTTGTTCGTCAGATAATCATTGTTTGGGTGTCTTGTCCAATTATTCCAAATTTGATCCTCTAGCTTTTCTGCTTGTTGTAAATTTTTTGCATTAAGCAATTCTTTAAACAATATATTTAAATTTTCCGAATTCACATTATTTGTGCTGACAAATAAAAATATAATTATAAAACTTATATGTTTTTTAATCACTGACATATACAGATACTCCTCTAGAATTAATGTCTACATCAAATTTTTTATGTAATGGTGGAAAAGCTCTTTGAGAACAATCCAGTCTATCACAAGTTCTACATGAAACCCCAACAGGTATCTCTGATTTTTTATCATTCAAATCTAAGTTTTCCGTATAAACAAAATCTTTTGCATATTTGGCTTCACATCCAAGTCCAATAGATAACATACTTTTTTTTTGTCCATATCTTCCTATACCTTTTTCAACTGTTCTTGCTATACATACATACTTTTCACCATTAGTCATTTTACTCACTGCTGCCTGTATAACACCAGGTCTAGAAAAAGCCGAATACACATTCCATCGAGGACAAGCACCACCATAACGTGGTATTTCAATGCCTGATAATGAAAATCTTTTTGAAATATTACCAGCGACATCAACCCTCAAAAAATGAAAAGGAACTCCAGGTAATTTTGGATCATTCAAACATGTTACTCTATGTGTAACTTGTTCAAATGAAGTTGCAAAAGTATTTTGTAATAACTCCAAATCATATTTAAGTTTTTTACATTCAGAATGAAATAATTTGTAGGGCATTAAAATTGCTGCACCACAATAATTTAATAAAGCAACTTTTGTTAATTTTTTCGATTCTTCATTTGGATAATTAAAAGTATCAAGATAAGAATTTATTATATCACTAGCTCCCTCTTGTACAATTTGAGCTGCAGCATGTAATTTCTTTGTTTCTAAAGACAAATAATCAGACAATAGCAACTTTCTATTTTTGTTATCGTAAATTTTTGAGAATGGTTTTCCTTCCTCAGGAATTATATCTTGCACTTCAATTTTATACTCTGATTTTAAATAATCACATAAAGCAATATATCTTGTTCTATTATTTTGTTTTATTTGTTCAAAGATTTGATTTGCAAATTCCTCTAGTTTTGGAAAAAAATTTCTATTTTCTTGCAAAAAATCTGAAATTACTTCTCCAGGAAATGAGTTTTTTCTATTATCTACAATTTTTCCTGAAAGTTTTTCAATTTTGTTAACCAATTCATGATCTTTTTTTTTTAAAATGTCTCCTAATCTTATTAGAGCCTTACCAATTTTTGGATTACTATTTGCTAGATCTTTAACTTCTGGACCAACTATATCCAAATCTTCAAAAAGTTGATCATCAAGCAATTCTGAAATTGTGTTGACCATATTGATATCTGATTTATTTGTTAGATCGCTAATGTTGATGCTTAACTCCTCACAAATTTTTAAAAGTAATTCCCCGTCAATTTTTCTTTTACCTCCCTCGATTAAAGCTAAATAACTCGGTGAAATGTTAAGTTGTGAGGCTAGTTTGTTTGCTTGCATACCTAGCTGTCTCCTAAAAGCTTTTATTTTTGGCCCAATATTTAATTCTGCTTGACTCATTTACTATATGTAAACTTTGTAAATTATTATTTACAAAAAATTTATTGTATTTACTAGACTTTTAACATTTTTTGTAGATTTTGTAAATATTGTAAATTATAAAGTTTACATGGACAAGAATACTATAAAAAACATTGAAACTAGTTCTCAAACTACAAATCACCAAGAGCACCAAGAGCATAGAAGCAGAGGGGTTTATTTAAGAGATGACCACTGCGATTGGGGATCAAGTGGAATGAATGAGTTTACAGAAGAATACAACGAAAAGTAAAAAGAATTAGTTTTAAAGGAGGAATAATGTCAGCCGAGAAAATCTCGTACGAGTTGAAAAGATTTGCAGGAATACAAAGGGATTATAAACCAGAAGAAGTAGAAAGGTTAAGAGGATCCATTAAAATTGAGTATTCAATGTGTAAACAGCAATCTCAAAAGCTCTGGAGATTGTTAAATACAGAGCCATATGTAAACACACTAGGGTCTTTATCTGGAAATCAAGCGGTTCAACATGCAAAAGCAGGTTTAAAAGCAATTTATTTAAGTGGTTGGCAAGTTGCAGCAGACGCAAACAGCGCTGGAGAAATGTATCCTGATCAATCTTTATATCCTTACGACAGCGCACCTAAATTAGTTGAGTCTATGAATAATTCCTTAATTAGAGCGGATCAAATTCAACATATGGAAATCGCAGACGGAGATATGAAAAGCAGCGAAAGAACTGATTACATGTTGCCAATTATTGCAGATGGTGAAGCAGGATTTGGTGGACCGTTAAATGTATTTGAGCTAACAAAAAAGTTTATAAAAGCTGGCGCAGCTGGGGTTCATTTTGAAGACCAACTAGCTAGTGAAAAAAAATGTGGACACATGGGCGGTAAGGTACTTGTTCCTACTGGAACCATGGTCCGAAATCTAAAAGCAGCAAGATTGGCAGCTGATATTGCCGACGTTCCTCTCATTATTCTTGCAAGAACAGATGCCAACGCTGCGAAACTAATAACAAACGATTTTGATGAAAATGACAAACCGTTTTTAACTGGAGAAAGATCACCTGAAGGCTTTTATTATGTAAAAGATGGTATTGATCAAGCAATCTCAAGAGGGTTAGCTTATGCACCTTACGCGGATTTAATATGGTGTGAAACTGCAACACCTAACTTAGAAGAAGCAAAAAAGTTTGCTGATGCAATACATGCAAAATTTCCTGGCAAGATGTTAGCTTATAATTGTTCTCCATCATTTAATTGGAAGAAACATTTATCTGATGATGAAATTGCAACATTTCAAACTAAAATTGGAATGATGGGGTATAAATTTCAATTTATAACTTTAGCAGGTTTCCATACGCAAAATATTGCTATTTTTGAGCTAGCAGAAAAATATAAAAAGGAAGGTATGACTGCTTACTCTAGAATACAACAAAATGAATTTGCTAGAGAAAAAGATGGATATACCAGTGTTAAACACCAACGAGAAGTTGGTACTTCTTATTTTGATGCAGTTTCCAATACAATAAGTTCTGGAAAGAGCTCTACAACAGCAATGGCAGGCTCAACAGAATCTGAGCAATTTTAATTACTCTTTAGCTTTTGAATTTGATCCCAGGCTGAATTAATAGCTCTTATTTTCTTTTTACTTTCCTCAATAACTTCCTGAGGAACTCCTTTACTTAGAAGTAAATCTGGATGATGTTCTTTACTTAATTTTAAATATCTTTTTCTAATATCTGTAAGATTGTCATCGGGTTTGCTCTCTAATACCACATATGGATTGAGTTTATCTGATGATTTCCTGCCCTCAACTATTCCATTGAACTGGGCATCACTAAGACCAAATAATTGGGAAACATGTTGTATCATTCTAAATTCTTGATCACTTATATTTCCATCAGCTTCTGCAATATAAAATAATATATTAATGACTTCTTCCAAAACATTTATATTTCCTTGATAGATCTGAGCTATTTGTTTTGCATATGGTTCGTAACCAGTGCTTTCTTCTTTAGCTTTATTAAAAATTTTTCCAACTTGATCTAATTCATGTTCTGGAATTTTGAGTTTATCTTTTACCGCTATTAATTCCTCTTTACTAACCTGACCGTCTGCTTTACTGAGTTTCGCTGATAAAACTATAAGAGCTAATGCAAAAACTTGTTGAGGTTGTGCAAAAGATTTAAATGATGATCTTGATCTTGATACTTTTCCACCAATTAAGGAACCTAATAGCATCCCAAACGGTCCACCTAAAGAAAAACCGATCATCCCCCCAATTAAACTTCCCCAGATAGACATATAAAAAAAATTTAATATAATTTAATATATTTATGTTCTCAACTTTTTTAGCTTTAACATTTTTATTTTTAATGTTTATGTGGTCATTGGCTTGGGTAAATTATTATAATAAACTAGATAAAAGATTTGGTTCGTCTTTATGGAGATGGAGTTATGATTATCCAGTGCCAGGCGATAGAGACATTTCTTTTCTTGATGATAAAAAATTTGTCATTTTAAGAAGAAAGAGAAATAGAGCAGTTACAGTTATGTATTTTATTTTATTTTTCTCTTTTTTTATATTTTTATCTTTTGTAACCCAAATTTTATACGCTATTCAACATTAGTTTAGTTGATGTTTATTTTTTAAATACAAAAAGAACGCTACAATTTCATATCCAACATAAAATAATTGGTAAATGACTGGGAGTTTAAAAAATTTATAAAGAAACTTGTATTTTGGAATACTTTTCCAAATAAGTAAAAAAGCATCAATACCCACATAGATTTTTCCATCTTGTTCCACATGAAGTCTTCTCAAAAGCTCTTTATCAGTTTTTTTTGTTTCTAATTCAGCATTTTTATTTTTAGTAATGTCTATCCAATTCAAATTTTCTATGTTTTCTTTTTTATAAATATTAATTTCTGCTCTGCAGATTTTGCATGAATTGTTAAAAAAAACCTTCATAATTAAACTATATTTGAATATTTTATTTTTACAAATGTGCCAAATAAGCAGTTGATATATTAATAATCACTACTACATTCTTCAAATGTCAAATTTCTTCAAAGAAACAGATATAGATACATCACAAGCTGAAGCAATTGTTACTGAAACCTTAAAAAATTGTGATGACGGAGAATTATATTTAGAAAATCATAAATCTGAATCTATTGTTTTAGATGATAATAAAATAAAGAGCTCAACTTATAACTCTGATCAAGGATATGGTTTCAGAGCTGTAACAGGAGAGGTTGTTGCTTACTCTCATTCTAATGATATTTCAAAAGAATCACTAAGAAAATCAAGCGAGAATTTAAAAGATACGTTAAAGTCAAAAAAAGGAACCTATAATCACGAAATTCCTAAAACTAATAGCAAATATTACGAAAACATTAATCCTATAGAAAGCAAGACTTTCGACTCAAAGATAGATTTGCTGAACAGTGTTAATAACTATTTAAGATCAAAAGGATCAATTGTAAATCAAGTAACAGCAAATTTTTTAGGTGAACATAAATCAATAGAAATTATTAGGTCTGATAATCAAGTTTTGAAAGATGATAGACCATTAGTCAGATTCAACGTTTCCGTAGTATTAGAGAAAGATGGAAAAAAAGAAACAGGTGTTTATGGAGTTGGAGGAAGACAAAGTTATGATGATTATCTAAAAGATGGAAGCTGGAAAGATGTTTGTGATGAAGCTTTTAGAATCGCAAATGTGAATTTAGAAAGCAAACCAGCGCCAGCAGGAGAAATGAAAGTTGTTTTAGGTCCTGGATGGCCAGCAATTTTAATTCACGAAGCGATCGGACATGGTCTTGAGGGTGATTTTAATAGAAAAAAAACTTCAGCTTTTCATAATTTAATGGGGCAGCAAGTAGCTAGCGAAGGAGTTACGATTGTAGATGACGGCACCTTACATCAAAGAAGAGGAAGTTTAACGATAGATGATGAAGGAACGCCTACTGAAAATACAGTTTTAATAGAAAATGGAATTTTAAAAAACTATATGCAAGACCGTTTAAACGCTCGTTTGATGGGAACTAAGTCAACAGGTAGCGGAAGAAGAGAAAGTTATAAACATGTGGTTTTACCAAGAATGAGAAATACAATGATGTTGTCAGGTAAATATTCACAAGATGAAATGATAAGTTCAGTTGATAAAGGTATTTTCGCTGTAAGTTTTGGGGGAGGACAAGTAGACATAACATCAGGAAAATTTGTCTTTAACTGCACAGAAGCATACGAAATCAATAATGGTAAAATAGGATCACCAATCAAAGGAGCTACATTAATTGGAGATGGACCATCAATTTTAAAAGAAGTTTCACTAGTCGGTAATGATATGAAATTAGATCCAGGTATTGGAACATGCGGGAAAGCTGGACAAGGTGTTCCAGTAGGAGTAGCTCAGCCGTCAATTCTTATAAACAAGATGACTGTTGGTGGAACAAAACTTTAATCTAAATGATAAAGGATCAGGAATTTTTAAAAGATATAGCGTCTTTTTGTATTGAAAACTCTAAAAAACTAGGAGCAACAGATGTGGGTGTAAAAGTAATTCACTCTGTCTCAGAAAATGTTAGTTTTAGAAACAAAAAATTAGACGAGTCAAATAGAGCAGATAGTTTTGCTGTCAATTTAACTACTTATATAGAGAAAAAAAAATCAAGCATTAATTCATCAGATCTATCTAAATCAAACTTAGAAAAACTAATAGAACGTTGTATTGATGCTACAAAAATCACCCCATCAGATGAAAATAATTCATTACCAGATAAAGATTTAATGTCTAAAGAGATAAGAGACCTTAATCTTTATGATGAAACACATTATCCAAATAATAAAAAGATTGAATTTTTAAAAAAAGTTGAAGAGACAGCATCAACGGACGAAAAAATAGTTAATACTGAAGCTGGTTTTACCGAAAATAAAAATAATTTTATACTCGCAAATAGTAATGGTTTTTTAGGTGGATACAAAACCTCAAATTTTTCGTCTTCATGTGTAGCAGTATCAAGAATTAATGGTGCAATGGAAAGAGATTATGAGTTTGGTAGCACAAGATTCTTGCAAGATATGATGAAACCAGAAGAAATTGGAAAAATAGCTGCCAACAAAGCAATAAAAAAGTTAGGTCCAAAAAAAATTAAGAGTGAAAAAATTGGAGTAATATTCGATAAAAGAATTTCCAAAGGTATATTAAGTACACTAGCAAGTGCAATTAGTGCGAGTGCTATTGCAAGAGGAACTTCTTTTTTAAAAGATCAAATCAATTCTGAAGTTTTTCCAAATTCAATTAATATCATAGATGATCCAAAAATTGAAAAAGGATTAGGTTCTCAAAATTTTGATAGCGAGGGTGTTGAAACAAATTCTCTGAAACTAGTTGAGAATGGCATTTTAAAAAATTATTTAATTGATACTTATTATGGTAAAAAGTTAAATTTAAAATCTAACGGTAGGTCTGGAGGAACAACAAACTTATACTTTGAAAACGGTGCCTTAAGTTTTAAGGATTTGCTAAATTCAGAAAAGAAGTTTCTATACATAACTGAGACTATAGGCCATGGAGGTAATATTATTACAGGAGATTACTCAGTTGGAGCGTCAGGATTTATGGTTGAGGATGGAGAATTAACTTACCCAGTAAGTGAAATAACTATTGCTGGAAATTTTAAGGAAATGTTCAAGAATATTACTTTGGCAAACGATTTAGAGATGAAATACTCTACAAATGCACCTACACTTTTGATTAATCAAATGACAGTAGCGGGAAAATAATTATTGAATTTTTTTTAGTCTATATTCCCATAAACCCATTCTTTTATAAGCTACTTTTATAATCAATGCTTTTTTCTTATCATACCATACTTCAAAATTTAATTTTTTATCATCAGGTAGATTTGGGTTAGTAGAAAATAGTCTAAAGTGTTCTACATCATATTCTTTATTATAAAGTTTAATTTTTTCTTTTCCTAAAAATTCTATGTTTTGTTTTTTTACACTTCCAGATAATGGACTTATTTGTGTTTCAGTTTGCAAAATTCTATGATTCCACCAATGGCCGATTATATTTTCTTTATCCGCCTCACCCTTATATGATGAACCATCAATTATAAACTTCTCTTTTTTTTCATCAAAAATTAAATTTACATATTTTCTCTTATTGTTTTGAAATGTTTCTGAGTTAAATGAAATTAATTGGTCTCCAATATATTCTTCAGTACCTCTACTATTTATGGAGAACACTGTAACACCCAATAATTTTACATTGAAATTAGTCTTATTTTTAACAATAAATTTATTTTCTTCTTTTTTAAATGTGTAAATACTTTCTCCAATTTTTTCATCATCTTTAAATATCTCCATTTCTATGTTTGTATAATTTTTATAGTGGTCAGTATGTGCTTGCAAAAAAAGAGGAGATAAAACCAACAATATTACTAAGAATTTTCTCATTATTTCATATCAATTTAATTAAATTGTTTGAACTTTATATAGAATTTTTATGTTTAAAAGATAAATAGTCTAAAGAATTATGTTTTTAACCATTAAAAATATCCCCTCAAAATCTTGGAGCTCAGAAAAACCTTTAAATTTAAAACCTAAATTTACAACTTTTTTACTTTTATGTGTTGGTTTATCTTTGTTTGGGTTGGGAGAGGGTCTTTTATTAGTTTCTACTACTGGTAATTCTCCATGGTCTGTTCTTGCAGAAGGGTTATCAAACATATTAAATATTTCGATCGGATTATCTACATTCATAATAAGTATTATTGTTTTAGGGTTTTGGTTTCCACTAAAACAAAAACCAGGAATTGGTACAATTCTAAATATTTTAATTATAGCAACGATAATCGATTTGACACTTTTTCTTTTTGATCCTCCTTTAGCTACTTTTTCAAAATATATTCTTGCTGTATTTTCTGTTTTGCTTGTCGGTCTAGGAAGTGGGATATATTTAATTTCAAATTTAGGTCCTGGTCCAAGAGATGGATTGATGACAGGTCTAACAAAAAAAACTCAACTTCCTATTGCTTTAATTCGAGCTACTTTGGAAATTTCAGCTGTTATATCTGGTTGGTATTTAGGAGGAACTGTTGGTTTGGGTACTATAATATTTGCATTTGGTATAGGTCCTGCAGTAGCTTTAGGAATTTATATTGTGGATAAAGTTACGAAGTAAATGTTTTTAGTGGACAATTAGTCGATTGTTAATATTGAATAAAAATTGTAAATATAAATTATGTCTATAAAAAATTGGATGAAAGAATCAGCGAATATACTATTTGACGATAGTAAAAATGATTTAAGAGCCCTTCCCAAAACTGTGAGACTACAAATATTATTAGTTTTGAGTTTTATATGGACAACAGTATTTAGTTTATACGTATTTTCTTATGCTACTTTTGCATTTGGTTGGGCAGGGACATATGTTGCTCATATAGGTTTAATATTTGCTGTTTATTATACGTTTAAACAATTTCATAGAGCTGAAGCAAAAGCTGTTAGTGTTTTTAAGACAAAAAATTTTGATCCATTTAAAATAATGACAATTGTTTTTGTCATAGTTTTTATTTTCGTTTTCTCAAAAGGAATTGAAGTATTGACAAGAACAAACTCTTACTCAATTCCATATGATGGGCCTAGTAAATCAGCGTTTGAAAAGTGGCTGCCTTTTACAAAAAATAAATCTGAATAATAATTTTAAGAAGCTTCAGATAATTTAGAGAGCTTTTTTCTCTCGTGAGGATCAAGCACAGCTTTCCTTAATCTGCATGAATTTGGTGTAATTTCTAGTGCTTCATCAGAATTTAACATACTCAATTGTTCAGCAATAGACATCTTTCTTACGGGAGTTAAAACAACATTTTCATCTGTTCCTTGTGTCCTCATATTTGTAAGTTTTTTACCTTTCATGACATTTATAATCATATCACCAGGTTTAGGTGATAATCCCACAATCATACCTGAATAAACTGGATCGTTATGAGTAACAAACATTTCTCCTCTTGCCTGTAGATTATAAATTGCAAATGCTACTGCTTTTCCTTGCTCCATAGAAATTAATGCACCATTTCTTCTGCCTTCCATATCTCCCTCAAATTTTCCATAGGAATGGAATATTCTGTTTATTACTCCTGTTCCTTTAGTTAGAGTAAGAAATCTACTAGTGTATCCCATTAAACCTCTAGTTGGTGCATGAAAGATTAATCGTTTTTTATTTTTTCCTGTATCTTTAAGATCTATTAACTTTCCTTTTCTTTTATTCATGGAGTCTATAACTTTTGAAGAAAACTCTTCGTCAAGATCCATAGTAATTTCTTCAATGGGTTCTAATTTTTCACCATTTTCATTTTTTTGAAATAAAACTCTAGGAGGGCTTACTGTCATTTCAAACCCTTCACGTCTCATTTGTGTCAATAATATTTCCAACATCAATTCACCTCTTCCGCTTATTTCAAATGAATCTTTGTTTTCATTTTCTGAAAATGAAATCCCGACATTATTTTGAGCTTCTTGAACTAATCTCTCTCTAATTTGAGTACTTGTAAGTTTTTTACCCTCAGTTCCAGCTAATGGAGAACTATTTACTGTAATCTTAATAGACATCGTTGGAGGATCAATCGGGGTTGCTTGAATTGGTATATCTACCTCAGTATCACATATTGTGTCAGCAACATTTGCTTTTTCTAATCCAGCGATAACTACAATATCTCCAGCTTCGCCAACTTCTATTGGTACTTTTTTTGTCCCCTCATATCTAAATATTTTAGTCAACCTTCCCTCATCAACTTTTTCTCCATCAAGATTAATTGCCTTGATTTGTTGATTTGCTTTTGCAGTACCTTGTGAAATTCTACCAACTAAACTTCTACCTAGAAAACTATCTGCATATAAAAGAGTCGAAAGCATTGCAAAAGGCTTGGACTTGTCAAATTCTGCTGGCTTTACATGATCTATTACTAAATCTAATAATGGATTTAAGTTCTCTCTTGGGCCATCTATTTCGTTAGATGCCCAGCCAGATCTTCCACTTGCGTAAATAACTGGAAAGTCTAATTGCTCTTCGTTGGCATCTAAGCTTACAAATAAGTCAAAAGTCTCATTTAAAACTTCATCGGCTCTTTGGTCAGCTTTATCTAATTTATTAATAACTACGATTGGTTTAAGGCCTTGTTTAAGTGCTTTAGCTAATACAAATTTAGTTTGAGGCATTACCCCTTCGGCTGAATCTATTAATAATAATGCACCATCAGCCATACTAAGAACTCTTTCAACTTCTGCAGCAAAATCCCTGTGTCCAGGTGTATCAATAATATTAATTCTAGAATCTTTCCAATTTATTGAAGCTGGTTTGGCAAGAATTGTAATACCTCTTTCCTTTTCAAGTTCGCCGGAGTCCATCAGTCTTTCATCAACAACTTCATTTTCTCTAAAAGAACCACTCTGTTTCATTAAGTTATCAATCAAAGTAGTCTTGCCATGGTCAACATGAGCAATTATGGTGATGTTACGTATTGATGTTGTCATTTGCGCGTTCTTATATATTCAAAATATTTTTTTTCAATTCAAAAAAAAAGGGCAGTAATAACTGCCCTTTTTGAATTTTTTTTTGAGTAAAATTGGGATTACATTCCCATTCCACCCATTCCACCCATACCACCCATTCCTCCAGGAGGCATACCAGCTGCACCAGCGTCTTTTTCATCTGGTTTATCTGCTATCATGGCTTCCGTTGTTACTAACAATCCAGATATAGAAGCAGCGTCTTGAAGCGCTGTTCTTACAACTTTAACTGGATCAATAATACCTTCTTTAAACATATCAACGTATTGTTCAGATTGTGCGTCATAACCATTACTAGGCTTGTTAGTTTCTAATAATTTACCAACAACTACTGATCCATCAACACCTGCATTTGTTGTGATTTGTCTAATTGGTGCTTGTAAAGCGCTTTTAACAATTTCTACACCAGCTTTTTGATCATCACCTTTAACTTTCAGACTATCAAGTTCTTTTGAAGCATATAGTAATGCACATCCACCACCAACAACAATACCTTCTTCAACTGCTGCTCTTGTAGCGTTTAATGCATCCTCAACTCTGTCTTTTCTCTCTTTAACTTCTACTTCAGTAGCTCCACCAACTTTGATTACAGCCACACCACCTGCTAGTTTAGCAAGTCTCTCTTGTAGTTTTTCTCTATCATAGTCTGATGTTGTTTCTTCGACTTGAGCTTTGATCTGAGCGCATCTTGCTTCAATGTCAGATTTTTTACCTGCGCCACTTACAATCGTGCTATTTTCCTTATCAACTTTTACACGTTTTGCAGAACCAAGATCATTAAGTTTAACATTTTCAAGTTTAATTCCTAAATCCTCAGAAATAACCTGTCCACCTGTAAGAATTGCTATATCTTCTAACATAGCTTTTCTTCTATCTCCGAAGCCAGGAGCTTTAACAGCAACAACTTTTAAACCACCTCTAAGTTTATTAACAACAAGTGTTGCAAGCGCTTCACCTTCCACGTCTTCTGAAATTATCATTAATGGTCGGCCAGCTTGTACTACAGCTTCTAAAAGTGGAACCATTGGTTGAAGATTTGTTAATTTTTTCTCGTGAAGAAGAATTAGTGGATTTTCTAACTCTGTAGTCATTTTATCACCATTAGTAATAAAATATGGAGATAAATATCCTCTATCAAACTGCATACCTTCGACTACATCAAGTTCTGTCTCAATTCCTTTTGCTTCTTCAACAGTAATTACTCCTTCATTACCAACCTTCTGCATAGCTTTTGAAATCATTGCACCAATCTCTTTATCACCGTTTGCTGAAATTGTTCCGACTTGTGCAATTTCATCACTATCTTTTACTTTTTTAGCTGACGAAATTAATTTATTTTTTACATGGTCTACAGCAGCATCAATCCCTCTTTTAACATCCATTGGATTCATCCCTGCTGTTACATACTTGCAACCCTCTTTAACAATTGCTTGAGCTAATATTGTTGCAGTTGTTGTTCCATCACCAGCTTCATCGTTTGTTTTGCTAGCTACTTCTTTAACCATTTGTGCACCCATGTTCTCAAATTTATCATCGAGATCAATTTCTTTTGCAACTGAAACACCATCTTTTGTTGTTCTTGGGGCACCATAAGATTTGTCTATAACAACATTTCTTCCTTTTGGTCCAAGAGTAACCTTTACAGTATTGGCAAGTATATCAACTCCCTTTAACATTGATGCTCTAGCATCTGAATCAAATTTTACTATTTTAGCCATTCTAAACTCTCCTTATTAATTATTTACCTGTTGCAATACCCATAATGTCAGATTCTTTCATTATGCTGTACTCTTTACCATCAATTTTAACTTCTGTTCCTGACCACTTACCGAATAAAACTTTATCTCCTACTTTAACGTCCATAGGTATTAGTTTTCCATCTTCAGTTTTTGCACCTCCGCCGACAGCAACAACTTTACCTTCTTGAGGTTTTTCTTGAGCTGTATCTGGAATAATTATGCCACCAGCAGTTTTTTCGCTGCTATCTAAAACTTCTATTAAAACACGGTCATGTAACGGTTTAAACTTCATACAAATTCTCCTTTAAATTAGCAGTCATATAGAGACATATTTAATAATTTTCAAGATCTTGAATAAAAATTATGGTCTAAAAAACCCAAGAATAAAGCATATTTTTAAGCTATACCTCAAGTATGCCCCAAAACTTAGACAAAGATGGATTAAGATCTAAAATAAATAGTTACGAATTATTTTTTATCGACATATGGGGGGTGATCCATAACGGATTACAAATTTTTGAAGATTCTATTGAAGTATTAGAAAATTTAAAAAAAAATAATAAAGAGTTTGTATTACTTACCAATGCTCCAAGACCAAATTCTACAGTTATTGATTTTTTAAAAAAAATAGGACTCAAAAAATATTATGAAGATGTATACACCTCAGGAGAAGCTTCATTAAAATATTTAATGGAAAATTTTCTAAATGCAAAATTTTATCACATTGGACCACCAAGAGATTTTGACTTATTTAAAAGATTTGAACAAAATAAAGTTAGTAATATTAGTCAAGCTGATTATTTTATTTGCACAGGGTTATTTGAAGATCATGAGACAAAACTTGAATATTATAAAGATTTACTTGAGAAATTTTCAAATAAAAAATTTGTGTGTACTAATCCAGACCTAATTGTTGATAGAGGAGATGTTAGAGAGTTTTGCGCTGGATCAATTGCAAAAATATTTGAAGAAATTGGTGGGAAAGTAATTTACTTTGGAAAACCTTATCCTCCAGTTTATAATTTATCTGCTAACATAAATGGTAAAAATGTTTTATGTATCGGAGATAATATGAATACAGATATAAAAGGAGCTAATATTCAAAATTTTGACAATTTGTTAATAACGAGTGGTATACATAAAAAAGAATTAACTAGTTTAAAAATTGATAAATTAGAAAAAAAATATGGAGTGAGTGTGAATTATACTCAAACAAAATTAAAATGGTGAACAAAATTAAAATTTATAAAAATTTTGAGATTTTAAAAAAACATCAAAATGCCATGATACTAATTGGTAATTTCGATGGATTACACTTAGGCCATCAAAAATTATTCAAAGAAGCAAAAAAATATAAAAAAAAATATAATTCTAAAATTGGAGTGGTGACATTTGATCCAATACCAAAAATGTACTTTAATAAAAGTATTACGAATTATCGACTTTCAAATCTTAATCAAAAAAGCAGATATTTTAGTGATTATAACGTTGATTTTTTAATAAATAAAAAATTTGATAAAAAATTCTCTAAAATATCTTGTCATAATTTTATTAAAAATATTTTATGCAAAAAGTTAAGTGCAGATTATATTTTTGTTAGTAATAATTTTAGATTTGGAAATAAGAGAGAGGGAGACGTAAATCTATTAAAAAGATTTCAAAAAAAATATAATTATAAATTAATTAACCCAAAACCATTATATAAAAAAAATAAAATTATTTCTTCAACATTAATAAGAAAATTAATCGAAAATGGTAATTTAAAAATTGCAAATCAACTTTTAACAAGAAATTGGTCAATAGAAGGTGTCGTTGAAAAGGGTAGAATGATGGGAAGAAAAATTGGTTTTCCGACGTGTAACATAAATATAAATAACTATGTAATACCAAAAGTAGGAGTTTATGCAGTTGATGTTTATATCGAAAAAAACAGAAAAAAGATAAAAGGAATAGCAAATATTGGTTATAGGCCAACTTTTAATCAAAAAAAATTATTATTAGAGGTAAATTTATTTAAATTTTCTGGAAATCTTTATAATAAAAACCTAACTATTAATTTTACAAAATTTATTAGAGGAGAAACAAAATTTAAAAATATTGATGCTTTAAAAAAACAGATAAAGAAAGATATTAAAGTTGCTAAAAGATAAAATATCATGAGCAAGGAACATATAAATCTACCTAAAACAAAATTCTCAATGAAGGCAAATTTGCCAAACAAGGAGCCAAATTACATTGAATTTTGGAAGAAAATTGATCTTTACAATTTATTAAGAAAAAAAAGTAAAGGGCAAGAAAAATTTGTTCTCCATGATGGGCCTCCGTATGCAAATGGAAATATTCATATGGGAACCGCTTTGAATAAAATTTTAAAAGACATAATTACAAAATTTCATCAAATGGATGGAAAGGACTCTGTTTATGTTCCTGGCTGGGATTGTCATGGGTTACCTATTGAGTGGAAAATTGAAGAACAATATAAAAAGAATAAAAAAAATAAAAATGATGTTCCAATAATTGAATTCAGAAAAGAATGTAGGGAGTTTGCAAAAAAATGGATAGATGTTCATAAAGGAGAATTTACAAGACTTGGGGTAATTGGTGATTGGGAAAACTACTATTCAACAATGTCATTTGATGCTGAAGCTCAAATAGTTAGGGAACTTGGAAAATTTCTAAAAGAGGGTAGTCTTTACAGAGGTTACAAGCCAGTTCTTTGGTCCACTGTTGAAAAAACAGCTTTAGCTGACGCTGAGGTTGAATACATGGATCATGTTTCAGATACTATTTATGTTGCATTTAAAGTGAAATTTTCAAATTTAGATATAATTAAAGGTGCTGACGTAATAATTTGGACTACAACTCCCTGGACTATTCCTGCTAACAAAGCATTAGCTTACAATGCTAGCCTTAAATATGTATTGCTTGAAATTAATGATAACAAAAATTTTGTTGACAGAAAAATAGTAATTGCAAAGGATCTACTAGAACCTTTTAAAAAAGATACTTCTATTGAAAATATAAAAGTTTTAAACGAATTTTTAGGAAAAGATTTAAAAGAAACAATTTGTAGTCATCCATTTTTTAAAATGGGATATGATTATGATATCCCAATGCTTGAGGCTAATTTTGTTACTACTGAGCAAGGTACAGGCATTGTACACTGCGCTCCGAGTCATGGACCTGATGATTTCAATCTTTGTTTAAATAATAATATTAAAGCAATTGAAACAGTTGATGGTGATGGAAAATATACAAGTGAAATTAAACATTTTGAAGGTTTACATATTTTTAAGGTCAATAACTTAATTATTGAAAAATTAGATGAGCAAAAAAATTTAGTAACAAACGGAAAACTTACTCACTCTTATCCCCATTCTTGGAGATCAAAAGCTCCATTAGTTCACAGAGCAACTCCACAATGGTTTATTTCCATGGAAAGTCATGGGTTAAGAGATAAAGCCTTAAAAGCTATCGATAATACAGATTTTTATCCTTCCAAAGGAAAAGAAAGAATAAAATCAATGATTGAAACCAGACCTGATTGGTGTGTATCAAGACAGAGAGTTTGGGGTGTACCGCTACCGATTTTTATTTCAAAAAAAACAGGTGATGTTTTAGTTGATGATGAAGTTTTTGAAAATATTGCAAAAATTTACGAAAAAGAAGGTTCTGATTGTTGGTTTAATGAAGACTATCAGATATTTCTTGGAGATAAGTATAAAGCAGAAGATTATGAAAAATTGTCAGATATAGTTGAGGTTTGGTTTGATAGTGGATCCACTCATTCTTTTGTCTTAGAAAAAAGAGATGATCTTAAATGGCCTGCATCGATGTATTTAGAGGGTTCAGATCAACATAGAGGATGGTTTCACTCTTCATTACTAGAGTCATGTGGAACAAGAGGTGTTGCTCCATTTGAAAGCATTCTTTCTCATGGTTTTGTCGTAGATGGAAAAGGTCTAAAAATGTCAAAATCAACAGGTAACGTAATTGCTCCACAAGATATACTTAAAAAATACGGAGCTGATATATTAAGAATTTGGGTTGCTTCTTCAAATTATGCTGAGGATCTTAGAATAGATTATTCAATTTTAGATCAACATGCAGAGTCTTACAGAAAAATTAGAAACACGTTTAGATATCTTTTAGGAAATATTCAAGATCAACATGAAAGTCTTGATTTTGAAAAAGTTAAGTTTGAAAACTTTGACCCACTTGAAAAATTTATGCTTCACAGAATTTATGTAATTAATGAAAATTTTAAAAACAATTTTAAAGTTTATAATTTCCATAATTTGTACAAAGAGTTACTAAATTTTTGTACAGTAGAGCTTTCTGCTTTTTATTTCGATATCAGGAAAGATACTTTGTATTGTGAGGCTTTAAATTCCATTAAAAGAAAAAACTGCATAACTCTTTTAAATATTATTTTACAGTGTCTTCTTAAATGGTTTGCACCAATATTATCATTTACAACCGAAGAAATTTATCAATTAGTAAAAAAAGAAGAAGACAGCCAAAGTATACATTTGCAAAATTTTGTTTCCGTTCCAACTTCTTGGAATAATGAGGAACTCAGCTCAGATTGGGAATATGTTAAAAAAATTAGAGATGTGGCAAATATTTCAATTGAAAACATGAGAGCTGAAAAATCAATTGGTTCAAGTTTAGAAGCAATGATTCAAATTAAGTTAAATAAAGAATTTTACGATAAGGCAAATAATATCAATTTTTCTGAAATTTGTATAACCTCATCTGCATCTGTAATTAAAGATGAAAATCAAAAAAATAGTATTGATGTAGTTGCAAAAAAAGCTCAAGGAAATAAATGCCCTATTTGTTGGAAAATTTTTGAAACGGGTTGTGAAAGACCAAACTGTGGACTTTTAAATATAAATGGGAAATGAAAAATTAAATAAACTTCTTATAGGTTTTATAATTTTAGTTTTTTGTTTTGGTTTAGATAGACTGTCAAAAATTTATATTCTAAATATTTTAAATAATGAAGTACAAGTTGATTTTTATATAAATCAATTTTTAAATATTTATTTAGTTTGGAATACAGGTATAGGATTTGGTTTATTTTCTTCAGAAGATCAAATTTTCTATAATATCTTTACTACAATTATAGTTATTATAAACTTGGTAATATTGTATTTCGCTTTAATTGAAACAAAAATTAAATCATTTTTTTTAATGATGATATTAGGAGGTTCTTTAGGAAACTTATTTGATCGGGTTTATTACAGAGCTGTTCCAGACTTTATAGATTTAAATTATGCAGGATATAATTGGTTTATTTTTAATGTAGCTGACATATTTATAACAATTGGTATTATATGCCTTATTTTATCTGAATTTATATTCTATAAAAAAAAAGATGAAAAAAATTAAACTAAATTTAATCTTATTAATCGCTCTAATGCCATTATTAACTTTTTGTGGCGGGGTTAGAGATGCTTTAGAAGGTAAAAAAAGATCTGAACAAAGTGATGAATTCTTGGTTAAGAAAAAAAATCCATTACAAATGCCACCAGATATGAATAAACTTCCTGAACCTGGAGATGATTTGGAAGTAAGTAGTCAACCAAATAATGAAGAAGTAAAAGATTTACTGAAAATAAAAGACGATGATAAATCTGAGGATTCAAGTAGTGGCTCAAACTTATTAAATAATATGAAAAAGAAAATCCAGTAATTAATGGATACAAAACATATTATTTACAAAAATTTCAATAATGAAAATAAAAAATTAAATAAAAAAAAATTTAATAATTTTCTAAACTTTAAAATTTTAATTCAAAAATACCCTTTATTAAAATCTCTAACAAATAAATATAATTATTCGTTTAAAAAAAAATATTTACTAAATTTTAAAAAATTTAACGAGTTTAATTTAATAGGTATGGGTGGATCTATTTTGGGTGCAGAAGCTATATACGATTTCCTTAACCATAAAATCAAAAAAAAATTTTTCTTTCTTAACAACTTACAGAAATATAAAATTACAAAATCAAATAAAACACGTTTAAATATAATTATATCAAAATCTGGAAATACTTTAGAAACATTATCAAATTTAAATCTGGTTTTAACAAAACAAAAAAAAAACAAAAATTTAATAATCACTGAAAATAAAAATAATATTCTAAGAGCTATGGCGAATAAACTGAAATCTGATGTAATAGACCATAAGAATTATATTGGGGGTAGGTACTCAGTATTATCTGAGGTCGGAATGGTTCCGGCAGAATTGATGGGTTTAAATGAAAAAAAATTTAAACGATTAAATTATCTAATAAAAAATAAAACATTTATTAATTTTTTAATTGAAAATGTTACTTCAATTCACTCAAATATTATTAAAGGAAAAAAAAATTGCGTAATTTTAAATTATGATGAAAAATTAAATAACTTTTTGAAATGGTATCAGCAATTATCTGCTGAAAGTTTAGGAAAAAAGGGTAAGGGCTTTTTTCCTATAATCTCTACAATGCCAAAGGACAATCATAGTCTTTTACAACTTTATTTAGATGGTCCAAAAAATAATTTCTTTAGTTTTTTTTCCACTAGAGAGAGAAGTCTACTTAAATTTAATAACCCATATTTAATTGATGGATTGGAGCACTTAAAAAAAAGCAGCTTAGATCAAGTGTTGTATGCTCAAAAAAAAGCTACGCAAAATGTATTTAATAAAAAAAAATTATCATTTAGAAGTTTTGAAATTAAAAATAAAAGTGAGGAAACTTTAGGTGAACTATTTACATTTTTTATTTTAGAAACACTAATGCTAAGCTCCTTATTAAATGTAAATCCAATTAACCAACCTTCTGTTGAATTGATTAAAATAGAAACAAAAAAAATCCTAAAATAGTAATTTTCCAAATATTATTTTTGATAAACCATATTTTTTTTCTCTAAGAACTTTAAAATCTTCTATAAAATTTTCTTTAAATTTCTTATTTCTATGTATTACTATTAATGTGCTTTTGTGAGCAATTTTTAAGTCTAAAATTTTCCTTAATAATTTATTTATATTTTTATCTTTAAATGGTGGATCCAAATAAATTAAATTAATTTTTTCATTATCTATATTTTCTTTAGAAATTTCATATGCGTTTATTTCCTTGATGACCGAATCTTTGTCAATTTCTAACTCCTTAATGTTTTTTTCTAAAATTTTCAAAGAGGGTTTGTAATTTTCAAAAAAAAAAACTTTTTTTACTCCTCTAGACAAACATTCAATGCCAAACGAACCAGAACCGGAAAATAAATCCAAAACCACGTCATTTTTGAATTTAATTTTTTCATTCTTAGAATGCTCTAAAATATTAAATATCGACTCTCTAACCATATCCTTTAAAGGTCTTGTTGTTTTATCTGTAGGATTATGAATTAATTTCCCTCTTAGTTTTCCACCAATTACTCTCATTCATCTATGACTTTATGACCTATATCTGATCTATAAAAACCATCTTCCCAATTCAATTTATTAATCTGATTGATGATTTCTTTTCTACTTGATAAATAACTATCTGAGATATTCACAAAGTTTATTACCCTACCTCCAACTGCTACAATTTTGTTTCCAGAACTTTTTGTTCCAGCATGAAAAATAAAATTATCTTTAGTTGATTTGAATTCTTTTAAATTTTTAATTTCAACATTCTTATTATATTTTTCAGGATATCCTTTTGAGCATAAAGCAATGCACATACTTTTTTTATTTTTCCATTTTATTTCGTGGGTCTTTAATGTTGAATTACAACAAGAATTTATTATTTCCAATAAATCACTGTCAACCAAAGGTAATATAGTTTGGCATTCAGGATCACCCATCCTGACATTATATTCTATTAGGTATGGTTCATTACTTTTTATCATTAAGCCGGCATATAAAAAACCGACGTACTTCTCATTCATTTCACTTATAGCTTTTAACGTTGGCTCAATTATGTTGTTTAAAATTTTATTCTCTAAATTATCATTAATTAAGCTTGAAGGTGAATAAGCTCCCATCCCTCCTGTATTTTTTCCAGTATCACCTTCACCAACTCTTTTATGGTCTTGAGCTGTATTAAAAGTTTTATAACTAATTCCATCTGAAATAATAAAAAAACTCATCTCATCACCTTCTAAGAATTCTTCGATTAATATTTGATCTGCTTTCCCAAATTTACCGTCAAATATTTCATTAACAGCAGTTTTAGCCTCATCAACATTTTGACAAATATAAACACCTTTACCTGCAGCAAGAACATCTGCTTTTACAACAAGAGGAAAATTAGATGACGATAAAAATATAAATGAGTCTTCTTTGGATTTACAAATTTTAAATTTAGCAGTTGGTATGTTAAATTTCTCACAAATTTGTTTTGTAAATATTTTTGAGCCTTCTAATTGAGCTACTTTTTTTCTAGGACCAAAAACTTTAATCTTTTTTGACTCTAGGAAATCTACTAATCCTTCGACTAATGGTTTTTCCGGACCAATAATCACTAATTCGATTTGTTCTTTCTTAATAAAATTATACAAATCTTGAAAATTTTCCAAATTTAAATCAATATTTACAGATATTTCTTCGGTACCAGCATTACCTGGTATTGAATATATTTTTGTTATTTTTTTTGAATTACTTAAGTGATGCACTAGAGCATGTTCTCGTCCTCCACTTCCAATAATTGCAATTTTCATTTAGTAAATGTATATCTTAAATATGTTAAATAAGTTAGCTAAATTAAAATACTTAGCAAATAATTTTGAGATCATTGAAGATGGTGATCATGTGATTTGTGCTATCTCACAAAAAAAAATACCACTTGAAAACTTAAATTATTGGAACGTTGAAGAACAGGAAGCCTACTTTTCGTATGTTGAGGCCTCAATGAAAAGAGATTTATTAGATAAAATCTGATTATGTTTTCCACCTATCATGAGTCCAGATCCATTGGTCTACATTTTTTAAAATCATTTTTTCAAGTATCTTATTTAGATTTTCAGTGATTTCTTTGATTGATTTATTGTTCCCGATTTTAATCGGTTCTGAAACAAACATTTTAAAATAATTATTTTTTCTTCTCTCTATATAAATAGGCACTAGATCACATTTATATTTTTTAATTAATTGTGCGGGTATTGTCGTAGTACTAGCTGGTTTACCGAAAAAATTAATTTTTATACCTTCTCTTACTCTTTGGTCTATCATTAGAGCTACTGAGTTACCTTTCTTTATATTTTCAATAATCTGTCTTGTGCCTGATCTTCCTTTTTTAATTTGATTTTTGCATATAAAATTTTCTCTAATTTCTTCCATAGTTTTGTTAAGGAATATGTTATTTAGCGGTCTATAAATAGCGCACAAATTTATACCAGCTTTCTCAATTTGGAGCGCCATTAATTCAAAATTATTGAAATGACCAGATATAAATACAGCTCGTCTTTTTTCTCTCTTAATTTTGTTTAGGTTTTCAAGCCCCTCTATTTCAATATATTTATTTAATTTGTTATTTCTAAATGCTTTAAGAAAAGGATATTCAGCAAGTATTCTTCCATAATTTCCATATATTTTGGTGATAATTTTATTGTAATTTTTTTTGTCTACAATGCCAGATTGTTCCAAATTATTCTCAATTAATTTTTTTGATCTAAATATTGGTCCAAACAAGCGTCCAATAAAATCTCCCAAATTAGATCCATTTTTATAACCAATTATAATTAGTATAAAAAAAAATAATTTTATTAAAACAAATTCAATTTAATAAAAAAACTTCCTCATAATTTCTTTAATAAAAAATTTTTAAATTCTTTTTCTTTTTCAATTTTTAATCCTATTTTTAAAAATTGGATATTTTTTTTTTGTATATTTGATAATCGATTGTAGTCTTTTTCGGTTGTTATAATTTTTAATTTATTACTCTTAGCCATTTTTTTTATATTATTTATATCAGAGTTTTTATATTTATAATGGTCTGGAAAAGTCATTATTTTTTTTATCTTAAAATTATATTTTTTTAATGTTTGTTGAAATTCTAAAGGATTACCTATGCCTGAAAAAACTAGAAAGTTATTTTTAAATTTAAAAGACTCAAGATTTCTAGGAGTGTATTTAGCTCTAAATATTTTTAAATTTGGATTTAATTTCTTTAGAGTTTTTTCGAAACTTTTATTATTTTTTTCACCATTAAGAAATGCAAGATCATAATTTAAAATATTCGTAATTCTTTCCCTTAATGGCCCAGCAGGCAAAACTAGCCCATTTCCAACTAGCTCTGAACTATTAAAACAAGTAATAGAAATATCATAATTTAAACTTTTATCTTGTAAACCATCATCTAATATAGCTAACTGGTATTTTTTTCTCTCAGCAATTCTCAGCGCGATATCTCTAAAACTTAAACAAATTAGATTTCCATATTTTGATAAAATATTTTGCTCATCAATTTGATCAATATATTTTTTTTTAATAAACACAGTTTTAAACTTATATTTTAACATATCATTTATTTTTAAAACTAAAGGTGTTTTTCCAGTTCCACCTAAGTAAATATTTCCAACACAGATTGTTTTTATTTTGAAATATTTTTTTGGACTTAAAGATTTAAAAAAATTAAAAATAATTGTTATCAAACTAAATGGTAAGAGTAATAATGATATAAAATTGAAACTATCCCAAAAAATGGGTCTTTTTACTTTCATTATAAATAATTTTTAATTTCTTTAACGTTATTTTCAAAAATTTTAGCACCCAAATAATTAATCTTATTAAGTTTACTATTTGATATTTTGTAATTATGATTTTTTACAAATACCTTTTCCATTTGATCTATATTTTTAATCTCTGAAGATATTTTTAATCTTTTTAATTCTTTATATATTTCTTTAAAATTATTTACTTTTTTACCATGCATCACGTAATTACCCATTCTTACAGCTTCTAATGGGTTTTGTCCTCCATGGTTTACTAAAGATCCACCAATAAACGTTACATTCGAAAGTCTTAAAAATTTTGACATCTCTCCATATGTATTAACAATATATACGTCACAATTTTCAGACGGTTTATGTCCGCTTGATCTTTCGGTAACTATCAGTTTTAATTTTCTAAGTTCTTGCTTTATATCCTCTGATCTATTTATGTGACGCGGAACCAATATTGTAATTAAATTCTTAAACTTTTTCTTCAATTTTAAATGTAATTTTCCAATAATTTTTTCCTCATTATAATGAGTACTAGCTGCACAGAATATTTTTTTATTTTTAAAATATTTTTGAACATTTTTCCTCAAACTTTGTTTATCATTTTTGAAATACTTTAAATTTCCAATAAATTTAATTTTTTTAACACCCAATTTTTTTAAATAATTTCGCGTTTCTTGATTTTGAGGTAAAGCTATAGTTATTTTACTGAAAACATTCTTTGCAAAAGATGAAAAGATTTGCCATCTTTTGAAACTTTTACTCGTAATTCTAGCATTGATTAAAATAAGAGGTATTTTTTTTGAATTTATTTTTTCATACATATTCGGCCAGATTTCAGAATCTACAAATATTGCGATTTTTGGTTCCCAATAATTTAAAAAGTTATTGCATATAAATCCAATATCAAATGGATAGTAAATATGAGTTGTTTTCTTTAATGGTTTCTTTGCAATTATTGATGCAGAACTTAAAGTAGATGAAGTAAGTAATATTTTTTTTATAGATTTGTCTTTTTCAAACTTATTTATCAAAGGAAGAATGCTCATGATTTCCCCAACACTTGCACCATGAAACCATACAGTTGTATCAGTCTTTTTTAAATTATAATAAGCGTATTTTTCTAAGATTCTTCTCCAATCTTCCTTTCCATTAATCATTCTTAAAAATAATATAAATGGAGAGATTAAAAAAAAAATAATTCCTAATATATTATACAAAAAATACATTAGTTATTTTTTATTTGTCTCTCGTAGAAGTTTTTATAAAGCAATGAATTTTTGATTAGATCATCATGTTTCCCTGATGATTCTATAGAACCTTTATCAACAACATAAATTTTTTCTGAATTAAGAATAGTTGATAGTCTATGAGCAATAACAACTGTTGTTTTATTTTTTGTTAATTCCTCAATAGCTTTTTGTATTTTTTCTTCTGTTTCAGAGTCAAGAGATGAAGTTGCTTCGTCTAGAAGAATTATTTTGCTATCTTTTAACAAAGCTCTCGCAATCGAAAGTCTTTGCTTTTCACCACCCGATAATTTTACTCCATTTTCCCCAATAACAGTCTGAAATTTATTTTCTAATTTTTCTATAAAATCTGTACACATTGATATTTTTGCAGCTGTAAAAATTTCTTCGTCACTCGCCTCTGGTTTGGCATATTTGATATTATTAAAAATAGTATCATCAAAAAGTGTTGTATTTTGATCAACAATAGATATTTCTTTCCTTAATGATTTAAGATTTAGGTTTTGTACTTTTTGATTATCAATTAGAATTTCTCCAGAGTCTGCATCATAAATTCTTGGTATTAAATTTAATATTGTAGATTTTCCTGATCCGCTGTGGCCTACCAAAGCTGTCATTTTTTTTCCAACTATATCGATATTAATATTTTTAAGGACAATATTTTTAAGGTTTGACTTGTAACTAAAGTTAATGTTTTCAAATTTTATAGAAGCATTTTTTATCTCTAATAAATCTCCATTTTCATTAACTAATATTGTATTTTGTTGATCTATAATGGGTAGTATTCTTTTTCCAGCAGATAAACCTTGGCCAAAAGCAACATTCACATTGGCTAAGGATTTAACTGGTTGATATGCAAGCATCATTGCAGCTAAAAAAGAAAAGAAATTATTTATACTCAGCTGATCATTCATAATTAACTTACCAGAATAAAAAATTAATATTGCAATCATAATTCCAGTTACAACTTCCATAATAGGTGTTGACCTAATAAATACACTATGAATTTTTATTGTTTTTTCTTTTAGGTCATTTACAAATTTTTCTGATCTTTCATTCTCATATTTTTCTCTTTGAAAAATTTTTATAATTTTATGGTTTTTAAAAAGATCGATTAAATATTTATTTAAATCACCAGATTTCTCTTGTGCTTCTGTTGCAACTTTTACAACACGTTTACCTAACTTTTTAGCAGTAATTGATGCTATAGGAAGCATTAACAAAGCTATAAGAGAAAGTTTCCAATTTTGAAAGAACATTACAAATAATAAACCAATAAGTGTTAATCCATCTTTAAATAAGTTTAAAACCGCGTTACTTAACATTCCGGTTATTTGATTTACATCGAAGTTTAAATTTGAAATGTATTTTCCTGAATGTTTATCTTCAATTTTTTCAGTATCAGACTTTATAAAAGAAGATAGCATATCAATTTGAATATTCTTTTTTACTTCCTCGGCCGTTTTTATCATCAAAATCTTTGCCAAATATAAAGATATTCCTTTTGTAGCAAAGGCTATTATGATTAAAAGTGGTATTATAAAGATTAAAGTTTCATCTTTATTTATAAAAATTTTTTCTATTGCAGGATCAAGTAACCATGCCGTTGCAGATGTGGCACCGGCGACTAAAATCGAAAAAAATATAGCAAGAATTATATTGTTGAGATATTTTGATGTATAATCACTATACAATCTTTTTACAATATCGATATTTTTCATTAAGTTAATTTTCCTACTAACAAAATTATTAATATAATAAGACCCAAAAAATTATTGCTCTTAAATTTTGCTAAGCAGTCATTCCCACTTTCAGTTTTTAATTTAAGAGATTGAAAAATTAACAGATGAATTAAAGGCACTATTAAAGCTATGTAATATAAATAATTAAAATTCATTTTATATCCAACAAGAAACAATGATATTAAAAATATAATGTAACAAAACGATATAAATTTTTTTGGGTTATTTTTAAATTTAATCGATGTTGATTTGACTCCAATTATTTCATCATCATTAATATCTTGATATCCATATATTGTGTCGTAACCTAATGTCCAAAATGTGGCTCCTAAATAAAATATAATTGGTATTATAGAAACTTCATTTTGAATGGATATCCATGCCAAAACTAGACCATAATTAAAGGTAATACCTAAAAAAAGTTGAGGCCAGTAAGTAAATCTTTTCATCAATGGATATGTAAATGCTAATGGCATTGAAAGAAGAGCCATATAAATAGTAAATTTATTAAAATTTATTAAAACTAAAAACGCGATTAAACATAAAACTGTGGCATATATTGCTGAATTAAATACTGAAATTTTTTCTGATGCGATTGGTCTATTTTTTGTTCTTTCGACTAACTTATCAATTTTTCTATCACTTATATCGTTAACAATACATCCTGCCGATCTCATTAGAACAGATCCAGAAAAAAATAAAAAAGCATAAGTAAAATAAGTATTTAAAGAAAGAGAAAAATCATATGAAATTGTTAAACCCCAAACGCATGGCCAAAATAGAAGCATGAAACCAATTGGTTTGTTAAGTCTTGTTAATTCAATGAAAATTTTAATCTTTTCAGACATAATTTACTTGTAAATAACAAAGCGTAGATTCATAATCAAACTGATTCGCATGAATATTGATTACACTGTTACAGCATTAATGTTTCCCGCTATTCCTTTAATAATGGCTGTCTATAGTAATAGATTTCATACATTAAGTGGTTTGATTAGAAAAATACACGATGAATATGTTTTTGAAAAGCATACTCCTCCAGAGTGGAAGCAGCAGCTAATTAATTTAAATGATAGAGTAAAAAATTTAAGGATTACTATACTTTTTGCAGCATTTGGTTTCTTATTTAATATGCTTACTGTTTTTGCTCTTTATTTAGAGACATATTTTTTAGCTAGAATAATTTTTGGCTCTTGTTGTTTATCGATGATGGTTTCAATAATATTTTTCATAAGAGAAATACAAATCTCGACTAGAGCGTTAAGACTTCATCTTTCAGATATGGATGATCAATTTAAGGAATAATAACTGCCGGTCCTGTTAAAACCCTATTCTCTAAATCTATGTGAGCTTGTTTAGCTTCACTTAATTTATATTTTTTAGAAACTTTAATTTTTATTTTACCTGAGAGAACTGCATCAAAAACTAATTCAGCAGATTTTTCTAATTCATCTCTTGTAATTGTATAATGCATTATTGATGGTCTTGTAAAAAAAAGACCTTTTGTATTTATATGTTTTTTGACATCTATAGTGTGAACATATCCAGATGCATTTCCAAATGCTACCATCATCCCTCTAATTTTTAAACATTCTATTGATCCTTCAAAAGTCTTTGCTCCCACGCCATCGTAGACAACGTCTATTCCATTTTTGCCAACTATTTTTTCAACTTCTTCCACAAAATTATGATCTGTATAATTGATAACATGATGACACCCATTTTTTTTTGCTATTTCAACTTTTTCTTTAGATCCAACTGTTCCGATGACTTCACATCCTAAAGCATTAGCCCATTGGCACAATATCTGACCAACACCACCAGCTGCAGCGTGAAACAAAACTTTATCTCCTTTTTTAACAGCATATGACCTATGTAATAAATATTCTGATGTTATACCTTTTAATAAAATACAAGATGCTATTTCATCTGAAATACCCTCAGGTACCGTAACTAATTTTTCTTCTGGCATTATTTGTTTTTCTGAGTATCCATTTATTGGAGCAGATGCATGACTTACTCGATCTCCAACTTTAAAAAGACTTACTTCTGATCCAATCTCTTCAACCACTCCGGATGCTTCTAATCCAAGTCCACTTGGTAATTCAATCGGATACAAACCTGTTCGATGGTAAACATCAATATAATTAAGTCCAACTGACAAATTTTTAACAAGAACTTCCTTTGGACCAGGTTTGCTAATTTCAATATCCTTGTATTCTAAGACTTCTGGACCTCCAAACTTTTCAAATCTTATAGCTTTCATATTTACTTTACGAAATTACCATTATGGTAATCATCAATTGCTTGAAGTATTTCTTGTTTGGTATTCATGACGAATGGGCCACCTCTAGCAATCTGTTCTCCTATTGGTTTTCCAGATATTAGTAAAAATTTAGCGTTTGTTAAAGCAGTTACTTTCAAGTTTTCACCTTTAGATAATAAAATTAATGTAGAGTCTTTAACACTTTCATGTTTATTGTTTCCAATTTCTATTTCACCTTCAATTAAATATATGAATGAATTGTGTGAGGATGGAACTTTATAATTAAAAATTTTACTTTCATTTAATTCTACATCAAAATAAATTGGATCGACATTGTGTTTTTTTATTGGACCTTCTGAATTTTCAAACTTTCCTGCTATTACTTTTATAAATTTATCTTCGTCCTTATGTGTGCTCATTTTATCAGAGTCAATATAATGATATTCTGGTTTGCTCATTTTTTCGCTAGCAGGCATATTAATCCATAATTGAAAACCATGAAGTTTTCCATCATTCATAGCTGGCATTTCGGAATGAATTATTCCACTGCCAGTTTTCATCCACTGCACATCTCCTGCAGTCATTTTTCCTTGACCACCTGTACTATCTTTATGTTCAAAACTCCCAGCCAACATGTATGTAACTGTTTCAATTCCTCTGTGTGGATGAGGAGGAAAGCCTGCGATATAATCATCTTTATTTTCTGATCCAAATTCATCTAACATTAAAAATGGATCATAATAATTTGGTTCAACACCAATACTTCTTTTTAATTTAACTCCGGCACCATCTGATGCTGGTGTTGGATCTATAATTTTTTCTACTTCGATATTTGTCATATTCTTCATATAGGATATATCTAAATTAAATCAAGCAATTCTGATAAATTACTTATTTGTTGGTTAGGTTCAAAATCTAATTTATCAAAAATATTATTATTTCTATTCACCCAAACAGTGTTGTATCCATAATTTCCTGCACCAGATACATCCCATGTATTTGCACTTAAGAATAAAACTTCGTTCTTTTCAATTTTATATTTGTTTATTGGAAGGTCGTAAACTTTTGAGTCAGGTTTAAAAATACCAACTTCTTCTACAGAAAAAATATCATCAAAAATATCTTTTAATTGATTGCTAACTACAAGTTCATTTAAAAGGTCAGGTGTACCATTTGATAGAATTGCTAATTTATAATTTGATTGTTTTAATTTTTTTAGCGCATCATTTACTTCTGTAAAAGGTGAAAGCACTTTATATAAATTTAATAGTTCTGTTCTCATTGAATTATCAATATTGTAAAAATTCATAGATTTATCCAAACTATCTTCAGTGATTTGCCAAAAATTCTTATGTCTTCTCATTAAACTTCTAAGCCAAGTATATTCAAGCTGAGTAGTTCTCCAATAATTAGCAAATCCCTCCCATTTATCGCCCAATCTTTCTTTGCATTTTTCGGCGGCAGAATTAACATCAAATAGAGTTCCGTATGCATCAAATATGATTGCTTTAACATTTTTCATAAATTAATTTAAATATAATGAGTAATATTAGAATATTTTATCCAGAAAAATTATCAATTAATTTAGAAACTAATTTAAATAAGTCTCAATCACATTATTTATTAAAAGTAATGAGGATTAAACTAGGAGAGACCTTTTCTGTTTTTAATAAATCTGGGGAATGGAAGTCAATTGTAACTGAAATTTCAAAAACTAGTTTAAATTTCAAGGTTGTTGAACAATTGAGACAAAAAGATAAAGAGCAAGAAATTTGGTTAGCTTTCTCACCCATTAAATCAAATTATTTTAACTTCATGATACAAAAAGCAACTGAGCTTGGAGTAACAAAATTTGTTCCAATTATTTCTGAAAGGACAATTGTTAGAAAGGTAAATAATGAGAGATTAAATAAAATAATTATAGAGTCGTGCGAACAAAGTAATAGAATAAATATTCCTTCAGTTGATAAATCTCAATCATTAGATAAATTCTTGTCTAACAATCCTGATATAAATTTAATTTTTGGAGATTTAAATACGAATAATAAAAAAATTAAAATTTCTAATTCAAAACCAAATTGCCTTTTAATTGGTCCTGAAGGGGATTATTCAGCAGATGAAATTAAAAAGATTCTAAACTTTAAAGGGTCTCAATCGATAAAACTAAGCGATAACATTTTGAGGTCTGAAACTGCAGTTATATCCGCGTTATCTGTGATCAATTATTTACTAAATTGATAAATTGTCGCGAATTCTCTAGTATTTTTTATAATATTTTCGATCTATATAGAAAACAAATGAAAAAACTATTTTTTGTTTTTATAGCATTAATTTACTCAGCTGAGGCGCTTGCAAACCAACCAAAAAATTGGCAATTAGGTTTCCAAGAACCAGCATCACAAACTATGAGAGATATAGTTTGGTTTCACGACTATATGTTAGTACCAATCATAGTTGCTATAAGTGCGTTTGTTTTATTTTTAATGCTTTATGTGATGGTGAGATTTAGAGCGTCGAGAAATCCTAATCCATCTAAAAGAACACATAATGTTTTAGTTGAGATTGTTTGGACATTAGTTCCATGTTTAATTTTGATTGTGATGGCAGTGCCGTCATTTAAAGTTTTATATTCACAAGATGCAATTCCTAAAGCTGATGTAACTATAAAAGCAATCGGATACCAATGGTATTGGGGATACGAGTATCCAGATGAAAATATAATTTTTGATGCTTACATGATCGAAGAGAAAGATTTAAAAGAAGGACAGCCAAGATTGTTAGCAACAGATAATGTAGTTGTTGTCCCTGTAAATAAAGTAGTTAAAGTTTTAATCACAGCAAATGATGTGCTTCACGCATGGGCATTACCAGCATTTGGAGTTAAAAGAGATGCAATGCCAGGAAGAGTAAATGAAACTTGGTTCAAAGCTGAAAAAGTTGGTACCTATTATGGACAATGTTCTGAATTATGTGGAATTAAACATGCTTTTATGCCAATAGAAGTTAAAGTAGTTTCAGAAGAAGATTACAAAATTTGGCTTTCAGAGGCGAAGATAAAATTTGCAAAAGATGAAAATTTAATTAATAAAAAACTAGTAGCGAGTAAATAAAAATGAGTTCAGAAGCAGCACATATTCACGATCATCATACTCCAACAGGTTGGAAGAGATGGGCATATTCTACAAATCATAAAGATATTGGAACAATGTATTTAATTTTTGCAATTATTGCAGGAGTTATCGGGACAGCCTTTTCAGTTTTGATGAGAATGGAATTAATGCATCCTGGTGATGATGTTTTAGGAGGTAACTACCATCTTTATAACGTTTTGGTTACAGGTCATGGATTAATAATGATTTTCTTCATGGTCATGCCAGCAATGATTGGTGGTTTTGGAAATTGGTTTGTGCCGATAATGATTGGAGCACCAGATATGGCATTTCCAAGAATGAATAATATTTCTTTTTGGTTATTGCCTGTTGCATTTATTTTATTACTCTCATCAATTTTTGTAGATGGACCTCCGGGTGCACAAGGTGTCGGTGGTGGCTGGACGATTTACCCACCTCTATCTTCTACTGCAGGTCAACCAGGTCCAGCAATGGATTTAGCAATTTTAAGTTTACACGTTGCAGGAGCTTCTTCAATTTTAGGAGCAGTTAATTTTATTACAACTATTTTAAATATGAGAACCCCTGGAATGACCTTGCATAAGATGCCATTATTTGCATGGTCAATATTAGTTACAGCATTTTTATTGTTACTTTCGTTACCAGTATTAGCGGGAGCAATCACTATGCTTCTAACAGATCGAAATTTTGGTACAGCATTTTTTGATGCACAAACAGGTGGAGACCCAACATTATTCCAGCATTTATTTTGGTTTTTTGGTCATCCAGAAGTTTACATTCTAATCTTACCAGGATTTGGAATGATCAGTCATATCGTATCTACTTTTTCAAAGAAGCCAGTTTTTGGATATTTAGGAATGGCTTATGCGATGGTAGCAATTGGAATAGTAGGATTTGTTGTTTGGGCTCACCATATGTACACAGTTGGTTTAGATACTGATACTAAAGCGTATTTCTTAGCAGCAACAATGATCATCGCTGTTCCAACAGGAATTAAAATATTTTCATGGATAGCTACAATGTGGGGAGGATCTATATCATTCAAAACCCCAATGGTTTGGGCTTTAGGATTTATATTTTTATTTACAGTTGGAGGGGTAACTGGTGTTGTTCTAGCAAACGCTGGAGTAGATACTGCATTGCATGATACTTATTATGTTGTAGCTCACTTCCACTATGTACTATCTTTAGGGGCTGTTTTTGCAATATTTGCAGGCTTCTATTATTGGTTTGGGAAAATGTCAGGGTATGAATATTCTGAGTGGATGGGTCAACTTCATTTTTGGTTAACTTTCATTGGTGTAAATTTAGTTTTCTTTCCACAGCACTTCTTAGGATTAGCTGGAATGCCAAGAAGATACGCTGATTACCCAGATGCATTTGCTGATTGGAATTATATTTCTTCAATTGGTTCATATATTTCTGTAGTTGGCTTAGTGGTATTTTTCGCTAATTTAATCTACGCTTTTGCAAAAAAGAAAAAAGCAGCACAAAACCCATGGGGAGAAGGGGCCACGACATTAGAGTGGACAGTTCCATCACCACCAAATTTTCATACTTTTGATGAATTACCGAAGTTTGAAGATTTTGATGGTACTGAAAAATCTAGTAGTTAGCAACGTCTTAAGATATAAAAATTAAAATGGCTACGACGTATTCTAAAGTAAAAAAATCGTATTACGAACTAGGTATTATTCCTGAATTATTAAAATTAATGAAACCAAGAGTAATGTCTCTTGTTATCTTTACTTGTGCAGTTGGTCTATTAACTGCTCCTACTTCGGTCTCATTTCAACAATCAGTGATTGGGATATTAATTGTAGCCTTTGGTGCAGGAGCAGCAGGAGCACTTAACATGTGGTATGAAGCTGACTTAGATAAACTAATGTCAAGAACTTGCTTGCGCCCAATTCCAAGAGGAAAGCTGAACAGAAACCAAGCATTATATTTTGGAACATCTCTGTCAGTTATTTCAGTTGTGAGCTTATACTTTGTTACAAATGCTTTATCAGCATCTCTATTATTATTTACGATATTATTTTACGTATTTGTTTATACAATCTGGTTAAAAAGAAAAACTCCACAAAATATTGTTATAGGTGGAGCGTCAGGAGCTTTACCACCAGTAATTGGATGGGCAATAGCAACAAATTCTATTTCGTTGGAGTCGATTGCATTTTTCTTAATAATTTTCTTTTGGACACCGTCACACTTTTGGGCATTAAGCTTATACAAAGCTGATGATTATAAAAAAGCAGGTATTCCAATGCTTCCAGTAACCAATGGAATTCAGGATACTAAAAAGAATATTTTAATTTATTCTTTGCTAATGATACCCACAATTGTTTTCCCATATTATATTGGATTTGTCGGTGAAGTATTCTTAATACTTAGCTTACTTCTTACATTTTATTATAATTTAATTTGTTACCAGCTTTACAACTATAAAGTTGGAAAATTTAACATAAAGAAAGCTAGACATATTTTCAGTTATTCAATTATTTACTTATTTTTAATATTTGTTTTTTTCTTAGTGGATAAAATTTTATGATAGTTAATGATCAAAAATTAAAAAAGAAAAATTTATGGACAGCAATTGGTTTGGTGGCATTTATAGTTTTCTTATTCATTTTCACACTATTTAATATTGGAGTATTTGAAAGACCTCTATGATTAAAAAAAATACTTTAACTCCACTGATTCTTGCTGGAATTTTTGTCTTTATGTTGGGATTGTCTTTTGCAGCTGTGCCTTTGTATGATTTATTTTGTAGAGTAACTGGCTTTGGTGGAACTACACAAATCTCGAAAGAGGCTCCTAATATAGTTTTAGATAAAAAAATAAATGTAAGATTAGATACCAACGTTAACAGTGCTCTTGATTGGAATTTTGATGTTGATCAAAAAACAATGGATGTTCAGCCAGGCAAGGTATACAGAATTAAATTTGAAGTGGAAAACACGGGAAATGAAATTTCATCTGCTGTAGCTACATATAATGTTTCTCCATCATCATTTGGAGCATATTTTAATAAATTAGGCTGTTTTTGCTTTGAAAAACAAACATTAGATCCAGGGGAAAAGGCAAGTTACACCCTAGTATTTTACTTAGATCCAGAATTAGTAAATGATCCAAAAACATCTAGAGTTGAAGATGTTACTATGTCATATACTTTTTTCTCATCTGAATACTATAAAAACGAAAAAAAAGAGAGTTAAAATAAATGTCTGCATCAGGTCAAAAGCATGATTATCATTTAGTTGATCCTAGTCCTTGGCCTTTAGCTACATCTATAGCAACACTAGTTACAGCAGTTGGATCTGTTTATTATTTTCACAGTAAAGTTATGTGGGCAATGGTTTTAGGTTTTTTACTTATAATTTATTGTGCCTTTATGTGGTTCAGAGATGTTGTAATCGAAGCTGAGCACAAAGGTCATCATACACCTGTTGTTCAAATTCATCATAGATATGGAATGACATTATTTATTGCTTCTGAGGTAATGTTTTTTGTTGCATGGTTTTGGGCATACTTTGATGCAAGTTTGTTTCCAAATGAATTCATGGGAAATGTATGGCCACCAAAAGATATTGAAACTTTTGATCCATGGGACATCCCACTTATAAATACTCTTGTCCTTCTTTTATCTGGTACAACAGTTACTTGGGCACACCATTCTTTATTAGAGGAAGACAGGAAAGGATTTATAAATGGTCTAATTTGTACAGTAATTTTAGGAGCATTCTTTACATTATTGCAAATATACGAATACCAACATGCAACATTTAGTTTTTCAGGTCATATTTATGGAGCTACATTCTATATGGCCACAGGCTTTCATGGTTTCCACGTTTTAGTTGGGACTATTTTCTTAGCGGTTTGCTTATGGAGAGGTAAGTTAGGACATTTTACTAAAGAACATCACTTTGGTTTTGAAGCCGCTGCTTGGTACTGGCACTTTGTTGATGTCGTCTGGTTGTTTTTATTTGCTGCTATTTATATTTGGGGAAGTTAATAGTTCTTGAAAAATAAGCTATCTTTTTCAATCTTTGTATATTTTTTTATTTTAGTTTTTTTGTCATTAGGTACTTGGCAAATTATAAGACTAAACTGGAAGCTTGATTTAATAAATTCAATTGATCAATCTTTAAAAAGTGATCCAGTAGAATTTAATGGAAGTAATCCAATTAACTTTAAAAAAATCAAATTTGAAGGAATATTAGATAATTCAAAAATAATTTATTTATATTCCTTAAATGAAAAAGGAGAGCCAGGATTTGATATTGTAAATCCAGTTAGTATTAACAATAAAAGCTATTTAATAAATCGGGGTTGGGTTCCAAGAGATCTTAAATCCAAAAAGTATGTTTCAAATGAGAACAAATTTGAGGGAGTTTTAAAATTAAAAAGTAAATTTAATTATTTCAAGCCAGATAATGACGTAAATAAGAATTACTGGTTCACTCTTAAAGATGAAGATTTATTGACTTATACGGGTAAAGAATTTTCTCCATTCATTATCAACAATATTAGCAAGCAAGAAGGAATTTATCCCCAGTCAAAACAAATAGGAGCCAATATTTCAAACAACCACTTAAAGTATGCTCTTACATGGTTTTCATTAGCTGTTTCCATTTTTTTAATATATTTATATTTTAGAAAAAAAAATTATTGATGGAATATATAAGCACTAGAAATAATTCAGATCATTTTTCATTTAAAAACGTATTTTTGAAAGGTTTAGCTGATGATGGAGGTCTTTTTGTGCCAAATTCAATCAAACCATTTAGTAAAGATGAATTGAATAAACTTAGTGGTCTTAATTACAATGAATTAGCAGCCGAAATAATTTTTCCATTTATTGGTGATTTTATGACTAAAGAAGAGTTAATTTCTATAGTATCAAAATCTTACTCAAATTTTAGAGCAGAAGATGTTGTAAAAATCTCTGATTTAGGAAATTTAAAAGTTTTAGAACTCTATCATGGCCCAACACTTGCTTTTAAAGATATTGCAATGCAATTAATAGGAAATTTCTACCAATACCATTTAGGAAATGAGCAAAAAAAAATTAATATCATAGTAGCAACTTCAGGAGATACAGGTGCAGCTGCAATTGATGCTTTAAAAGGAAAAAAGAATTTAAATGTTTTTGTATTACATCCAAATAACAGAATTTCACCAGTACAAAGAAGACTGATGACAATCCATGAAGAAAAAAATGTTTTCAATATTGCTATTAAGGGAAATTTTGATGACTGTCAAAATTTAGTTAAAGCCATGTTTAATGATGAAAAATTCTCTAGCTCAATTAATATGTCAGGTGTTAATTCAATTAATTGGGCAAGAATTGTTGCTCAAGCTGTTTATTATTTTTATGCTTATTTTAAAATAGGAAGTGGACAGCCACTGTCTTTTTCTGTTCCAACTGGAAATTTTGGAGATATTTATGCTGGTTATTTAGCAAAGAAACTCGGTCTTCCAATTGATAAACTTATTGTAGCTACAAACAAAAATGACATACTTCATAGAGCAATTTCTGGAGGAGATTATACTCAAAAGAAAGTTGAGGAAACAAATACTCCTAGTATGGATATTCAGATAGCAAGTAATTTTGAGAGACTTTTATACGATGTTAAAGACTGTAATTCAGATGTTACGAAAGATGTGATGAGTAAGATAAAAAATAATACTTATCAAATCGAAAATAGTGACTTAGACGAAATAAAAAAGAATTTTACGTCTGAAATGTTAGATGAAAACGAAACTATCCAAATGATAAAAGATATAAATAAAGAATATAAAGTTGTGGTTGACCCACATACTGCAGTTGGAATTGGTGCTGCAAAAAAACTTGGGTTAGAACAAAATTGTGTTGTTTTATCTACAGCACACCCCTGTAAATTTCCAAAAGCAATCGAAGATGCAATCTCAAAAACCGAGGAATTACCAGATAGTCTTAAATATGTTTATGATAGAGAAGAAAAATTTGAGGTTATTTCAAATGATATAAATAAAGTTAAAGAATACGTAATAAACTCAATATGAAATTAAAAATAAAAGATCAAATCCCAGATATAGAAATTTTTCATTTAGCAGATAGCGAACCACAAACTAGTAAAATTAGAGATATATTAGGAAAAGGTAAAGTTGTTTTATTCGGATTGCCTGGTGCCTTTACCTCAACTTGTTCAAAAATTCATCTTCCTGGATATGTAGCTAATGCCGATAAAATTAAATCAAAAGGAATAGAAAAAATATTTTGTTTATCTGTAAATGATCCTTTTGTTATGAATGCTTGGGGAGAAGCAAACAATGCAGCTGGTAAAATTACAATGTTATCAGATCCGTATCTATTATTTACAAAAGCCATCGGTGCTGAAGTAGATAGAAATTCAAAAGGAATGGGTATTCGTTCAAATCGTTATGCTATGGTTATAGAAAACTTAGAAGTCATTAATATTCAAATAGAGAAAGAGACTAAACAATGCGGTCTATCCTCAGCAGAGGGTGTTTTAGATTTATTATAATTAGCAGGGCAGTTCTGTTGCCAGGTGCAACTATATTGTGGCTGAGGACCTTGCCAATAAATCCACTTCATTATTAAGTTTATCTGTTGAATGTGCTTTTACCCAACTCCATTTAATATCAAAAGTATTTGATAGGTTATCTAATTCTGTCCAAAGTTCTTTATTCTTAACTTCTTTTTTATTTGCTGTTTTCCAACCATTTTTTTTCCAATTATGTATCCATTCAGTTATTCCAGATTTTACATATTTAGAGTCTGTAAATATTTGAACCTTGCTCCCTTTTGGAATTTTTTTTAAAGCTTTAATCGGCGCAAGTAATTCCATTTGATTATTTGTTGTTTCTTTTTTGCTTCCTTTAATTTGAGTTTTCTTTCCATTATCAATAATGATTGCTGCCCAACCACCATTTCCTGGATTTCCAATGCAAGAACCATCTGTGTATATTTTAATCATTAAGAATAATCCTTAAATGAGCTCAGATTTCTATGAAAATTCAACTTATCTATATACTCCTTTGGATCTTTGATTTTAATGATAGCATTTTTAGGAGTATTTAAATAATCATAGGATCTAGTCAAAAGATATCTTAAAGCCGATCCTCTACATAATGTATTTAAATTTCTTTTTTCAATTTCAGTTAATTTTCTAACAGATTGGTAGCCCTTTAATAAATTTGAGGATCTTTTTTTATCTAAAACAAATTTTCTATTTTTCTTTTTAAAGCATAAAGCATTAATGCAAGTTGCTAATTCATAAGATAAAAAATCATTAGCTGAAAAATAAAAATCTATAAATCCATGAAATTTACCCTTTTTGAAAAAAATATTATCAATAAAAAGATCGCTATGAATTATTCCATATGGCAGTTTTTTAGGCCACTTTTTTTTGATATCTTTCAAATCATCTCTCATTAAATCTTTTAAGTTTTTAGATAATTTATTAATTTTATTGTCGATTTTATTTAGAATTGACCCCCATGAATTTATTGATAAAGAATTTTTTCTATATAATTTCAATTTTTTTGAAGCTTTATGAAGAAGTGCAGCATTTTTTCCAACTATAAAACAATCTTTATTACTTAGTTGATCTTTATCTTTTCCTTCTAAGAAACTGACAATACATGCCTTTTTACTTTTTAAATTAAATAAATATTTGCCATTTTTGTCTTTTATAGGTACTGGACATTTTACTTTTAATCTAGATAGACCAGACATAAGATTAACAAAAAATGGGAGATCTTTTTTCTGAACTCTTTTTTCGTAAATAGTTAAAATATATTTATTTTTCTTTGTCTTTAAAAGGAAGTTGGTATTCTCTATACCTTTTTTTATGCCTATATAATTTATAATTCTCCCAATATTATATTTTTTCTCGATAAACGTTATCTGTTTATTATTAATTTTAGTATAAACAGCCATTAATTTAATTTTCCAGGAATTTTAAAAGTTATATTTTCTTTTACGATTTCAACTTCTTCAATGTTTACTGTAAATTGACTTTTTAACTCTGCTATAAACTTTTCAACAAGTATTTCTGGCGCCGAAGCACCTGATGAAATTCCAATTGTTTTACATTCTTTAATCTTATCTATTGGCACTGGACTTTCTGAGTGTATTAACTCAGCAGAATTGCAACCAGAGTTTTTAGCAACTTCAACTAATCTTACAGAGTTAGATGAATTTCTACTTCCTATTACAAAAAACATATCACATTTATCTGCTATTTCTTTAACTGCTGATTGCCTATTTGTTGTTGCATAACATATATCGTCTTTTTTGGGCTCTTTAATATCTGGGAATTTAGATTTTAGAGCTGCAATTATATCTTTGGTATCATCTACAGATAGTGTTGTTTGAGTTATGAAAGATAGCTGTTTATTTGAGATATTTTCATACTTATTTGCATCCTCAATATTTTCAATCAAATCTATTGAACCTTTTGGTAATTGACCCATAGTTCCAATGACTTCTGGGTGGTTTTTGTGTCCTATTAATAATATATGATGACCTTGTTTATTTAAGTTTTCTGCTTCTCTATGCACTTTAGATACTAGAGGACACGTTGCATCTACAAACATCATATTTAAATTAGAAGCTTCCTCTGGAACAGATTTTGGAACCCCATGCGCTGAGAAAATAACTGGTCTAGACTTATCTTTGATTTCATCTAATTCTTCAACAAATATTGCACCTATCTTCTTTAACTCTTCTACAACATGTTTGTTATGAACAATTTCGTGTCTCACATAAACAGGAGCACCAAATTTATCTATACTTTTTTTTACAATCTCAATTGCTCTATCAACCCCTGCACAAAATCCTCTTGGTGCAGCTAAATAAATTTTTAAATTTTTGTTAATCATTTTCATCCTTATTAAAAAATGGAATTAAAAATACTATACAAGCAATAAAAAAAAATAAGCTTCCAAACATGGCCCAAAAACTTCCTACACTTGAGATGATGAAACCAATTGAAGATATAATGAATAATATCCATCCAATTAGATTTATAGTTTTATTTTTCATTTTTTTTCTACCATGAATTCAAGTAAAATATGAGGAAAGGTCAATGAAGCCAATCCAACAAATATTATTTTAATAATACTTTCATCTATACCAAATTTTTCTGAAATAAAATAAAAAACTACTAAATACATTATTGCTGTAATTACTGTAAGTGGAATAATCTTTCGTAAAAAAATAGGAAATCCTTTCATCAAATTTTTATTTATTTCACTAATTAAACTTAGTGAGTGTCTTATAGAATGAAGAAAGCAGAAATAAATTGTGAAAGCTAATATAGGGTTAAAAAAATAGTTTAAAATAATTATTGAAAAACTATCTAAAAAAAGAATTGATCTTAAATCATTATTATTACCTCTATATATAACAAAATTACTTAGCACTGATAATAAAACTAAAAGAATTAAAAAATTATTAGCCATAATATTTTCGTCTATTGAAAAATTTAACATTTTAAAAATTTCGATTGTCTCAGCTTTATGAAACAGCAAGGGCGCTGAAATAACTAATGATCCTTTAATAAAATAAAGAATTTCTAAAAAATTAACATTTTTTGTTTCGATAAAGTCACTATCCTCTTTGCCAAAATGATATGCTGCAACTATTAAAAAAAGCGAAAGCAACAATATTGGACTTAAAATCCAAATTAAAATAACAAAAATAGCTATACCTATATAAGTTATATAGAACACTTCTGTATTTTTAATTTTATAAATTTTTAAAAGTTTTTTACCCTTTTCATGATCCAGCGCACCGTGAGAGATACCAATTGTAAGAATTAAAAAAAAACTAAAAAGTATAAACGAATTATCTCTCAATACCTCAAAAGCAGAAAAAAAAATACAGATATTAAAAAAAATAATAGAATGAAAAAAATTTATTTTGTTGATCATTATTTAAATATAGCTTTAATAAAAATCCATTTTGGCATCTTTAATATAATGGATAAGTCCTCGAAAATATTACTTTTATTGGAAAGAAAATTTATTACTGTTTTTGACTTGCTTTTAAACATTTTGAAGAAAATATTTGGCATGATCTCTGGCTTTTCAGCTAGGACTTTCAAAAAAATATTATCTAAAAACTTATACTTATTTTTTATATTGAAAGCTCTAGTTTGGGTTATTCTATCAATATTTTGGGTAATATATTCTGCTTGTTCTTGAATATTTAGGAAAGTATAGCCAGTACTCAAACGCGTCATACCGCCAGCAGTTCCGATATTAATCGTATTTTTATCGTTTTTAAATTTCGGATAAAATAATGGTATGGCCCCAACTTCTTTGTAATTAATTTTATATTTTTTTAATTTTAAAGTGTTTTCTATGTAATCAGTAATTTGTTTATCATAATCTTTTTCACTATCATCTTCCATTTTTGAAAGCCACGTGGTTTCAATTAAAGCTGATTTTTTTGAATAGGGTAGTGTATAGAAAAAATGAACGCTTTTTTTTTGATCGCAATCAAAGTCCATTAAATTCATTATTTGATCATCAAAAAAATCTTTTTCAGTTTCAATCTCAACACCTTGAAAGTGTTGCCATAAATTAGAATCTTTATTCTCAAGATTTGGCAGACTGTTAAATAAAATTGCGTTTTCTGTATTAACTTCACTAATATCTTTAAAGAATTGAATATTAGGATTTTTATTGATTTTATTTAAAATTTTTTTGTAGAATAGTCCACTATCAATACTTTCGTAAGGAGTTTCTTTACAATCTTTATATTCAACATTTCCTTTAAAATTGATTGTATAATCTTTCCATCTTTTTTTTACACAGTCATCAAACTTGTGAGGTACAGTTTTCCAATATGACCAAGTTTTATCTCTTTTATATTCATCTCTTTTTTCAATAATTGCTAAAGTCTTATTTTTAAGTTTATCGTGATACTCTAACTCATAAGCCAATGTTAAACCTGCACAGCCACCTCCAATAATTATGTAATCAAAATCTTTCATTATACTCAATATCTTGCATTATTATCTCATGCTCTTTTATTGTAAGTTTTTTATCTTCCTTTACAAAATATAATTTAATTAAATCACCAATAGATAGCACTGTATGTAAGACTTTTCCCAAATTGTTTACATAAATTTTTCCTGATTTATTATAATTTTCTAAGTTTCCTTTTTTTAAGATTTCATTTCCAATTTGTCTATATACTCGTCTTGCAACCAAAATCGAAAATCTTAAAAAGAATGGAATTTTTTTAATTGATATAAAAGAATTACTATAAAATTTGTCAGCGATTTTTAGAATTCTTTTAATTTCATCAAAATTCTTTTTTATATAAAACCTATTATTGCTTTCATCTTCAATAACATCTCTTGAAATATTAGTTAATTGCATTGCAATACCTAAGTCAATCGCTCCTAAAAGTGCTGATCTTTCTTTGACATTTAAAATTTTTGCCATCATTAATCCAACTGTTCCAGCCACTCTATATGAATAAACATATAGATCTTTGTCAGTGTTGATTTCTACTTTTGATTTTATATCAGCCTCTACGCCATCGAATAAATCATCAATTATTTTTTGTGATATTCCAAATTTATTTATTAAAGCCCACATATTTTTAATTATTTGGTTATTTTCATTTTTTAATTTGAAATCTTCTTTGAAAGTATTGAAATTTTTTAATTTCGTATCAAGATCACCTTTTTCATCTGCTATATTGTCTATGTATCTGCAAAAATCGTACAAATTGGAGCAATCAGAATAGACTTGTTTTGGTAAAAAGAAACCTGCCCAATTAAAAGATTTAGCGTATATCGACAAATAATTTTGTTCATTCATTACAAAATTTTATCTAAGACCTTTGCGGATGATAGGACCCCTGGAACACCAGCTCCAGGATGAGTGCCCGCTCCAACAAAATATAAACCGTCATAAACCTCAGATTTATTATGAAATCTAAAGTATGCTGATTGAGAAAATTTTGGCTGAATTGAAAAACCAGAGCCATATTTTGTGTTTAATTCATTCTCAAAATAATCAGGAGTTAAATAAAAATCATCTACAATATTTTCTCTTAAGTTAGGTAATAAACTTTTTTCCATTTTATCTATCACAAGTTTTTTTAGATTCTCTCCTTCGATTGACCAGTTTATTCCTGATTTATTATTAGGTACAGGTACTAATACATAAAAGCAATCATGGTCTTTTGGTGCCATACTTGAATCTGTTGCGGTAGGTCTATGTAGGTAATAGCTAATATCATTATTTAATTTTTTGTTTACAAATATATCATCCAAGTGTTCTTTGTACTTATCGCCAAACTTTATAGTATGATGTTCAACATTTTCATATTTTTTCTTCGTTCCAAAATAATAAACAAACAATCCCATTGAATATTCCATTCTATTTATCTTCCAATTAAATAGGGTGTTATATTTTTGATTATTTAGCATTTTTGAATAAACACCTGGAGGATCTGCATTACAAACTACGTTATCTGCTTTAATTTCCTCATCTTCACTTGTCACAACCCCGACAACCTTTTTATTTTCTGTAAGCAAGTTTTTAACTTCTTTACCTTTAATAATTGTAACATCTTCTTCTAACATCAATTTCTCAAAACCTTTTATGATTTGTCCCGTTCCACCCATAGAATAATGAATTCCCCATTTTTTTTCTAAATACAAAATTAATCCATATATAGAGGTTGTAGTAAAAGGGTTCCCACCCACCAATAATGGGTGCATACTAAATAGCCTTCTTAGTTTTTCATTTTTAATAAAGCCACTAACCAAAGAATAAACAGATTTATAGCTTTTTAAACTTAGCAACGCAGGAATTTGCTTAAACATAAATGAAGGTTTATCAAATGGCACATCTGATAATTCTGAATAACCCTTATCAAATATTTTTTTTGTAAATTTAAGTAAATTTCTGTAACCCACAACATCTTTATGATTAATTATTGCAATCTGTTCTTCCATTTTCTTTTCATCAGCTGAATAATCAAAATGACTTCCATCTTCGAAAACAAATCTGTACCAAGTATCCAAATCTTTTATTTTTATATAATCATCTGGATTTTTATTAAAAAGTTTAAAAATTTCATAAATTAAATAAGGAGCAGTTATTACAGTTGGTCCACCATCATAAGTAAACCCATTACTTTTAAATACTCTCGCTCTTCCACCTAAATCTTTTTGTTTTTCAATTAAAGTAACTTTATGACCCTTTGCTCGAAGTCTAAGAGCTGCCGCCATACCACCAAAACCTGATCCAATTACAATGGAATTCATATTTCTTAATTTACATTATTTTTATAAAATTTAATAAACTATCTTAGTTTAAGAACTGATTTTCTTTAATTCTGTCTTTGTTTCTTCAAGATTTTTATTAAACAAGTTGTCAAGTTTAGACTTATCAACAGATGTAGTAATAATTTTTTTTACAGATTCTACAGCAATATTAATTGATGTATCTTTAATTTCTTTAATGGCATTATCCTTCATTTGAGAGATTTTAGTTTCTGCTAGACTTTTCTTGAGTTCAGCTGATTTATGAAATTTGTCATTCATTTCAATTACAAATCTTTCAGTTTCATCTTTTGACTGCTGCATAATCTTTTCACTCTCAATTTTTGCAGTATCTAGCTTCTTTTGCGCCTCATCCAATAGTCTTTTAGATTCAGCTCGTAGTTTTTCACTTTCATCAATTTCATTTTTGATATCAGTTATCATTTTGCTTAATAAATTATTAACGTTTTGTGGAACTTTTAAATAAATCAGCGCCCCAAAAAATATTACAAAAGATACTGCTACCCAAAATGTTGCATCAAATGCCATTATGTTTTTCCATTTCTTTTTTAGAAAGATCTTCAACTATGGCTGAAAGACTACTTTTATTTATATCTTCACCAATTAATTGTTTAACTAGATCGGAGGATGTCTCAATTGCAATTTTAGTAACTTTCTCTTGAGAAGTTTTTTTTAATTGGTCTATTTCTTCTTCAGCTTTTATTATTTCTTTTTCGATATCCTTTTCTAAAGATAATCTTTTATTGTTTATATCGTCCAAAACTTTTTGTCTTTCACTATTAAAATAATTTTTTGCTTCGACTTTTGTATCATTGATAATTTTATCAAATTCTTTAACTTTTTTTTCAGTTTCTTCCCGTTGCTTGTCTGCAGTTTCGATATTCTCTAAGATTTGTGATTTTCTGGTTTCAAGATTGTTACTAATCTTTGGTAGTATGAACTTAGATAAAATTATAAACAATAATCCAAAGGTAAGTACTAACCAAAAAATTTGAGATATCCAAAACTCGGGATTAAGCTGGGGCATACCTCCACTCTCAGCGCTTTGAGCACTATAAGTAAAGATAAGACTTAAAGCTAGAAATTGAAAAATTATCTTTTTCAACATTAATTAAAACGCGAAAAGAATAATTAATGCAACAACTAATCCAAATAAACCAGTCGCTTCCGCTAATGCAAAGCCTAATAGCAAGTTTGGAAACTGCTTTTGAGCTGCAGATGGATTTCTCATTGCACCTGAAAGATAATTTCCAAAAATTATCCCAATTCCAACTCCTGCACCTGCAAGTGCAATTGCTGCTAGTCCTGCTCCTATCATTTTTGCTGCTTCTAATTCCATTATATCCTCCTTATGTTAATTAATGGTGTAAATTTAATGCATCATTCAAATAGATACATGTTAAAATTGCAAATACATATGCTTGAAGAAAAGCAACTAATATCTCCAAACCTGTTAATGCAACTGAAAAACCTAGTGGTAGCCAGCCCCCAACAATTCCTAAGCTAACTACGAAACCTCCAAAAACTTTCATCATCGTATGGCCTGCCATCATATTTGCAAACAATCTAACTGATAAACTAATTGGTCTACTTAAGTATGAAATTATTTCTATAACAACTATTAATGGCAATAAAACCATTGGAACTCCACTTGGCACAAAAAGTTTTAAGTATCCAAGTCCATGTTTAATAAATCCAATTATTGTTACTCCTATAAATATAAATGCTGCTAATACAAAAGTTACAATGATGTGGCTAGTGACAGTAAAAGAGTATGGTATCATCCCAAACATGTTACAAAATAAAACAAACATGAATAAAGAAAATATGAAAGAAAAGTAAGGCTTAGCTTTCGATCCAGCTGTATCACTTATCATTTTTGAAATAAAAGAGTAACTGAGTTCCGCAAGTAATTGAATTTTATTTGGTATGATAGATCTCTTCGTGCCTAAGTTAAAAATAATTAATATTGCTAGTGAACTTATGACCATAAACAAACTCGCATTTGTGAATGAAATATCTATGTTATTTATTTTAATTTCTGGACCAATTCGGTACACGTTGAATTGGTACATTGGATTTGCTGCCATTTGCCTACTATTTTTGCATTTTTTTTGCTGATCTAATAACGTTCATAATTCCAGCTACTACACCAATAAAAAAAAATATTAAAATTAACCAGGGTTTAGTACCAAACCAATTGTCTAAAATAAACCCAATAATTGTCCCAACAGCCACTGCAGATACCAATTCCGTGCTCATTTTGAAGGCTGATCCCATACTTGAGCCTTTATTTTCCTTTTCAGATTTTTTGTCTTTATCGGTTTTATTTTTTGCAATTTTTAGGCGAGTTTTAAACTGGTCTTCATCCATTATTAAGCAACCATACTCTCTGCTTTTTGAAGATCTACAGCAACTAGTTGGCTAATTCCTTTTTCTGGCATTGTTACACCATATAGTCTGTCCATTTTAGACATGGTTAGAGCGTGGTGAGTTACAATAATAAATCTTGTAGATGTAATTTTAGTTAGTTCCGTCAAAAGATTGCAAAATCTTGTTACATTCGCATCATCTAGAGGTGCGTCTACTTCATCGAGAACACATATTGGAGCTGGATTAGTAAGAAACACTGCAAAGATTAAAGATAAAGCAGTAAGGGCTTGTTCACCTCCAGATAATAAAGTTATTGATTGCAATCTTTTTCCTGGAGGACTTACCAACATTTCTAATCCTGCATCTAAAGGATCATCAGAGTCTACTAGTTCTAGTTTTGCACTACCTCCATTAAATAGTTTGGTATAAACTTCATTGAACTTTCTATTCACTTTTTCAAAAGCATCTAGAAGTCTTTCCCTACCTTTCTGATTGAGTTCAGTAATACTTTCTTTTAATTTTATAATTGCAGTTACTAAATCTTGTCTATCTTTTTCCATTTTCTTAATTTCATCTTCATATTTTGAAGTCTCTTCGTCTGCTCTTAAGTTAACTGAGCCTAATTTTTCTCTTTCTCTTTTTTTTTCATCAAGCAATTCCTCTTGTGTTACTGTATCTGGATATTCAGATGCATCTTTTAAATTTGAAAAATTAAGTATCTCCTCTTCTTTTAAATTAAGTTCTGTTGATACTCTTTCTAACAAATCATTTCTTCTTTTATTCAAACCATCGATTGTTGCTCCAGAGCTTGCTTTTCGTTCTCTTATTTCAATAGACTCTTCCTTTGTTGTATTAAGATTGCTTCTCAATTCGTTAATCTCTTTATCTAGTTCATCTATTAATATTTCATTATCACTTTTTTCTTTTTCAGAAATTCTTAAACTTTCAGATATTTGTCCTTTTCTTTCAGCTTGTGTTTGAGGTTGTTTTTCAAGGCTATCTAATTTTTTTTGTTGAGTATCTTTTCTACTATTTAATTCATTAATCATTTTTTCAGAATTTACCAATAAGTTTTTCCAACTTTCTATCTCTTGATCAATGATTTTAATTCTTTCACTTCTTTTTATTGACTCTTTTTTAATATTTTGATTTGTACTAAATGCTTCAGCGTATTCTTCTTGTAGACTTTTGATTTCTTCGTTTTTCTTAGTTACTGTTATCGCTAAATCGTTGTCATGCATTTCATTAATTTTCATTTTTAAAAATGAAAGATTTATTTTGCATTCATCTATTAAATTAGTTGCACCATTGATATTGTTCTCTGAGAGCATTTGTTTTGCTTTATCTAACTGCTCACTTGCTAAATCAATAGTTTCTGAGTTCTTTTTTAGAGTATCAAGGTTTAGATTTTCTAGTATTCTCTCTAACTTATCTTGCTCATCTTTTAATTTACTTTTTGCATTTACCAAATCTAAACCAGACAGTTTTTCAGTTTCATAATATTTGGAGTCAACTGTAATTAAATTTTCTTTTTCTTCTCTAAGTCTTTTTTCATTAGAGTTTGCATCAATGATTATGCTTTTTTCTCTAACAATATCCTCATCTATTACACTTAAAGCCTTTCTAATTGATTGTATTTCATCATTAACCCTGTCTTTTTCTTCATCTAAGCTCTTTAACTCTAAATTTAATCTTTGTATTTTTGACAAGTTTTCTTGATTTTTTTCTCTTATAGGATTTACATTTTTATTCTTTTCAATAATTTTCATGCTTAAATCCTCTAATTTATCATTGAAGGACTTAACTTGATCATCAGCCTCATTATTGATCTCGTTTTCTACTTTAATTTCATTATCAATTTCTAAAAGACGTAAATAATATAAACCTGCCTCAACTTTTTTTATTTCTTCTGAAATAGATTTGTATTTTGCAGCCTCTTCAGCTTGCTTTTGCAAATTTGCTAATTGTCTTTCCTGTTGTCTTCTTAATTCATCTGCCCTTTTTAAATTATTTTCTGCCGCGCCTAATCTTAATTCTGCTTCGTGTCTTCTAACATGTAAACCTGCTATACCAGCTGCCTCTTCTAAGATAGCTCTTCGATCAGAAGGCTTTGCTGTGACTAATGCTCCAATTCTACCTTGACTAATAATCGAAGGTGAATGAGCACCTGTTGATAAGTCTGCAAAAAACATCTGAGCATCTTTTGCTCTAACTTCTTTGCCATTTATATAAAATTTTGAGCCTTTATCTTTTTCTATTTTTCTTCTTATTTCAATTTCATCGAGCTCATTATATTGTAGAGGACCATCCTTGTTGTCATTTGATAAGCTCACTAAAACTTCTGCAATATTTTTTGATGGTTTGTTTGAAGTTCCAGAAAATATAACGTCTTCCATTCCTGAACCTCTCATACTTTTTGCTGATGTCTCACCCATACACCATCGCAAAGACTCCACTATATTTGATTTGCCACAACCGTTTGGGCCAACTATCCCAGTTAAACCTTCTTCAATCAGGAAATTTGTTTTTTCAGCAAAAGACTTAAATCCATTTAGTTGAATTTTTTTAAATTCCATTCACTGATTTATATCAGTTTTTCAATGTATTTTTTTAATTTTTTGTAGTTTGAGTGATTTTCAAACTTTTTTCCGTTAATTATGACTGTAGGAGTGGCGTTCACTTTATACTTTTTAACACCTTCGATTCGGTCTTCTAAAATGTGATCCTCTATCTTTTTATCAGCCAAGCACTTATCAAAATCAAGATTATATTCAGTATTATCAATAAATTTTTTCATTGCTTGATTTGCTTCTAATTCATTTTTTCCCTTGATCCACTTATCTTGATTTAAATAAAGGTGATGCAAAATTTCATGCTCACCATCATTTCTACAATGCGCTAATTTAGTTGCATTAAATGCAATGATATCTAATGGGAAGCTTTTAAATTCTATTGAAATCAATCCTTTATCAATAAAATCCTCTTTTAGTTTAGGATAAATATTTTTATGAAAATTTGCACAAAAACTGCAAGTTAAAGATTCAAAAACCATCAACTTAACTTTTGAGTCTGCATTTCCTACTAAAATTGGTTTAACTTCAGAATTAGCATTAATGAAATTAAAAAAAATTAAAATTGAGACAAGAATTATTTTTTTCATTTTATTTTAAAATGTTTACTTAGCTCTAAAAGTGAGTTTTTTATTTTGTCATTTTTAATATTATTTATGCTCTTTATATGTTTATTTTTTGTCGCATTAATAGCGGTATTTTTATGGCTTTCTTCAATTTTTCCATCAAATGTATTCAATTTAATGTCATCTAAAACATGATAGCCAAAAAAAGCATTAATTTTTTTTATTATTTCTTTTTTAGAATACTCAACGTCAACTTCATTTCCCCTCTTTACTAAAATATTTAAACGACTGCCCGATAACTTGTTTGAACTTTTATATGACTTAGGAAAGCTTACTTTAAATAGATCTTTACCTACTAAATATTTCCAATTATCTAAAGTTTCATTATAAATTTTACCTTTTTTACTAATTATTCTTTTTGCTTCTGTGGGTAAAGTATCTTTAAAAGATCTTAAACCTTGAATGGAGTTATATCTCTGCTTAGTATTATATTTTTGACTCATATGAATAATAAAAACATATCAAATAAAATTCTACTTTGGTACGATAATAATAAAAGAATTTTACCTTGGAGAAAAAAAGTTTCTCAGAAGCAAAAAGAATATTTTACGTTTGTTAGTGAATTTATGTTGCAGCAAACTCAAGTAAAAACTGTTATTCCTTATTTTAAAAAATTTGTAAAACAAATTCCAACCTTTCAATCATTGGCAAATGTCGACGAAAAGATCTTAATGAAACATTGGGAAGGTCTTGGTTATTATTCAAGAGCAAGAAATCTAAAAAAAAGTGCAATTATAATTGTTAGAGATTTCCATGGTAAGTTGCCAAGATCCTATGAAAAGTTGTTACAATTACCAGGAGTAGGTGAATATACATCTAAAGCAATAATGTCTATAGCATTTAACCTTAAAACTATTCCTTTAGATGGAAATGTTGAGAGAATTCTTAAAAGAACTCTATATTTAAAAAAGCAGAATGAAATATCTAAAGATTTTTTAAAAACAAAAATTAATTTTTTTGGACTGTCAAATCGCGCTAGTGATTACTCCCAAGCAATCATGGAGATGGGTGCTTTAATATGCAAACCAAAAAACCCAGGTTGTAAGGAATGTCCTTTAAATAAAAATTGTATATCTCTAAAAAAAAATGATTTTGAGTTAACTAAAATTAATAAAGAAATAAAAACTAAATATTTCGAGGCGACTATTTACAAAAAACATAATAACTACTTATTAGTCAAAAATGATAAATTTAAATTTTTAAAAAATATGCCAATTTTTCCTATGACTGAAGTTCGAGAAAGTAAGTATAATTATTCAAATAATAAAAAAATTAATATAAAATTATCTAATATGGAAATGAAAATTTTGTTAAATAACTCAAAAAGACCTCCAAAGATTAAAAATAAAATACTAATCAAAGAAGATAAATTAAGCTCAGAAATAATTCCATCATTTACTAAAAAAATATTTTACACCATCTCAAAATCTGAATGAAAAAAGTTGCAATTGTTGGAGCTGGTATATCTGGTTTGTATCTTGCAAATGAATTAAACAAAAATACTGAAATAGACTATAAAATTTTTGAAAAAAAAGATTATCTCAATTTAAATGACGGTTATGGCATTCAACTTTCAGTTAATAGTATTAATTTGTTGAATAAAATCGGATTTAAAAATATTTCAGCCTCAGATGTTTATTATCCAACAAAAGTTAATTTTTTCCAGGCTAATAATATTAAAAAGATTTGTGAAATTGATTTAAAGCAATTTAATAATGTAAACGATCGTTACACAACACTTAAAAGATCAACATTAATAAAGTTTTTAATTGGTAATATACCTGAGGAAAAAATTCAATTTAAAGCCGATATTCAAAATATCGAATATAATGAACAAATAAAGATTTCTTGGAATAATAAGAATGAAAGTTTCGATTATGTAGTAATTGCAGACGGTGTTTTTTCAAAATTAAAATCCCAAATATCCAATAATCATTTAAACCCAATTTTTAATGGGAATATTGCTTTAAGGGCGAATTTAAAACAACATGAAAAAGATAATATTTCTGTTTATATGGGCTCAAATTTTCACTATGTAACTTATCCTGTAAATCAAAAACTCGAATATAATTTCGTAGCTATAATCAAAAAGAAACTAACTACTAAAGAAATTGAAGATAAAAATGTTCTTAATTCAGAAACATTTATAAAATCTTTAAAAGACTTTATTTCACAAAATTCTATTATAAATTTGGAAAATTTAGCAAATATAAAGTGTTTTCCTGTATTTGTAAGCACTGAATTACCCACACTAAAATATCAAAATACTTATTTGAGTGGAGATGCTTTATTTGCTTTTCCACCTTCTTTTGCACAAGGTGCTTCTCAAAGTATTGAAACAGCAAATGGTATTTTAGAAAATATTACAAATTCAAATAGTATTTATAAAGATAAGATAAGTAAAATATTACTAGTAAATAAAAGATCAAAATTAAATCATTTTGCCTTCCATTTAACTAATCCAATAATAATATTAATTAGAAATATTGTTTTGAAATTTTTATCAAAAAATAAAAAATTTCTAGAGAGTTATCTTGGAAAAATTTATAGAAATTAAGTAGTTGGCCTTAGTCTTTGCCTCAAATCATCAATTGGTTTGAGTGAATTACCTGATTTATAATACCAAAAAGTCCAACCGTTACAGCTCTCAGCACCTAATATTTGTGCAGCAACTTTATGAATTGATCCTTCTGATTTCCGATATTTTATACTACCATCAATCATAATTTTCGCATTGATTTGTTTTTTTTGATCAAAAATTTCAGTACCAGGTTTAATAATTCCTAATTCAACCAAAGATCCAAATGGCACTCTTGGTTTGGATCTATTATTTTTTATAGTATCTAAATATTCATCTTCTATAATTTTTGTATTTTTAATTCTTTTACTTGCAGCTTCAAAATAGTTTTTTTCTTTTTCTATCCCAAAATAATTTCTACCTAACTTTTTTGAAACTACAGCAGTTGTTCCCGTACCGAGAAACGGGTCCAATATTAAATCCTCTTTATTAGACGATGCTAATATAATTCTGTGCAATAAAGACTCTGGCTTTTGCGTTGAGTGAACTTTATTACCATTATTTTTAAGTCTTTCTTTTCCATTACATATAGGTAAATTCCATGTAGATCTCATCTGTAGATCATCGTTTAAACATTTAAGTGATTGATAATTAAAAGTATATTTTGAGCCTTCACTTTTTGATGCCCATATAAGTGTTTCGTGTGCATTCGTAAAACGTGTTCCTCTAAAATTTGGCATAGGGTTATTTTTGTTCCAAATCACATCATTTAGTATCCAAAAACCTAAATCTTGCATTTTTGAACCAACTCTAAAAATATTATGATAACTTCCTATGACCCATATAGATCCATTTTTTTTTAAAATTCTTTTACATTCTTTAAGCCATTGAACTGAAAACTCATCATAACTTTTAAAACTATCAAATTTATCCCACCCATCGTCTACAGCATCGACTTTAGATCTATCAGGTCGACTTAATTCTTTTTTCAGTTGAAGGTTGTAAGGTGGGTCTGCAAATATCAGATCAAAACTTTCAGCAGGAATTTTTTTTAATTCCTTAATACTATCTCCATTAATAATTTTATTTTTTATGTCTGAAATGATCATTTTATATTTTTCAATTAGACTCCAGTCAGGAGTCTACGTCAACCTGTGATTGAATTTATTGATTGATAATTGTTATGATTATTTTTTAAGACTCAATATCTTGTGTATTGGTTGGAAGGTTTTCCTATGAAATTTAGTCACTCCAAATTTTTTAATAGCTTTAATATGATCCTTAGTTCCATAACCTGCATTATTATCCCAGCCGTATTTTTTAAAAGAAAAAGACATCTTTTTCATTAGCTTATCTCTTTCAACTTTAGCAATAATGGATGCGGCTGAAATTTCAGGAATTTTTTCATCACCTTTTACAATAGTTTTAATAACATAATTTTTTAAGTCTGGTGGTTTATTACCATCTATTAAAACTTTTCTAGGTTTAAATTTGAGTTTCATAATTGCTCTTTTCATCGAAAGCAGACTAGCATTTAAAATATTAATTTTTTCAATTTCCTTTATTGATGCAGACCCTAACGCCCAAACTGAATTTTTTTTTATATATTTAGCTAAAGTTTCCCTCTGAATTTTATTAAGTTTTTTTGAATCTTTAAGAATTTTTCTATTAATTTCTTTATTTAATATAACAGCAGCTGCATAAACTGGTCCTACAAGGCTTCCTCTTCCAACTTCATCAACCCCAGCAATAATTTTTTTCATATAAAATATTATTATAAATTTAAATCTCTAAACCATTTTCGTCTATTTTTTTTCTAATTTCTTTTAGATCTGCCCAAGAATATTTTTTTTGCTCTGCTTGTCTTAGCAGATATGCTGGGTGAAAAGTTATCATTGTTAAATATGTTTTATTATTAATTATTACTTCCTTCCATTTTCCTCTTTCTTTAGAAATTTTAATTTTATTCCCGAAGAGCGCTTCCATTGCTGTGCTTCCCATTAAAATAAGTATTTCTGGATTTATAATCGAAATATGTTTTCTTAAATATTCAGAGTATCTATTTATTTCTGATATTTCAGGCTTTCTGTTATTTGGAGGTCTATAATTTACAACATTAGTTATATAAACTTTAGTTCTATCTAAATTAATAGCTTTCAACATTTTATTTAAAAGCATTCCTGCATCACCAACAAAAGGTTTTCCCAATTCATCTTCTTTTTGTCCAGGTCCTTCACCTACAATCATTATTTTTGAAGATGAATTTCCATCACTGAAAACAAGATTTTTTGCACTATTTTTTAGTTCACAATCTTCAATCTTTTCTATTTCAACTCTAAGTTTTGCTAATTCTTCAGATTTTTCCTCATTAGAAGCATTATTTTTAAATCTATTTATTGGTTCATTGCTAAATTCATATTCAATACCTAGCTCGTTTATTAAATCATTATCAAATATGTCATTTTGATTTTTTTCATTTAAAGTCATAAAGTAAAAAATGTTCTTAAAAATTTTTTGTTTTATAATATTAATTCTATACCAAACAAATCTCTATTCAAAAGCAGCGAATGAAAAAGAATTCAACCAGAAGTATCTATCAAATTATCTTTCAGCATTATTATCATTTGATAACCAGAAAAATAACGATGCTCTTAAGTTTTTTGAAAATTCAAAAATATTAATTCAATCACATGATAGTTTTTTGCAAGAATATGTATTTTCTTTACTTTTGGACGGACAGGTTAAAAAAGCAATTAAACAAGTAAAATATTCTAATACCTCAATAGGAGGAGATTTTTTTGAAGGAAATTTATTATTAATTTTAGATAGCATTAACAAGAAAAAGTTTAAACAAGCAGCTTTGAAGTTAAAAAAATTGGAAAAGTTCAAAGAGGACGACTCATACAAATTTATAATTTATTCTAGCTTAAAAAGTTACATTGATCTTTTTATATATAAAAAATCTGACATTGTTGAGCAATTTGGAAAATTAGATTTGATTAACATGGCTTTTCAAAATTGTTATTTGAATTCCAAAAAAACTGAGCCTTATTTTTTAAATTTAATTAACGATCCTCAAAGTGATTACTCTAGATATACTTTTTTTTATTTGAGTAACGAAGTGTCTAATAATGACCTTGCAACAGTTGATAATTTTGCAGATACAATAGATCCTTTAAGAAGTAGTTTGCTTATTTCTCAAGTAAAAAAATGGGTAGATGAAAAAAAATATACAAAATTAACACAGCATTTTTCATGTCAAAATGAGAATGATATTTTGGCAGAATTCTTTTTCCTTATATCTAATTTTTATTCATCTCAAAGTAGATTTGATTACTCAAACATATATTTAAATATTTCAAATTATTTAAATCCAAAATTTTATTTTAATTTATCATTAATAGCTGAAAACTATCAGTCTAATAATAATTATGATCTAGCAAAAAAGACTTTCGAAAAATTTGATGATAAGGATGAAATTTTTTTTTGGTACAAAACAAAGAAGATTGCCAGAATTATAGCAGAGGAAGAAAATTATGATGCAAGTTTGAACTATATATTAAAAAATCTTAAAAAATTTAATAATAAATCGACAAAGATGATTTATGATTTGGCAAATATTTACAAAAACTTTAAAAAATATGATGAGGCTATAAATTATTATACTTTGGCCTTAAAAAATTTGGATAAAAATTCTATGGCTTATGCAGATGTTCTTTATCGCAGAGGTGGAGCGTATGAAAGATTAAAAAATTATGATTTGGCGGATAAGGATTTGCTAAATTCAATTAAAATTAGACCTGACGAACCCTATACACTTAACTATCTCGCTTATAGTTGGTTAGAAAGAGGATATAAAATTGAAGAAGCAATAGAAATGTTAAATCAAGCTTACAAAGGGAAAGAAGAAGATCCTTACATAACAGACTCTGTTGGTTGGGGTTATTATTTGACAGGAAATTATATTGAAGCAGAAAAATATTTAAGAAAAGCTGTTGAATTGTTACCAAGTGATCCTGTTGCAAGTGATCATTATGGAGATGTTCTTTGGCAATTAAATAGAAAAATCCAAGCTAATTATTTTTGGAAAAGTGCTTTAAATAGCGATGAAGCAGATGAAGAATTGAAAATTAAAGTTAAGGAAAAATTATATAATGGCTTAAATAATAATTCTTAAATGAAGTTTCATAAAATAAAATCATTTGCAAAAGTAAACTTAACTTTAAAAATTTTAAATAAATACTCAAATGGTTATCATAAAATCGAAAGTTTAATATCTAAGATCAATTTGGCTGATGAGATTTTAATAAAAGAGATACAAGGTTCAAAAAATAGAATATCGTTTAGTGGGAAATTTTCCCCAAATATTTCAAATACAAATACAATTTCAAAACTACTAAAAATCTTAAATGATCAAAATTATATTAAAAATAAAAAATTCAATATCAAAGTAAAAAAAAATATACCCCAATCCTCTGGTATGGGAGGAGGATCAATGAATGCAGCATCCATTTTGAACTATTTATTTAAAAAAAGAATAATTAAAACTACAAAAAATAATTTAATAAAAATTGCAAATAAAGTTGGTTCAGATGTAATTTTGGGTCTTTATGAAAGTCCAATTATCCTACAAGGGCAAAATATAAGTAAAATTAATAAAAAATTAAATTTTCATTTGTTAATAATAAAGCCTAATTTTGGATGTTCTACTAAAATGATTTATGCAAAACACAAAGGATTTTCAAAGAGTCTATTCCATAAATCAAACAAGATTAACAGACGAGATTTATTAAAAGTTTCTAATAACGATTTAGAAAGAGCAGCTTTTAATAAATATCCAATTTTAAGAAAGATCAAAAGTTACTTGCAAAATTTAGATAATATTTACTTTGCAAATATGACAGGGTCGGGTTCTACTATAATTGGTTATTTTTTAACCAAAAATGCGGCAATAAAAGCTCAAAAAAAATTAAAAAATAAATATAAAAACTATTGGTGTATTTACTCTAAAACTATATAAAGCTTTTTTTTTGTGTTATACGAAAAACATCTTGGGGTGTAGCCAAGTGGTAAGGCAGCGGTTTTTGGTACCGCCATTCCTAGGTTCGAATCCTAGCACCCCAGCCATTTATGAAAGCTTTACTTAAAAAAATTTTTCAAAACAAAAAAATTTCAAGCGATAAAGATCTCAAATTTCTAGATTTAAAAAATAATAAGGGGGTAAATAAAATATTTGGTGCAATAAATAACTACAATGAAACCAGCGAGATTAGATATGTTGGTGGTTGTGTAAGAAAAATTTTAAATGATGAAAAAACAGATGATATCGACCTTGCAACTAATTTAACTCCTGATCAGGTTAAGCAATGTTTAGATAAAAACCAAATAAAGTTTTTTGAAACAGGAATTGAACATGGCACAATCACAGCAGTGATTGATGATCAAAATTTTGAAATTACAACATTAAGAAAAGATGTAAAAACAGATGGAAGGCATGCTGTCGTAGAATATACAACTAATTGGAAGGAAGATTCATTAAGGAGAGATTTTTCAATAAATTCAATATATTCAGATTTAGACGGGAATTTATATGATCCAAATTCTGGTCATAAAGATTTAAATGTTGGAATAATTAAATTTATAGGTGATCCAGAAACTAGAATAAAAGAAGATTATTTAAGAATTATTAGATATTTAAGATTTTATACTGAATATAGCAAAATCGATCATGAAATTAATATAATAAAAATCATTAAAAAAAATATAGAGGGTTTAGGAAAAATATCAAAAGAGAGACAATTCAATGAATTAAAAAAAATTCTCAAATTGGATAACTTTTTAAAGTTATTTAAAAATAAAACCTCTTGTGAATTATTTTCATTAATTTTCCCTCAACTAAAAAATTTTAAAAAATTGAGCAAGTTATCAAAACCACAAGAAAAGATATTAAAAAATAAAAGTTTAAATTTTGTCATTTCTTTTCTTGTAATCGATGAAACTGACAATTCTGACTATTTTGTGTATAAATATAATTTACCCAATGAGTTAAAAGATAAAATTAATTTTCTAAAAAATAATTCGCTAAATAAAGATAGTACTAAAATTTTTAACAAGAAAGATTTACAAAAAATATTTTATTATGAGGGTAAATCTAGCACAATCGATTTAATTGATTTCAATTTGTTATATTTTAAACAAAGTAAAAAACTTTCAGAATTAAAAACTTACTTTGAAAAATTAGATAAACCAGAATTTCCAATAAAAGCTCAGTTATTAATAAATGATTATGGATTAAAGGAGGGAAGGGAATTGGGTCAAAAATTAAAAAATTTAGAAATTAAATGGATTGAAAATAATTTTAATTTATCAAAAAAAGATATGGAAAAAGTTTTATCAAATTAAACGTATTTTACGTCTACTATTTCAAAATTTTTTGTCCCTGCTGGTGTATTTATCTCTACAAGATCCCCTTTATTTTTACCTATAAGACCTTTTCCTATTGGTGATTGAAAATAAAGAAGTTTTTGTTTTAGATCTGCCTCGTCTTTACCAACAATTTTGTAATTTATTTTTTCATTTGTATCTAAATTTTGAAGGTAGACTGTAGATCCAAATATCACCTTCCCATCATTACTAATCTTGGTGATATCAATTACATTTGCTCTTGCAATTAAATCTTCAACTTCTTGAATTCTTCCTTCGTTATGAGATTGCTGTTCTTTTGCAGCATGATATTCAGCATTTTCTTTCAAATCTCCATGTGATCTTGCTTCAGCAATGGCTGCAACAATTTCAGGTCTCTTTTTTTCTTTCAAAAAAATTAATTCACTTTTTAATTTTTCTAATCCTTCAGTAGTAATTGGTTCTTTATCCATAATTTACCATTTAGCTGTTGGTGGTAATGACATAAGTATAGCTTCAACATTTCCACCAGTTTGTAAACCAAATTTTGTCCCTCTATCATGTAATAAATTAAATTCAACATATCTACCTCTTTTTTTGTATTGGATTTCTTTATCTTTAATTGTCCATTTTAATTTATTTTTTTTCTCAATTATTTCATTAGAAATATTTTTAAAACTTATCCCCACTTCTCGAACAAAAGAAAAATCTTTTTCCCAATTATTTTTTTTATAATCAAAAAAAATTCCGCCAATACCTCTTGGCTCTTTCCTATGTGGCAAATAAAAATATTCATCACACCATTTTTTATATTTTTTGTAATAATTTTTGTTATGTTTATTACATGATTTTTTTAGTTCTGAATGAAACCAATTTTCTAATTTCTTATCTTTCATACAAGGTGTAACATCCATTCCACCTCCAAACCAACCAAATGAAGTAACTATATACCTCGTGTTAAAATGCATTGCTGGCACATGAGGGTTTTTCATATGCATAACAACAGATATTCCAGATGCCCAAAATTTAGAGCTTGTTTTGGTGCCTGGAACTTTATTTTTAAATTCATTTGAAAATTTTCCATAAACTTCTGAAAAATTTACTCCAACTTTATCAAAAATTTTACCGTTTTCTAAAATTCTATATTGTCCTCCACCTTCATCATTACTTTTGCTTCTATTCCAATTAGTAATTTTAAATTTGGTTTTTTTGCCCTCCTTTTCCTCTATTTCTCTACAAAGCACTTCTTGTAAAGTTTTAAACCAATTTTTTGCTAATTTCTTTTTTATATATTGATCCATTTAACCTAACTGTCTTATAAATTCTGAAGCCCCTATGGCCACTGATATTGAAATGTTTAACGATCTTTTATTTTTTAGCATTGGAATCTTAATTCTTTCATTAACCTTAGAATGTACATCTTCTGGAACACCAGCACTTTCTCTGCCAAAGAGCAATATATCATTACGCTTAAATTTAAACTTTGTATAAACTTTGCTAGCTTTTGTCGTCATTAAAACTACTCTATTTTTACTATTTTCATCAAAGAATTCTTTAGAGCTCTTGTAAAATTTAATTTCACTGTAATCTAAATAATCCATAACAACTCTCTTGAACCTTTTATCGCTAAATAAAAACCCACAAGGTTCAATGATTTCTAAACTAGCACCAAGGCAAGAACAAGTTCGAATAATTGAAGCTGTATTTTGAGGAATATCCGGCTGATATAGAGCTACTTTTAGACCGTGTTTTAAAGGTTTCTGTGTCATTGTTACCATAGAAATATCTCTTTTTTATTATATGAAATCATATATTACCAAAGTTATAAAATATTAAAGATGTCAGATCAAAAAGACGAAAAAAAGACCAACAGAAGAGATTTCTTGTTTACTGCTACTGCCGCAGCAGGTGCAGTTGGAGTAGGTGCTGCTGTTTGGCCATTAGTCCATCAAATGAACCCAGATGCCTCTGTAAAAGCATTAGCAAGCACAGAAGTAGATGTAAGTTCAATGCAACCAGGACAATCTTTAACGGTTCTTTGGAGAGGTAAACCTGTTTTTATAAAGAGAAGAACGGATGATGAAATTAAAAAAGCGAGAGCAGTTGATATTAATGATCTTAAGCATCCTGAAAAAGATGAAGATAGAGCAAAGAATCCTGAATGGTTAGTGATGCTTGGGATTTGTACTCATCTAGGATGTGTTCCATTAACAGATAAAGGTGATTATGAAGGTTGGTTTTGTCCTTGCCATGGTTCTCATTATGATACATCTGGTAGAATTAGAAAAGGACCAGCTCCAACTAATATGGAGATACCTAAATACGAATTTGTAAATACTAACACGATTAAGATTGGATAAATATGAGTGATCACGAATACACACCTAGTTCAAAGTTTGGTAAGTGGTTTAATGATAGACTGCCTTTACTTACATTGGCAAATCACTTAACAGACTACCCCACACCTAAAAATTTGAATTATTGGTGGACTTTTGGTGGAATATTAACTTTTTGCTTAATTACTCAAATAGTTACAGGATTAGTTTTGGCTATGCACTACATTGCTCATGCAGATATGGCGTTCAGCAGTGTTGAACATATAATGAGAGATGTGAATTATGGATGGTTGTTAAGATATGTTCACGCAAATGGTGCTTCTATGTTTTTCTTAGCAGTTTATATCCATATTTTTAGATCTTTATTTTATGGATCATACAAATCTCCTAGAGAAATAATTTGGATACTTGGAATTATAATTTATCTGCTAATGATGGCAGCTGCTTTTATGGGATATGTTCTTCCTTGGGGACAAATGAGTTTTTGGGGAGCAACAGTAATAACCAATTTATTTAGTGCAATCCCACTTGTGGGGGAGAGTATAACAACTTGGTTATGGGGTGGTTACTCAGTTGACAATCCAACTTTAACAAGATTTTTTACTCTTCATTACTTGATACCGTTTTTAATACTAGGGCTTGTAGTACTTCACATATGGGCGTTACATGTTCCTGGAAATAACAATCCAGTTGGTATTGATATTAAAAAACCTTCTAAAGATACGGTTCCGTTTCATCCATACATAGTAATTAAAGACGCTTTTGCGTTATTAATGTTTTGTATTGTTTTTGCAATGTTTGTATTTTATCAGCCAAATATTTTAGGACATGCTGATAATTATATCGAGGCGGATCCACTTGTAACTCCTGCTCATATAGTTCCTGAGTGGTACTTATTACCTTTTTATGCGATCTTAAGATCAGTACCTGACAAACTTATGGGTGTTGTCGCTATGTTATCAGCTATTTTAATTTTAGCTGCTTTACCATGGTTGGATACTTCAAAAGTTAGATCAGCAGTATTCAGACCATTATTTAGACAGTTCTATTGGATCTTGGTAGCTGATGTTTTAATTCTTGGATATGTAGGAGCGATGCCAGCTGAAGGATTGTACCTGTTAATTGCAAGAGTTGCTACAGCATATTACTTTGCACATTTTTTAATTATTCTCCCAATTTTAGGTTGGAAAGAAAAAACTACACCGTTGCCTTTAAGTATTACTGAGCCAATTTTAGGAGGCTCGCCAAATTTAGCTGCAGCAAGGAGTGATGAAAAAATAGAAAAAACAATAAAGTGAGCAAGTTAAAAAATATTTTAATTGTCTTAATATTCTCAATTATCGTACTAAATTCATCAAATTCTGCCGAAAAATCACCTCCTTTTTTAGAGACTAAATGGACTTTCAAAGGTCTCTTTGGAAAATTTGATAGAGCATCACTTCAAAGGGGTTATCAAGTATATACAGAAGTATGTGCATCTTGCCATTCTATGAAATATTTAACCTATAGAAATTTGGCAGAAAAGGGTGGACCAGAATTTTCTGAAGCAGAGGCTAAAGCAATAGCTGCAAGTTTTGAAGTAACAGATGGTCCTGACAGCACTGGAGAGATGTTTGTAAGACCAGCTAAATTATCTGATAAATTCGTGATGCCCTATGCTAATGAACAAGAAGCTAAAGCTGCTAATGGTGGTGCTTATCCACCAGATATGTCTGTTCTAGTTAAGGCTAGAAAAGGTGGAGCAGATTATATTTATTCCTTATTGTTAGGATATTCTGAACCACCAGAGGGTGTAGAACTTGATGATGGTGTTTATTACAATAAGTATATGTATGGTAATAAAATTAAAATGCCAGCTCCTTTATCTGATGATTTAATTGAGTATACAGATGGAACAAAAGCAACAGCTGAGCAAATGTCCAAAGATGTTACAAATTTTTTGATGTGGTCAGCGGAACCACATTTAGAACAAAGACATAAAACAGGATTTAGAGTTATAGCTTATTTGATAATATTGACTGTATTGGTTTACTTTACAATGAAGAAGATATGGTCACGTGTTGAACCTAAAGTTTAGAACATCCCCATCTTTAACGATATAATCTTTACCTTCTAATCTCATTTTACCATTTTCTCTAGATTTTAACCAACCCCCATTACCAACGAAATCTTGATACGACACAGTTTCTGCTCTTATAAAACCTTTTTCAAAATCTGTATGAATTATGCCTGCTGCTTGAGGCGCCATGCAATTTTTGTTAATTGTCCAAGCCCTTGTCTCCTCAACTCCTGAAGTAAAAAACGTCTCTAAAGATAAAAGGTCATATCCTTTTTTGATTAATAAATTTAATCCAGTATCATCAACGTTGATCATTTTCATATAGTTTTTTCTTTCTTCATTTTCTAATTCATTTAATTGATTTTCTATTTCAGCTGAAATAGTTAGAGTGTTTTTAGAACCATATTTTTCAATAAAACTTTTTGTATAATTATTGCCTTTATCAATGCTATTTTCATCAACATTACAAACATACAATTTAGGTTTTGTTGACAATAATCCTGATAATTTAACATCCTTTTTATCAAATTCTTCGTATAATTTATTTATATCATTGTTATCATTAATTAAATTTTGAGCTCTTTCTAGAATTTGGTTTTGATTTTCGTCATTATTTTTTTTATTTTTCCTATCAAGTCTTTTTTGGATAGACTCCAAATCAGCTAAAGACATTTCTGTTTCAATTATTTCTAAATCTCTAATGGGATCAACTGTTGGATTTACATTTTGAATATCATCTGAATCAAAACACCTAATTAAATGAATAACAGCATCTACTTCTCTTATGTGGGATAAGAATTTGTTACCTAATCCTTCACCTTTAGAGGCTCCTTCGACCAATCCTGCTATATCAACAAAAGATATTGTAGTATTTATTTTTTTTTTTGAATTTGAAATTTTAACCAATTCATCTAACCTATAATCTGGTACAGGAACTACACCTATATTTGGATCTATCGTACAGAAAGGAAAATTTGCTGCTTGGGCTTTACTTGAATTTGTAAGTGCATTAAATAAAGTAGACTTACCAACATTTGGTAAACCAACTATACCACACTTAAAACCCATTTAATTATTGTTAACTTTGCTTGAGAATAAATCTAATTTTTTATCTATCAAAATAGCAATAGAGTCTATTATATTGTGAGTAATTTTTTCTAAGTGTTCTTGTTCATCATCTGAAAAGTCATTTAAAACAAAGTCTGATACAGACATTTTATTCTCTGGCTTTCCAATCCCAATCCTCACTCTTGAATAGTCTTTTCCAATAAATTTATCTATTGAAGCAACTCCATTGTGACCTGCACTTGATCCACCAAATTTTGCCTTTATTTTTCCAAACTCTACATCTAGATCATCATGAAAAACAATTACATCTTCTGCATCTATTTTAAAATATTCAAGTAATTCTCTGATACATATTCCTGAGTTGTTCATGAAAGTCAGAGGTTTGATAGCATAAATTTTCTTTTCCCCGATATTACCTGTTGTAAGTAGACCCTTAAATTTTGGCTTTTGCTTTGAAAGACCAAATTTTTGATTTATTGCATCTACAACTTTAAAACCTATATTATGTCTATTATTATGACTATTTGGGGTTGGGTTGCCCAAACCTACGAGTAACAACATTTTATTTTATTATTATTTTCACAGATTATTATTTTTTCTCTGCTGGAGCTTTTCCTTCTTCTTTTCCTTTATCGCCATCTGAAGTTTTTTCTGCACCTTCTTCAGGTTTAGCATCTCCATCTGCAGCTGCCTCTGCAGCTTCTCCACCTTCTCCCTCAGCTTCTGCTGGTTTTTCAGGTTCTTTAACAACCGTTGGTGCTGCGACTGTTGCGATTACAAAGTCTCTCCCTTGAATTGTAGGTGTTACATTTTCAGGTAAATTTATAAAAGATATTTTAATACTTGCTCCAATATCTAGGTTATTTAAATCTACAACTAACTCTGTTGGTATGTTTTCTGTAGGACATCTTAATTCAACTTTTCGTCTTACGATATTCAAAACCCCACCTCTTTTTAATCCTGGTGATAATTCATGGTTTATAAACTTAACTGGTATTTCTAAAATTACTTTTGCACCTTTAACAATTCTTAAAAAATCTAAATGTATAGGCTCATCTGTAACTGTATCAAAATCAATAACTCTTGGTAAAACTTTTTGTTCTTTCCCATCAATATTAATTGAAATAATATTTGATAAAATATTTTCTTTATTTAATAAATCTTTTACTTCTTTGACAGAGACAGAGATTTTTTGATTTGGCTCCTCACCTCCATAAATTATTCCTGGAACCATACCTTTACTTCTAAGAGATTTTACTTCACCCTTAGTTTTTGTTTCTCTTATTGTGGCTGCTAATAAACTCATAAAGTGTCGGGTTTTTTAACTTATGAAACTAAATTTTACAAGTAAATTATTTAAATAGATCTGATACTGAGGTAGAATTTGATATTCTTTTAATAGCTTCTCCAACCAAATTAGAGATTGTTAATACCTCAATATTCTTAGCTTTTTTAACTTTTGTCGAATTATCTATTGTATCAGTTACAACTAAATTTTTTATCGAAGATTTCTTAATTTTTTCAACAGCATTACCACTTAATACACCATGTGTTACATACACATGAACATCTTTAGCTCCTCTTTTTTTTAATTCAGAAGCTGCATTTACAATTGTTCCACCAGAATCGATTATATCATCAACTAATATACAAGTTTTATTTTTCACATTTCCAATTACATTCATTACTTCTGACTTTCCAGGAGCAGGTCTCCTTTTGTCTACTATTGCTAAATCTACATTTAACAATTTTCCTAAAGCCCTTGCTCTTGCAGTACCACCGACATCTGGAGCAACACAGATTATATTATTTTTTTTTAATTTCTTTTTTATATGTCTAGCAAATATTGGAGTTGCAAATAAGTTATCTACTGGAATATCAAAAAATCCTTGAATTTGTCCAGAATGTAAATCAACTGTAACGACTCTATCTGCCCCTGCTTTTGCAATAAGATTAGATACAAGTTTTGCAGATATAGATGTCCTAGGAACCACTTTTCTATCTTGTCTTGCATATCCAAAATATGGGATCACAGCAGTTATGTTTTTGGCCGATGATCTTTTTAAAGCATCAATCGATAGTAGTAATTCCATTAAATTATCATTTGCAGGAGATGAAACGGATTGAATTAAAAAAATACTATTGCCTCTAATATTTTCATTAATTTCTATATAGATTTCTCCGTCTGCAAATTTTCTTATGTTTGAATTCACTAGTCTATTTTTTAAAAATTTAGATATTTTTTGACTAAGATGTTTATTGCTGTTTCCTGTGAGAATTTTCATCCGAGATGTCCTATTTAATCATAATTGCAGAAATATTTCTACCATAATCGTTATGCTTATTTTTTTTTGATCTCCTAGAACTAAAAAAGTTATTTTCTAGAGTGTACGTATCTTTTCTTATTATATCTATTTTTTTAACTCCATTTTCATAAAATTGAGATTTTATATATTCGCTTAAATCAAAATAAATTTTTTTCCTTTTAAATGTGAAGAAACTCACATTTTTTTTATTTTTGTCCTTAAACAATTTAAAAAAATCATTTTTTACTTCATAACTATTTTTTTTTATACATGGTCCAATGCAAGCAATCATATCTTTCTCTGAGCATCCATTTTTTTTTAAAAGCTGAATTGTTTTTTTTACTATTCCCTTAAAAGCACCTTTCCACCCAGCATGTATTGCACCAACAAATTTTTGCTTTTTTTCTATAATTAGAATTGGCGCACAATCTGCAGTAAGTATACTAATGGCAATATTTTGCTTATTTGTAATCATCGCGTCTCCAGTCAATTTTTTTTTCGGAACATTATTAATTTTAAGAACTTTATTGCTGTGAATTTGATTAAGAGAAACTAGATTCTCACTTGTGCAGCCTATTTTTCTTGAAACTATCTTTAAATTTTTACCTATATTAGCAATTTTATCTTTTGAACCTTTTCCACAATTTAAACTTTTGTAGATTCCTTTTGAAGTACCTCCTAATCTATTGAAAAAATAATGTGAAATGGATTTTTGATCTCTAAAAATTTTTGACTTAATCACTTAAAACCCAAATTAAAATTATTTTTGGATTTGCTTACAAATAAAACTTTAAACAAAGAGCCCATATATTTTTCATCAATTAATCTTTTTATTCTATAGAATATGTCCGCTTTCTTACTAAATTGTAAATTTTTACTTATTATCTCAGCTCTTTTTAATATTCCTAATTTAGTTAAGAAATTACCTTGGGTAGTTATTAAAGATTTCAAATTAGAATTTGCAAACTCTTTCTTGTACATTTTAAAATTTATCAAATGAGTAATATCCGAGTTATAGGGATTTTCTAAAAAACTAATTTTTCTGTGCTTCTCAACACTTTGCAAAGTATTTTTCATTTTTCCACTTGTAAAGCCATAGTCTATCATTAATAAACCACCATTATTTTTAAAAATAAAATTAGCTATTTCGTTAACAAATTTCATTGCCGAAGGTGAATATTCAACAAATTTTTCTTTTTCTATATTTTTGCCTAAATATTTCTCAATTATTTTTGACGACACTTTTTGATCACAAACTTCAAACTTATTTTTTTTGTATGCTACATATTTTTCATACCAATTATCACTTTTTTTTAAAAACTGTTTGATAGGAAAAGCATCAAAAAACTCATTAGCCAAGAATATAGTTGGAGCCTTTGGAATTTCTTTTAAATTTTTTATCCAACTTGCTTTTTTCTTATCTATTTTACTCTTCTGAATTTTTATCAGTAATGGACTTTTTTCTAAAATTAAGAAATTAGCAGATAAACTAATTTCACTAAAATTATTTAAAGTTTTTATAATTTGTGACATCATCTCACCATTACCTGCACCCAGCTCTATAATATTTATTTTTTTTGGTTTTTTTAAATTCTCCCAAAATGAAATTAACCAAATAGATATCATTTCTGAAAAAAGAACAGAAATATTAGGAGATGTTATGAAGTCACCTTTTTTTCCGAAAGGATTTTTTTTTATATAATAACCATTATCTTTGTCATACAAAGATTTGTAAATAAATCTATCCAATGAGATTTTTTTATTGTGTCCTATTAGCATTTTTATAATAGATGATAATTAATCCGCAGGTTAGTGCTATACAACTTATTATTTGCCCCATACTTAAATTGAAAAATAAATAACCTATTTGTTGATCAGGTTCTCTGAAGAACTCGATAACAAATCTAAAAAATGAGTATAAAATTAAAAAATAACCTGAAATAATACCAGGTGTATTCCTTAATCTATTAAACAACATTCTTAAAATAATAAATAGAACAACCCCCTCAAATATTGCCTCATAAATTTGTGAAGGATGTCGATTTAAATCATCAATTTTTATAAACTTTACTGACCATGGTACATTTGTTTCTATGCCATAAAGTTCTGAGTTTATAAAATTTGATATTCTTCCTAAAAAAATTCCTATAGGAGAACAAACAGCAACCACATCTAAATAACTAAAAATATTTTGATTTTTATTTTTGCAGAAGAAATGAGTTCCTATAATAATTCCAATTAGTGCACCGTGAAAAGACATGCCTCCTTGCCAAATTTTTATAATCTCAACTGGGTTACTTATAAAATAAATTGGGTCATAAATAATCACATATCCAAGTCTTCCACCAAGGATGATACTTATGATCAAATAAGTTATATAATCGTCGAAAAATTCTTTTTGAGTACTATCTTTGATTAGTTTGTTCTTTGCAAAATACCAACCAAATACTAAGCCAAATATATAAGACAAGGAATACCATCTAATTTCTAATGAAAAGATCTCAAAAGCGACTGGGTCAAAATTATTAATAAACATTTAATTGTAATATTATAAATATTACTTAAACTTTGATAAGAAATTATTATGTCAAAATCAAGATTCGTATTTGATAAATTTGCAAAATTTTTGGAAGAAGGACTGGTCAACTACAAAGATTTTAGTGATGAAGTCGTAAATATTTTACGCTCAAAAAAAGAAGAAATTATACTTAAAATGAATTTAGTAAGTAAAGATGAAATTGATATATTAAATAAAAGAATTGAAAAATTGGAAAAAAAAATTGCTGAAAAAAAAATAAAAAAAAAAACTAAACGGGCAAGGAAATAATAACTTTTAATCCACCTAAACTAGACTTATCGAATTTAAGATCTCCACCGTGTGATTTTACTACATCAGATGATATAGCTAAGCCAAGGCCAACACTTGACTTTGTTTCTGATCTACTTTTGTCAATTTTATAAAATGGCTTCAAAACATTTTGATGTTCTTTTTGCGGTATGCCTGGACCATCATCTTCTATTAAAATATTAATAGTTGATCTTCCTTTTTTTAGATACAATTCAACATTATCAGCAAATTTTAAAGAATTATCTATAAGGTTATTGATACATCTACTGATTAAATTTTTTCTTCCATCAAAATAAACCTTTTCTTTTAAAAAATATTTTATATTTGGTTTCTCATATTTTTTGCATATATCTTCAAGAAGGACAGATATATCAAACGTCTCAGTTTTATCTTTTGCTCCAGATCTTGCGAATTGAAGATATTCATTTAACATTTTTTCCATTTCGTCAACATCTCTTGATAATTTTTCAACAACACTTTTATCTTTAATCATCGCTATTTGAAGTTTTATCCTTGTCAAAGGTGTTCTTAAATCGTGGCTGATACCTGAAAGCATCTCAGATCTTTGATTAAGATGTCTAATTATTCTTTTTCTCATTTTGTCAAACTCTAAACCAGCTTTTCGGATTTCGAGTGCTCCAGAAGGTCTAAATTCGTCAATATCCTCTCCTCGACCAAATCTTTCAGATGCCTCTGCAAGTTTAGTTATGGGTCTAGTTTGATTTTTTAAAAAAATTATTGCTACTGCTATCATTAACAATGCTGGCAATGTTATCCAAAGACCAAATAATCTAGCCGAACTTGTAGTTAGTCTGTCCCTTGGAATATAAAATTGAAAATATCCTTTTGAATATCCTATTTTCAAGTCAACAACTTCTTTGAAGTTTGTTGTATCAAACCAATAAGTTAAATTTTTTTTCTTTAATTCTCTTCTTAGTGATCGATCCACCGGACTGAACCATCTTTCTGGTATTTTATCTGGTAAGATTTTATCTTTTTCATATTTGATATTAAAACCCAAGTGTTCTTTGAATAAAATTATTATAAAATCTTTGTTAGTTTCGTCGTTATCATAAGCATCTACAAAAGTTTTGACTTCAGAGACCAATGCTCTTGTCATTCCAGAATTAGTTTTGATCCAAAGACTATCAAAAAAAACTAAAGAGATAGTTATTTGCATAACTACTATTGGAACAGCGACTATGAGTAAACCTCTATAAAAAAGTCTTTTAGGCAAGATATTTTTTATATATTTATTCAATCCATAAAACATAACCTTCACCTCTTATTGTTTGTAAATAATTTGGGCTTTTGGGGTTTTCTTCAATTTTCTTCCTAAGTCTTGTAATGATTACGTCAACTGATCTTTCTTTATCAATTTTTATAAGATTTCCAATCTCCTCTCTTTTAAAAATTTTTCCAGGGGAATTAACCATTTTATCTAAAATTATTTTTTCTGTATTATTGATTTTTATTGATTTATCATTTTTCAAAATAAACTGCTTATTAAGATCTATTTCAATTTTACCAAATTTAAATTTTCTCTTTGTATTTTTATATTTTGTTTTATTTAAGATATTATTAATTCTAAGTATTAATTCTTTAGGCTCAAAAGGTTTTGGAAGATAATCGTCTGCACCAATATCCAAACCCTCTATTCTCTCTGAAGCTTCACCCCTCGCAGTTAAAAGAATTATAGGGGTCGAAATTTTATCTTTATTTTCTTTTGTAAATTCTAAACCACTCTTTCCTGGCATCATTATATCAAGCACTATTAAGTCAAATTTTATAATTTTAACTTTCTCAAGAGCATCTTCGGCACTATTAGAACTAGTTACAAGATATTCATTTTGGGAAAGGTATTCTTTAACTAATTCTCTTATGCCATCATCGTCATCTACAACTAAAATATGTGCTTTAAATTTTTCCATTAATTATTTTTTTTAAAACATTATCAAAACTAACAACCTCATTTGCTTTTGATGCGGAGAATGCTTGGTAAATTCTTTTCTTTTGAGCTGAGAAAATTTCGTTAAATAATTTTTCCCCTTCCTCTGTTAAGAAGACATGTTTTATTCTCGTATCTACTTGATCTTTTTCATATTTTATAGCTTTTAAATTTATTAAATCTTTCAAAACTCTATTCAAACTTTGCTTTGTAACTTTCAATTTTCTTAAAAGTTCTGATATTGTGATGCCCTCATATAATGAAATTAGATGAATAACCTTGTTATGTGCGACACCTATGGAGTATTTATTCAACACATTTCTAGCATCTGAGACCGTCTCTCTGTAGCCAAGAAATATTTTTTCAATATATTGTTTGAGATCCTCATCTTTTAAATATAAAAGTTTTTTCATATTGGTAAGTTATATTGACATATTATATATACAAATATATTTTTTTATAAAATTAAATAATGATACCTTTCGATAAACGATCAGGAAAAATTTGGTACAATAGTGATCTTGTTGAATGGCAAGATGCAAAATGCCATGTAATCAGTCACGGGCTTCATTATGCAAGTTTAGTTTTTGAAGGTGAAAGAGTATACGACGGAGAAATATTTAAGCTAGAAGAGCACACAGATAGATTATTTTATTCTGCAAAAAGATTAGACATTAATATTCCTTATACAAAAGATGAAATAAATGAAGCTTCTAAAAAAATAGTGGCGGTTCAAAATATTCAAAATGGATATGTAAGACCTTTTGCATGGAGAGGGAGTGAGATGATGGGTGTGTCTGCACAGAAAAATACAATTAATGTAGCAATAGCTACTTGGGAATGGCCTGCGTATTTTGATCCAAAATTAAAAGCTGAAGGAATAAGATTAAATATTTCTAAATGGCGAAGACCGGCCCCAAATACTATTCCTTGGGATGCAAAAGCAGCCGGATTATATATGATTTGTACACTTTCAAAACACGAAGCTGAACAACAAGGGTATTCTGAATCATTAATGTTAGATTTTGAAGGTAATGTTGCAGAAGGAACAAGTGCAAACATTTTTTTTAAAGATAAAAATAATGAATTACATACACCAACACCAGATTCTTTTTTAAATGGTATTACGAGACAAGCTGTAATTGAATTGGCCAAATCAAAAAATATTAAAGTTCATGAAAGAAAAATTTCTCCAGATGAACTAAGTAATTTTGATGGATGTTTCTTAACTGGTACTGCAGCTGAAATAACACCTGTTGCAAGCATAGCAGATCATAAATACAAAATTTGTGATGTTATATTAGGATTATCAAAAAGCTTTGATCAGTTAGTTAGACAAAAAAAAGCTGCCTAATCTTTATTATCTTCAGATATTGCATGGTCTATTCCTTTTCTAAGATAATCATATCCAGTATAAAGTGTTAAAAATGCGGATAGCCATAAAATAATGATGCCAATTGTTTGAGCATTATAATCTTGAAAATTTATTAATTTATTTCCTGTTTCCCCAGTTAGAAGTATTGCTATCGAAAACATCTGCAAGAATGTTTTAAGTTTTGCTAAATTAGAAACAGGGAGCTTTATTTTTCCTTTCGCCAGAAATTCTCTTAATCCTGAAATTAGTATTTCCCTTGTAAGAATTATAATAGCTGCAATAACTTCATAATTTTTTATTGTTTGATCCATAACTAATAAAATTAGTGCAGTTGCAACAATTATCTTATCAGCTATTGGATCTAAAAGTTCTCCAAGTTTAGATTCTTCTTTAAACATCCTCGCCAAAAGGCCATCTAAAAAATCTGTAAATGAGGCAATTAAAAAAAGAGCAAATGGTATAACGTCTCCATAAAATCCAGGAAGGTAGAATGTAAAAACAAATATTGGAACAATTATTATTCGTCCAATTGTTAAATAATTAGGTATTTTAAATTTCATTCGTGAAAGAAGTTATATATTTTTTTTGCAACTTTTTCCTCAACTCCATCAACTGATTTTATTTCATCTAAACTAGCTGACTCCACAGCTCTAGCTGAACCAAAATGATTTAATAAAGCCCTTTTTCTGATAGATCCAATACCATCAATTTGATCTAATAATGATTTGCTTATACCTTTTTTTCTCTTTGCTCTGTGAGCACTTATAGCAAATCTATGAGACTCATCTCTTAATCGTTGTAAAAAGAATAATGTTGGATCATTTTTCTCAAATTTGAACTCTTTTCCATTATGAAAAAATGTTTCATTTCCACTATTTCTCATTTTACCCTTAGCTATTGCAACAATAGGAATTTCATGTAGACCTAGCTCATTCATCGCTTCTCTTGCCACTGAATATTGACCTTTCCCTCCATCAATTAAAACTAAGTCAGGGAAAGTTAAATAATTATCTTTCTCTTGAACTGCTCTTTTAAATCTTCTGTTAAGAACTTCTCTCATCATTCCATAATCATCTTGGGAATTTTTTTGAATTTTTATATTGAATTTTCTATATCTTTTTTTAACAAATCCTTCATCGCCATAAGTAATTAAAGCGCCCACACTATTTGTACCTTGAATATGGCTATTATCATAAACCTCGACTAAATTAATATTAGTTTCAAGATTGAATTTTTTTGATACTGCATCAAAAAGATCTCTATTATTCTGACTCTCGTAAAGTTTTCTATTCAAACTATCTTTTGCATTATTTATTGCTTGATTCATAACTTTTAGTTTCGTCCCTTTTTTTGCGACAGTAATTGTGATTTGTTTACCTTCTTTTTGTGTAAGTGTTTTCTCAATTAATTCTTTCTCTTTAATTTCATTTGATAAAATTATTGAAGATGGCACACTTTTATTTTCATAAAATTGAGAGACAAAAGAATTAATGATATCACTTAGATTTTCTTCTGGATCATGCTTTGGAAAAAAAGCTTGATTACCCCAATTTTGTTTTGACCTATAAAAAAAAACTTGAATACAAGTTTTTCCAGATTCTTTATATCCTGCGATAACATCTGCTTCGACTAAATTTGCTTCATTAATTCTTTGAGAAGATTGAATAATATTTAATGATTTAATTCGATCTCTTAATATTGCTGCTTTTTCAAAGTCTAAATCCTCACTAGCCTTTTCCATTTGGTTAGATAAGCTTTTCTGAATTTTTCTAGATTTGCCTGACACAAACTCAATTGCATCATCAACAGTTTGTTTATAATCACTCTCAGTTACGTAACCAACGCAAGGTCCTGAGCATCTTTTAATTTGATAAAGTATGCAGGGTCTTTCTCTATTTTTGAAAACAGTATCATCGCAAATTCTGAGATGAAATATTTTTTGGATCATTTTTATAGTCCAATTTGCAGATCCAGCTGATGCAAATGGTCCAAAATAAAATCCTTCTTTGCCTTTTTTTCCTCTGTGCCTTTTGATTTGTGGCCATTTATCTTTGTCACCTATAAAAATAAAAGGAAAGGATTTGTCATCTCTTAATAAAATATTAAATTTTGGTTTAAACTTTTTAATTAAATTTGCCTCTAAAAGTAAAGCCTCACTTTCATTTGAAGTAGTAGTAATTTCGAGTCTTTTTGTTTGAGAGAGCATTCTTTCAGTTCTAATAATATGATTTTTTTCTGACACATAACTTTTGAGTCTATTTGGAAGGTTTTTTGCTTTACCCACATAAAGAATTTCTCCTTTTGAATTTAGCATCCTATAAACACCTGGCAGCTTAGGAACCAAGGGCAATTCTTTTTTAATTACTTCTTTACCTATATCAGAGCTGATCATGGCTTCTTTTTTTAGAAATTTGGATCCCAACTGAGCTACAATCCTTCATTATTTCTAATTTTTCGATTTGAAGAGTAATTTTATCTATTCTTTTATCTTTGAATAGCTCATCAAAAACATCTTCTGCCAATGTTTCAAGAAAATTGTAATGTTTATTTTTTACAAGTTTTTTTATTAATTTTACTATTTTAGCGTAATTAACTATCGATTTAATATCTTTATCGTTAGACGGCTGTTTATCTTGATAATTTACCTCTAAATTAAATTTTACTTTTTGAGGCTTTTCTTTTTCAAAATCAAAATAACCAAGTTTTAATCCCAGTATTAATTCTTTTATTAAAACTTTTTTTTCGTAATTAAATAAGCTCTTTGTTTTATTTATTTTAACAATCTTTAAGTTATTCTTTTTCATTCCTTACCACCCATTATATCCGGAGTTTGCCAGTTTAAGTTTTGGCCACTATCAATTGCTAAAACTTGACCGGTAATAGATCTATTTTTAATAAAAAAGTCAACAGCATTGCAGATTTCTTCCACATTTGTCTGTCTTTTAAGAGGTGTTGCCATGTATTGCTTTTTAAAGTGCTTTTCAGACTGTCTTTTATTTTTAATAGTTGGACCTGGAGCAATTCCATTTACTCTAATATTTGGGGCAAGACTCATAGCGCTAGTTTTGGTTAAAGTGTAAAGACCAGTTTTACTTAATGTATATGAAAAAAAATGCGGTGTTAGTTTAAATACTCTTTGATCAATTATATTAATAATATTATTGTTTTTTCCTCTAGCATTTTTCGCAAAACCCTTTGATAATAAAGCTGGCGCTTTTAAATTAGCTTTTAAATGGCTTTCCCAACTTTTTGTTGTAAAATTTTCAAGTTTATCGTTCTCAAATAATGAAGCATTATTAATTAAACAATCAAAATACTTCATTTTTGATTTTGAAAACTTTAACATTTTCTCAATCTCTTTTTCTTTAGTCAAATCTGCTTTTACCAAATGAATTTTTGTACCACTTTTATTTAAATCTTTTTTAAGACTCTCTGCTTTGGACTTAGATTTGTTATAATGGATAACAATTTCAATATTAGGCCCAGATAATTTTTTAGCTATCGCAGCTCCCATTCGAGTTGCTGCTCCAGTAATTATTATCTTCCGTGCTTCCATTTTTTATCTCTTTTTTTTGTAACTCTCGTACCAGGCATACCAAGTGTTGATCTACCTTTAGGATAAATTTTATTTTTAACATCGTACTGTCTAATTTTGGGGTTTAAAGTAATTTCTAATTCAGTACTTTGAAGCTTTCTCATCTCATCTCTAATTTTAGCCGCTTCCTCAAATTCCAAATTAGATGCAGCTTCTTTCATCTTTTTGTCTAATCCTTTTAAATGTTTTTTAAGGTTACCACCAATATTGGAACCTTCACTTATTTTGACGTAATCTTTCTCATAAACACTTTCTAAAATATCACTTATTTCTTTTTTTACAGATTTAGCATCGATTTTATTTTTCTTATTGTACTCTAATTGAATCTTTCTTCTTCTCTCAGTTTCTTTAATTGCTTTCTTTATACTTTTTGTCTCCTTATCGGCATAAAGAATAACTTTTCCATCTACGTTTCTTGCGGCTCTTCCTATTGTTTGAATTAGTGATGTTTCAGATCGCAAAAATCCTTCCTTATCAGCATCTAGTATTCCAACTAATGCACATTCTGGAATATCTAAACCTTCTCTTAATAAATTTATTCCAACTAGAACATCAAATACACCCATTCTGAGATCTCTCATAATCTCTATTCTCTCAAGTGTATCTATATCAGAATGAAGGTATCTTACTTTTATCCCATTCTCATGAAGATACTCGGTCAAATCCTCTGCCATTTTTTTTGTAAGTGTTGTAACCAAAACTCTATAATTATTTTCAACTACTTTTTTACATTCATGCATAAGATCATCTACTTGATTTTTAGCTGGTCTAATCTCAACTGGTGGATCAATTAAGCCTGTAGGTCTTATGACTTGATCAATAAATTTACCTTTAGTCTGTTCCATTTCCCATGGGCCAGGAGTTGCTGAAACAAATACAGTTTGTGTTCTCATCAAATCCCACTCTTCAAATTTTAAAGGTCTGTTATCCATGCAAGAAGGCAATCTAAAACCATACTCAGCCAACGTGCTTTTTCGAGATCTATCTCCCTTAAACATACCATTAAGTTGGGGAACTGTAACATGAGACTCATCTACAAAAACTAATGTGTTATCAGGAAAATATTCAAAAAGAGTAGGTGGCGGCTCTCCTGGTTTTCTACCAGATAAAAATCTTGAATAATTTTCAATTCCCGCACAAGATCCAGTTGCCTCAATCATTTCTAAATCAAATTTAGTTCTCTCTTCTAATCGTTGCGCCTCTAATAATTTGTTTTCTGATTTGTGTTTTTTTAAAGTCTCCTCTAATTCTTTTCTTATTTTAATAACTGCTTGTTCTACAGTTGGTTTAGGAGTGATGTAATGAGAATTAGCATAAACTTTTACTAAACTAAGATCTCTAACTTGATCTCCTGTCAAAGGATCAAATTCCTCAATCTTCTCAAGTTTATCACCAAATAAACTTAGCCTCCATGCTCTATCCTCTAGATGAGATGGAAATATTTCTAAATATTCTCCCCTTGCCCTAAATGTTCCTCTAAAAAAATTTTGATCATTTCTCTTGTACTGAAGAGCAACAAGAGATTTTATTATTTGTTCTCTATTATATTCATAGTTTTTCTGAAGAGTTAAAGTCATTTTGCTGTAAGCTTCGACTGATCCCAAACCATAAATACAGGAAACACTTGCAACAATTAAAACATCGTCTCTTTCAAGAAGGGATCTTGTTGCTGAGTGTCTCATTCTATCAATCTGCTCGTTTATAGATGCTTCTTTCTCTATGTACGTATCTGATCTTGGAACGTAAGCTTCTGGAGTGTAATAATCATAGTAAGATACAAAATACTCAACAGCATTATCTGGAAAAAAAGTTTTCATCTCACCGTAAAGTTGAGCTGCCAAAGTTTTATTTGGTGCCAATATTAATGCTGGTCTATTTGTAGCTTCTATAACTTTTGCCATTGTAAAAGTTTTTCCAGATCCAGTTACTCCTAATAATACTTGATTAAACTCATTTTTTTTAGCTCCTTGGACAAGCTTCTTAATTGCATCTGGCTGGTCACCAGCTGGGGTAAAATCTGACTTTATTTTGAATTTTTTTCCACCTTCGAGTTTTCCACCGATTTTTGGGTTTTTACTCTGAATGTCTGTAATTAGGTCTTGATATGTATTCTCCATATATTAAACAACGTAATTGAATAATTTCATAATTCAATGAGCATAATATCTAATAATTTAAAAAGAATTAAACCATCCCCAACTATTGCAGTTACTCAAAAGGCAAGAGAATTAAGAGCTGCAGGAAAAGATGTAGTTGGACTTGGGGCAGGGGAACCAGATTTTGATACTCCTATCAATGTTAAAAATGCAGCCATTAAAGCAATAAGAGACGGAGATACAAAGTATACTGCAGTCGATGGAACTCCAGCATTAAAAAAAGCAATTTTAAAAAAATTTAAAAGAGAAAATAAACTAAATTATAAACTAGATGAAATCACAGTTGGAACTGGAGGGAAGCAAGTTCTCTATAACACTTTTATGGCAACTTTAAATAAAGGAGACGAAGTTATTATTCCGGCGCCATTCTGGGTTTCATATCCGGATATGGTTCTCTTAGCAGGTGGAAAACCAAAAATAGTAAAATGTGATGAAAAAGATGGATTTAAAATCACCCCTGCAAAATTAAAAGCTGCAATTACAAAAAGAACGAAATGGATAATCCTTAACTCACCATCTAATCCAACCGGATCTGGATACAGCAAATCAGAAATTCAAAAATTAGCTAAGGTTTTAATCAAATACAAAAATGTTCACATTTTGAGCGATGATATTTATGAGCATGTTAAATATGATAATTTTAAATTCTTTACTATTGCACAAATTTCAAAATTAAAATCTCGAACATTAACAATGAATGGGGTGAGCAAGTCATATGCAATGACTGGGTGGAGAATTGGTTATGCAGCTGGACCAAAAGAAATAATTTCTGCAATTAGAAAAATTCAATCTCAGTCTACTTCTAATCCTTCATCAATTAGTCAAGCAGCAGCTGTTGAAGCTTTGAATGGCAAACAAGATTTTATTAAAAAAAGAGCAAAATCATTTAAAGAACGAAGAGATTTTGTTGTCAAAAGTTTAAATAATATTGATGGTATCAGCTGCTTGAAACCTAATGGTGCATTTTACGTATTTCCGAATTGTAAAAAACTACTAAATAAAAGAACTAAACTTAAAAAAGATACTGATTTTGTCCAACAACTCTTAGAAAAACAAAATGTTGCAGCTGTTCAAGGCTCAGCATTTGGTTTAGATGGATATTTTAGAATTTCATATGCAACTTCAATGGCAAAACTTAAAATAGCAATGTCTAGAATTAAAAAGTTTTGTGAGAATTTAGGATAAACCTATTTTTTTTTATTTAGTCCAATTAGAGAAGAATTTCTAAATCTTAAAATCACAATTGCTAAAGCAATTAAAACAATCGCACCAGCTTCATATAGTAATATCTCCGGATTTAGAGATTTTCCTTGTAAAATAATAAATCTAGCAAGTGCAGTTATAGCAATAAATAACGGCAGTGTAATTTGAATTGATTGGCTCTCCCAAAAAACTCTAACCATTGCAAGCACCTCAAGATATAGAAAAAGCAAAAGTAGATCTGCTAAAGTAACTCTTTGCACGAGTATCATCTGATACATCTCTTGCCCAAAAGCAATAACTGTACTTACTAAAATGATTACTAATGCTACAAGCTGGATTTGCTTTACAATGTTTTCCATTTACATTCTTTTATAATTTATAATAACTTTTTATTCTATACTGAAATAGCTTGTAAATTACTGATATTATACTAATCCGAGTCTAACTGCTGATTTTGCTGCTTCTTCGATACACCCTTTTGCTGGCTGAAATTTAAATCCTAACAAATCCTCAGCATACGAAGCATCGGTTTGCATTTGAATTCCTAGGTCAGGGACCATCATTTTTGCACTTGTATCTATATGACTAATTATTTTTATCAAAAAGTTTGGCAAAACTCTTTTTGGAAGTTTTTTTGAATATTCAGGTAATGCTTCAGACATAATATTAGAAAAATCTATCATTCTTTTGACCTCTGAGCCAATTATCAGTCGTCTTCCACCAACATCTGGTCTTGTTAAAGAATTGATGTGAGCTTTTACAACATCCTTCATATCAGATACCAAGATGCTAAAATCAGGAGCACCCGGATATTTACCTTTAAGAAATAATTTTATATAGCTTATTGAAGTTTTTTCTTTTGCATCTAACGCGTCACCAAAAACACCTCCAGGACATATACATATCAACTTATTTTTTAAACCTTTATTTTCCATAAATTCCCAAGCAGCTTTTTCAGCTTTTATTTTTGAAACAAAGTAATCATTACAACCATGCCAATTTTCGTCACTCCAATCATTTTCACCAAATGTATATGGATTTGTCCTATTAGGCTTTCTAAACATTGCTACAATTGATGATGTTTTAATTATACGTTCGACTCCCGCATTAACAGCAGCTTTTAAAACTCTTATGGTCCCATCTTTAGCAGTTGGAACAAGACTTTCACGATCTCTAGAAGTTTTTAAAGGGAAAGGGGAAGCAACGTGCATTACATATTTACAACCTTTTAATGCTTCATCCCAACCTTCATCTTTCAAAAGGTCTAATTCGACAAATGATAATTTATCAATTGATGCATATTTATTTATGGTTTTTTTTGTTTGATCAATTAGTTTGGAGTTTCTAACAGTTCCTAAAACCTTATATCCTGAATTTAATAGTTCAATTGCGGTGTGTTTAGCGATCCATCCACTTATGCCCGTTAACAATACTGTTTCATTCATTTATTCGGATAAATGTTTTTCAGCTTCTAATGCCGCCATACATCCCATACCAGCTGCTGTAACGGCCTGTCTAAATATTTTATCTTTTACATCACCAGCAGCAAAAACTCCTGGTATATTTGTTTCTGTGGATTCTGGTTTTGTTATTAAATAACCCTCATTATCCATTTCTAGTTGGTCTTTAAATAATGATGTTGCTGGATCATGCCCTATAGCTATAAACAATCCATCAATTTTTAGTTCGTCTATTTTATTTGTTTTAACATTTTTAATTTTTAATCCAGTTACATTTTTAGGATCATTATCCCCAATAACTTCATCAACAACAGAGTCCCAAATTATTTCAATTTTTTTATTTTCCATTAATTTCTTTTGAAGTAATTTTTCTGCTCTCAAACTATCTCTTCTGTGTATAAGCTGAACCTTTGAGGCAAATTTTGTTAAAAACATAGCTTCTTCAACTGCAGCATTTCCTCCCCCAACAACAGCAACAGTTTTGTCTTTAAAGAAAAATCCATCACATGTTGCACATGCAGATACACCAAAACCTCTAAAATTTTGTTCAGAGTCTATATTCAACCATCTAGCTTGAGCTCCAGTTGAAATAATAATTGAGTCTGCTTCATAAATTTGGCCGCTATCACCAACAGCTTTAAATGGCTTAGATTTTAAGTCTACTGACGCTATATGATCTTGTATCATTTCAGTTCCAACAACTTCTGCCTGACCTTTCATTTGATCCATAAGCCACGGCCCTTGTATTACATCTTTAAATCCAGGGAAATTTTCAACATCAGTTGTAGTTGTTAACTGGCCACCAGGTTCCATACCATGAACTAATATTGGTTTTAACATTGCTCTTGCAGCATAAATTGCTGCTGTATATCCAGCGGGACCTGACCCAATTATTAACACTTTTGTGTGTTTAGTTGGATTTTCACTCATATGAAAGCTATATAATGATTAATGACTAAATTGAAAGGTATATTATTAACAGAAGGTATGCATGGGATGATTAGCCAAGTAGAAGGTTTGGCTAAAGCTTTAGATATAAATTATTCTCACCACACAGTTGAAACAAAAGGTTTCTGGAAAGTTATACCGCCAAAATTCACTCCAATATCCGACTCAGTTTTTAAAAAAATTGAATGTGAAGATGTTGATTTAATAATTTCATGTGGAAGAAAAAGTATTATTCCATCATTATTTTTAAAAAAAAATTCAAAGAAAAAAGTATTTAACATTCATATTCAAAACCCAAAGATAAAACTAGATAATTTTGATCTAGTAGTAGTGCCCGAGCACGATAATATTGATGGACATAATGTATTAAAAACAAAAGGAGCTATTCATTATTTAACAAGTGAAGAAATTGAAAAAGGCAAAGAATATTTGTTTGGTATTTCAAGTAAATTGAGGGATAAAAATATAATTTCATTAATAATTGGTGGTCCTACCCAATATTATGATTATTCAGATAGAAATATCCAAGAAATTTTTTCAAAAGTAAATTATTTAGTAAAAGAAAATAATCTTAATTTAGTAGTCATCCCTTCTATGAGAACGCCAAAGGGAACTATAGAACATGCAAAAATATATTTTGGAAATGATCATTTAGTATTAGATGGTGTTGATAAAAAAGCCTATTTAAGTGCTCTTTCACAATCAAAACATTTGGTTATTACTTGCGATTCAAGCTCTATGATTTCAGAGGCAGCTTTAACAGGTAAGCCAATTTATATTGCCACTATTCCACCCAAAAAAAGCGATAAAAGATTTAAATATTTTAGAAAATTATTTCAAGAAATGAATATTGTTAGAGAATTAGGAGAAAAATTAGAAAATTGGAACTATGAAAAATTAGATGAAACGAATAGAGTAGCAAATATCATTAAAGATAAAATTCAATTATAATGGCATTTTTAAATTCAATATTAAACAATTCGTCAAATCACAAAAATCCTTTTGAACATTGGGAATTAAAACAACCACTAACCGACCTACAAGTTCAGGAAATTGTAAACGCTGATATAGCTAATCCGATAGAACATAATTTAAATTATGATGGCACAAGAGCAATTGATGGGGGTGAAGGTAACTTTAGAGAAGGTATATCAGATGGAGGTAAGGCATTAAAATTTAGATGTTTTGTGACCAAAGAAAATTCAAATCAATTCCCTAATCTTGTAGAATTTATTAAAGAACTGCAAAATCCATCAACCTACAAAAAAATTTCCGAAATGATAAATAAAGACCTTTCTAATTCATATGTAAGAGTTGAAGTTATCTGTGACAGAAAAGGATTCTGGTTAAAACCGCATTGCGATATTAAAGAAAAATTGATGTCATGTTTATTATTCGTAAATAAACATAATGAAAAAGAAGATTTAGGCACAGATTTTTATGATGAAAATCTAAAATTAGCAAAAACTGTTCCTTATAAGGATAATTATGGCTATTTCTTTTCAAGTGGTCCTAACACTTGGCATGGTATGGAAAAAAAAGAAATAGTAAAAGAGAGAAGATGTCTTCAAGTAAATTATGTTACATTTGAGACGGATTGGAAAGTCAATTAAAATTAATTATCCTGCAGAGATTTAACTCTTATCTTGGTTGTTTTTAAGGATTTAATTGCTTCTAAGAATGAATAGGCTGTAGACATATTCGTACAATAAGGGATTTTGTTTGCAAGAGTTCCTCTTCTTAATGCTCTTGCATCACTAATTCTGTGTTCAGAATTTCCACCTCCAGTATTTATTACCAAAGATATTTTTTTAGAATTTAAAACATCTACTATATGTGGTCTACCACTGCTAACTTTATTAATTTTTTTACATTTCATTCCGTTTTGTTTTAAAATCTCTGAAGTTCCTTTGGTTGCAGAAAGTGTGAATCCAAGTTTTATTAGTCTTTGTGCAACACCTACTATTTCCTGCTTGTGAGAGTCTTTTACTGATAAGAATGCCATTCCTTTAGTTGGCAATGAATTAGAAGCAGCAATTTGACTTTTTGCAACAGCCATTCCAAAATCATCATCGAAACCCATTACCTCACCAGTAGACTTCATTTCAGGGCCAAGTAATAAATCACTATCTGGAAATTTATTAAATGGAAATACTGCTTCCTTAACAGCAAATTTTTTATTGGTTTTATATTTTAATTTATATTTACTTAACTTTTCCCCAGACATTATTCTTGATGCAATTTTTGCAAGCGGAATACCGTTTGCTTTTGAAACAAAAGGAACGGTTCTGCTTGCTCTAGGATTAACTTCAATGACAAAAATTTCATCATTTTTAATTGCGAATTGAATATTTAAAAATCCTTTGACTTTTAAAGCCAAAGCCAATTTTCTAGTTTGTATTTTTAATTCTCTTAAAAGGTTCGCTTTTATTGATACTGGCGGCAAGCAACAAGCTGAGTCTCCAGAATGAATCCCGGCTTCTTCAATATGTTGCATTATTCCAGCAACATAAACGTCTTTTCCGTCAGAAATTGCATCTACATCCACTTCCATTGCATTGTCGATAAATTTATCAATTAAGATTGGATTTTGTTCTGATGCTTTGAAGGCCTCATTAATAAATTGTTTCATTTGACTTTTGTCATGAACAATTTCCATAGCCCTTCCTCCCAAAACATAAGAAGGTCGCACAACTACTGGTAATCCAATTTTTTCAGCAACATTAATAGCTTGATCGAATTTGTAGGCTATTCCACTTTCAGCTTGTTTTAATTTAAGCTTTATAAGCAACTCTCTAAATCTGTCCCTATCTTCTGCAAGATCAATCGATTTATATTGTGTCCCTAAAATAGGTAATTTATTTTCATCTAAAAATTTAGCTAATTTGATAGGAGTTTGACCTCCAAATTGCGCAATAATCCCAATAAGATTGCCTTTTGATTTTTCTTTTAAAATTATATTCTCAACATACTCTTCAATTAAAGGCTCAAAGTATAATCTATCACTTGTATCATAATCTGTAGAAACAGTTTCCGGGTTACAATTTATCATTATTGTTTCAAAACCTGCTTCTTTTAAAGAAAAGCTAGCCTGACAACAGCAATAATCAAACTCTATACCTTGGCCAATTCTATTTGGGCCTCCACCTAAAATTATTATTTTCTTTTTATTGCTTGGCTCTGCTTCGCATTCAGTTTTAATAGAAAAATTTCTTTGATACGTAGAATACATATAAGGTGTAAAAGATTTAAATTCAGCAGCACAGGTATCAACTTTCTTAAAAACGGGCATAACTTTTAGCGCTTTTCTTCTTGTTTTGACGATTGTTTCTTTTTTACCAGTCAATTGCGAGATCTTTTTGTCAGAAAACCCTATTGATTTTATTCTATTAAATTTCTCAAAAGTTTTGGGCAGCCCTTTGGAAATTAATATATTTTCTTCATCAACTATTTCCTTAATTTGATTTAAAAACCAAGGATCTACCTTTGATAATTTAAATATAACATCTAAAGAAATTTTTTTTCTAAAAGCCTCAGCAATCAGAAGTAATTTGTTTGGAATATTGATTTTTAAATTTTTCAGTATTTCTTTTTTTGAATAGTTAAAAATATTATCTAATCCTGACAAACCAGTTTCAAGTGAAACCAGGGCTTTTTGAAAAGATTCTTTGAAGTTTCTCCCAATTGCCATTGCTTCGCCAACTGATCTCATTGATGTTCCTAAAATTGCTTCCGTGTCTGAAAATTTTTCAAATGTAAATCTAGGAATTTTTGTTACCACGTAATCAATCGTTGGTTCAAAAGAAGCTGGTGTTACTTTTGTTATTTCATTTTGTAGTTCATCAAGAGTATAACCAACTGCTAATTTCGCCGCTACTTTTGCAATAGGAAAACCCGTTGCTTTAGAGGCTAATGCAGAAGATCTCGAAACTCTAGGGTTCATCTCAATAATTACCATTCTTCCATTTTTTGGATTTATGGCAAATTGAACATTCGAACCTCCAGTTTCAACACCTATTTTTCTTAAGCAAGCAATAGATGCATTTCTCATTACTTGGTACTCTTTATCTGTTAATGTTAATGCTGGAGCTATAGTAACAGAGTCACCCGTGTGAGTTCCCATTGGATCAACATTTTCTATTGAGCAGATAATTATACAATTATCATTTCGATCTCTAACAACCTCCATCTCAAATTCTTTCCAGCCATCTAAACATTCTTCAACCAAAACTTGATTTTGGGGAGACTCGTTCATCCCCTCTTTAACAATTTTAAAAAAATCTTTTTGTGTTCTAGCAATTCCTCCACCCAATCCCCCCAAAGTAAATGAAGGTCTAATAATTGCAGGAAGACCAATTTTGTTTAAACTTTTTTTCGCGTTTGAAAATTTATTCAAAACCTCTGATTTTGGTAAATCAATACCAATATCAGACATATTCTTTCTAAATTTTTTTCTATCCTCAGCATTCGCTATTGCTTTGGAGTTTGCTCCAATAAGTTCAATTCTATACTTTTTAAGCAAACCAATTTTTTCCGCATTTATTGCAAGATTTAATGCTGTTTGACCACCCATTGTAGGTAGAATAGCATCAGGCCTTTCTTTTTTGATGACCTCCTCAAGCACTTCCAAAGATATTGGTTCGATATAAGTTTTGTCAGCAACACCAGGATCAGTCATTATAGTTGCTGGATTTGAGTTGATTAATATTACTTTATAACCCTCGTCCTTTAGTGCTTTGCATGCTTGTGTTCCTGAATAATCAAATTCACAAGCTTGACCAATAATAATTGGTCCAGCTCCAATGACTAAAATTTTTTTAATGTCTTTTCTTCTTGGCATATTTTTTTATGTCTTTAACAAAATTACTAAATAAATATTTACTATCTTGTGGTCCAGGATTAGCTTCAGGATGATATTGGACTGAGAAAACTGGTTTATTTTTTAATCTTATTCCTTCAATAGAATTGTCGAATAATGATAGATGAGTTATTTCTGTATTTTTTTTTAAGCTTTGCTTAACAACTTCAAATCCATGATTTTGACTGGTAATTTCAACTTTCTTTGTAATTAAATTTTTTACTGGATGATTTGCACCTCTATGCCCCAATTTCATTTTTTTAGTTTTTGCATCTAATGCTAAAGCTAATATTTGATGACCCAAACATATCCCAAATAATGGAATATTTTTTTTTATTAAATTTTTAACAACTTTAATCGCATACTTCCCTGTTGCAGCAGGATCACCAGGACCGTTTGACAAAAAAATTCCATGAGGTTTCAGATTAAGTATATTATTTGCATTTTCTTTGCAGGAAACGACTTTAACTTCGCAATCAAAATCAGAAAAATACCTAAGTATATTTTTTTTAATTCCATAATCTATCGCCACAACCCTAAATTTTTTTTTTTTATTTTTTTCATAACCCTTATTTTTTTTCCACGTTTTATATCCTTTCCAAATATAAGTTTTATTAGTTGATACCTCTTGAGCAAGATCCATTCCATTTAAACCAGGCCATTTTATTGATTTATTTATTAGTTTATTAATATTAAATTTACCATTTTTATTGTTTGATATTGTTCCTTTTGGAGCCCCTTTATCTCTGATAAAATTTGTTAAACTTCTAGTATCAAGACCAGTTATGCCTACTATTTTATTTTTTTTAAGCCACTTATCTAAATTTTGAAGAGACCTATAATTTGAAGGACTTGTTATCTCTGAATTAAAAATAACTCCTCTTGTCCATATTTTATCAGACTCTATGTCCTCTTTGTTAGCCCCAACGTTCCCAATGTGCGGAAATGTAAAATTTATTATCTGTCCTGCATACGATGGATCAGATATTATTTCTTGGTATCCAGTTAATGATGTATTAAAGCATACCTCTCCAGTTGCCTCTCCTGTATGTCCTAGTCCAATTCCTTTAAAGACTGATTTATTTTCAAGAACTAAAATAGCTGTGTTAAAATTGGAGAGATGTGAATTTTTGTTTTTTCGTTTTAAAGTCAATTACAACTCATAAGTTAAAGGTTAATACAATAAAACGTATTTATCCGCAACAGATCTATAATAATTTTTTAAAAATACAATTTTTTCTTTTGAACAATTTTGTCTATGAAGTACATTCTGATTATGACCATGAGAGATAAAATAGATAACGATTACAAAAATGCTTTAAAATCAAAAGATAAAAATAAGATATCAACTTATAGGTTAATTTTATCTGGAGTTAAGGACTTAGATATTAACAACAGATCTGGCCCAAATAAAAAGGAGACAGACGATGAGGATATAAAAAAACTCTTAAAAAAAATGATAAAACAAAGGTCCGAATCAATCGAAATATATAAAAAGAATAACAGGTCAGATTTATTAGAAATTGAACAAGGGGAGCTTGATGTTTTATCCGAATATTTGCCTAAGCAATTATCTGAGGCAGATACAAAAAAGATATGTGAAGATATTATAAAAAGTTCTGGTGCCTCTTCAATTAAGGATATGGGTAAAGTCATGGGTGAATTGAAAAAAAAACATTCTGATACAATTGATTTTTCTAAAGCAGGTCAGATTATTAAAAATTTACTTAATAGCTGATGAAATATCCAAAGGAATATTTAGACGAAATTAAAAATAGATTAAAAGTTTCTACAGTTGTTTCTAAAACTGTTAAACTCAAAAAAAGAGGTAAAGAGTTTGTTGGTTTATCTCCATTTAAAACAGAGAAAACTCCTTCATTTACAGTTAACGATGAAAAAGAATTTTATCACTGTTTCAGCACAAGTGAGCATGGAAATATTTTTGATTTTGTAATGAAAACACAAAATCTTAGATTTGGTGAGGCAGTCAAAATGCTTTCAAATCTGGCAGGAATGCAACCTTATACATTTTCAAAACAAGATGAAGAAAGAGAAAAAAAATGGAAATTATACAAATCTATATGTAAGAATTTTTCTGAATTTTATAAAAATGAATTATTTAAAAATGAAAAATCATATCAAGCAAAAAATTATCTTAAAGAAAGAGGGCTATCAGGAATAGATGTTAAAAATTTTAATCTTGGTTTTGTAACAGAAGATTATGATTATTATGAAAATTTGAAAAAAGATTTTGATGATAAAATTATTAAAGATACAGGGCTATTTTACTTTGATGAGAAGAAAAAAAAATTTATTTCGAGATTTAGAAATAGAATCATTTTTCCAATAAATAATATATCAGGGGATGTAATAGGTTTTGGTGGAAGAATTTTAGATGATAATAAAAATTTAGCCAAATATATTAATTCACCCGAGACTCCTTTTTTTAAAAAAGGATCAAATTTATATAATCTTGATAAAGCAAGAAAATTATCAAATAAATTAGAAGATGTTTATTTGGTAGAGGGGTATATGGACGTTATTAGTTTATCAAAAAATGGAATAGAAAATTGTGTTGCAAACCTAGGAACTGCTTTGACAAGCAAACAGATACAAATTTTAAATCAATTTTATAATCATATTATTATATGTTTCGATGGTGATCAAAGTGGCTATAAAGCTGCATTAAGAGCTGCAGAGAATATTATTGACGAGTTAAAACCTGACAAAAAAATTTCTTTTTTGCTCTTAGAAGATAATTTAGATCCTGATAATTATGTAAATAAATTTGGAAAAGAAAATTTTATAGAAATTACAAAACAAAAGTCCATACAAATACATAAATTTATATTTGAACACTATCTAAGCCAGACAAATGAAAATCCTAGCTCAAAAGCTATTTTTGAAAAAAAATTAAGAGAAATTGCATCAAATATTCAAGATAGCTTTGTAAAAAAATATACTTTAGAATATTTTCTACAAAAAGTATCTGATTTGACGCCAAATATTAATTTAAAATTTAATAAAAAATATAAAACATTTCCCAAATCTCTTGCTAAAACTAAAAGTTACTTTAATGAAACAAAATCTTTAAGATCTTTTGAAATTAAAGAATTCTCATTTTTATATATTTTAATTACTAAACCGAAATTAATTTACGAAAATTTTCATTTATTAGATAATGTAAAACTATATAGTGACGAAAATAAGCAGTTATATAATGAAATTTTAAATCAATCTGAAAATTTATTGAACTTAAATGTTGAAAAATTAGATATTGATAAAAGTTTGATTAGTAGAGTAACAAATTATGCCTCAGTTAAACACATTATTTCAAAAAATTTAAATGATAATGAAAAAATTTTAGAGATTCTTATGGAAATTATTCAAGATCTTAAGAATTATGAATTGGAGCAAAGGATATCCGAATTAGAATCAAAATTTTCCCAAGATTTTAGTGAGAAAACTTTTAATGAGATAAAAGAGTTAAAAAAACAACAAAAAATCAACTAAATTTAAAAAAAATCACATAGATTTTTTTGTATTAGACATTATATAAGACCATCAAACTTTTTTATTGTGGAACGAATTATTACAAAATCATTTGCCAGATTAATGGGCAGGGGAATTCATAGAGGATTTATAACTCATGAAGAATTAAACAAATCCTTAGGAAAAAGAAACTTATCTAGTGAAAATCTTGCACAGGCATTCATACATATCCTTGACGAAAATATAGTGCTTGTTGAAAAAAAGTCAGACTTTAAAGTTTTAAAGAAAAAAGACTCTTCATCAAAAGAAGAAGGTAAAACACTTGATAAAAGTGATGACCCAATAAGAATGTATCTCAGAGAAATGGGTGGAGTGGAACTTCTTTCAAGAGAGGGTGAAATAGCCATTGCTAAAAGAATTGAGGCTGGAAAAGATGTTATGTTAAATGCATTATCTCAGAGCCCAATAACCGCACAACAATTTTTTGAATGGGATCAAAAACTCCAAAATGATGAAATTTTAGTTAGAGAGATAATTGATATTGATACTAATTATATGGATGATGACGATAATAGTAACAATACAAAACAAAAAAAAGACAATGACGATGCACAAAATTCTGAGGAAAGTAACATTGAAGAAGACGAATTTAATCCAACGTTGGCTGCAATGGAAACAGAGATTAAACCAAAAGTCTTACAAACAGTTCATGACCTAACGAAAGATTACAATAAATTAATTAAGTATCAAAAAGAAAAACTTAATTGTATTTTAGATAGAAAAAAATTTTCTACTTCAAAAGAGAAAAATTACAAAAAAATTGTTGATGATATTTTAGAAAATATAAAATCTCTTCAACTCTCTCCATCAGTTTTAGAGGAATTAGTTCAAAAACATTATTCTGAAAATAAAAAAATAGTTTCACTCGAGGGAAACTTATTGAGATTGGCTATAGACGCTAAAATCTCTAGAGATGAATTTATTAAATTTTATATAGGAAATGAAATAAATCCAAATTTTAAAGATTTCTTAGATACAAATGAGACATGGGGAAAATTCTTTCAAAAAAATAAATCTGAATTTAAAAACATAAAAGATAGACTTATTGAAATTAGTTTTAAACTGGGCGTATCAGTAACTGAATTTAAAAAATTAGTTAGTAGAGTTCAAAAGGGTGAGAAAGAGTCAAGGATTGCAAAAAAAGAAATGGTTGAAGCTAATTTGCGACTAGTAATATCGATCGCGAAGAAATACACTAATAGAGGTTTACAATTTTTAGATTTAATTCAAGAGGGAAACATTGGTTTAATGAAAGCCGTTGATAAATTTGAGTATAGAAGAGGGTATAAATTTTCAACTTATGCAACTTGGTGGATTAGACAAGCGATAACAAGGTCAATAGCTGATCAAGCCAGAACAATAAGAATACCTGTTCATATGATAGAAACGATTAATAAAATTGTTAGAACCCAGAGACTTATACTAAGTGAATTTGGAAGGGAAGCAACTCCAGAAGAACTTGCAAAAAAATTAAGAATGCCTCTTGAGAAAGTCAGAAAAGTTTTAAAAATTTCAAAAGAACCTGTTTCTTTAGAAAAACCTGTTGGGGATGAAGAAGATAGTAGTTTAGGAGATTTCATTGAAGATACAAAAGCATTGGCACCACTTGAACAAGCAATCAAGTCAAATTTAAGTGAAGCTACTACAAAAATTTTATCTACTCTTACCCCAAGAGAAGAAAGGGTTTTAAGAATGAGATTTGGTGTTGGAATGAACACAGATCACACTCTAGAGGAAGTTGGACTGCAGTTCTCTGTTACGAGAGAAAGAATAAGACAAATAGAAGCAAAAGCTCTAAGAAAATTAAAACATCCAAGTAGATCAAAACAATTAAAAAGTTTCCTTGAAAGTTAGGGCCGTTAGCTCAATAGTAGAGTACTGCATTGACATTGCAGGGGTAGTTGGAGCGTAACCAACACGGCCCACCATAATTAAGCTTTCTTCAATTGCTAACTTAAAAAAAATGATATAATTAAGAGTTCAATTTAGGGCCTGTAGCTCAGTTGGTTAGAGCAGTACACTCATAATGTATTGGTCCCAGGTTCGAGTCCTGGCGGGCCCACCATAATTATCAATAAAATTACAAGTAATTTATTATTAATCATGATAATTATATCTAAATTTTTTTGTCAATGAAATTTAGAATTAAAATAAAACCCAAAATTTCATATCATATTTCAATATTAGTTTGTTTTATAATTCTGAGTTATTTTGCTTATAAAGGTATTGTTGCGTATTTAATTCACAGAGAACTATATGGCGGGGGTTTTGATACTTTGGTTTTATTAAGAATATCTATATCTGGAATAATGCTTCTTTTGATACTTTTGTTTATACAATTTATAAAAATTCCTGATTTAAAAAGTCATAGAACAATTTTAAGGGGAATTTTTATTGGATGGACCAGTGTTTTTATAATATTAGTAATTGTAAACTTAAGCTCAATTTACTTTATTGTATTAACTGCTCTAGTATCCTTTTTTTCTTTAATTACATTATTTAGCTTAGAAGATCAAATTAAAGAGGAAAAAAATACGCTTACAGAAAAAGAAATTTACTTACTGCAGCAACTTGCAAAAAAAAAATAATTATCTTTTGAAAAAAATAATATTTTTAGCTTTGCTTATATTATTTCAAAATAGTAGTTTTTCTAAAGAAATGATATTAGATGATTTAAAAAATCCAAATTTTACAAATCAATTTCAAAAATGGAATTTTATAACTGATCAAGTTATGGGCGGAATATCATCAGGAGATTTTCAAGTTGAAGAAGTGAAAGGATTTTATTGTTATAGAATGACTGGAAATGTATCTACAAAAAATAATGGTGGATTTATTCAGATTAGAGCAAATCTAAAACCTAAAATAAATACTATAGATTATAATGGGATATATATAAAGGTTTATGGTAATGATAAAAATTATAATCTTCATTTAAGAACAGGCTTAACATTGGCTCCTTGGCAGTTCTATAGTTTTTCATTTACTTCAACAAAAAATTGGAAAGAGATTAGAGCACCTTTTATCGAATTTAAAAAATCTAATTTTTATCAACCAAAAAGTATAGTGGGGCAAACTTTAAACTCTATTGCTCTTGTTGCTGGCTTTAGTGATTTTAAATCAGATATATGCTTAGGTGAAGTAGGATTTTATTAAATTATTTAATTAAAAATTCCTCAAGTGTTTTAAATAATGCATTTATATCACCATCATTATTTTGAATTATTGAATTAAACTCTTCTTTTTGAGTTCTGGCTAAACTTAAGCCTTCAACAATCAAATCTCTTATAAGAGGCCTCTCTGGATTCTTTGTATATATTCTCCAGTCAATTTTAACCTGAGGTCTCTTAGTTGTGGCTTCTAAAATGCTATTAACAATAGTGTACTTTTCATTTACTTTCTTTTCAGAAACAACATTTATTCTAGGGTTTGTATAATCTACCAATCTACTAGAGAAGCTTTTTAAAAAATAGCTTTTAAATAATTTTTGATATTTTGATTTTTGATCATCATCAATGGTCTTTCTATACTTGCCAAGTGTATACATTCCAATACCGTTTATATCGACACTTCTTTCTGCTATAGAATTTAATTTAATTATTTTTGACTCTACAGGATCGTTGCTTGATAGTATCGAAGCTGCCTCATCAACAATTTCGTTAATTAAATCACTTGGGTTTTTAGATAAAGAAACATTATTAAAATTAGTAATATATATAAAAAAAATTAAATATTTTAAAAGTTTCATTTATTGATTAATTATTGAGTATCTAACTCTTCCCAGTCGTCATCGCTGAGGGTCTCAGTTGTTTTGTCTATGTTTTTAATTTTTCTATATCTATCTTGTAAGTAAAGACTTCTAACAGATGCATATAGATCAACTGAATTATTTTCTAAACTATCAAAAGACTCCAAATTTTTTGCCCTAAAATCAACCCCATCTAATAACTTTGAAGCATAATAGTCAGCTTCTGAAAAATATTGAGTGTCTCTAGCAACAGTAATATTATACCAAGCATCTCCTCCAATTATACCTGCTAGAGATCCTACAGAGTCTCTAACCGTTGTTGGTCCTAAAATTGGTAGAACAAAATAACAGCCCGTGCCCGAACCCCAAACACCTAATGTTTGCCCATAGTCTTCTTTGTCTCGTTTTTTTAATCCATAATAAGAAGCTACATCAAATATTCCCGCGATACCTAAAGTTGAATTAATAATTAATCTTGCGGAATTTACCCCAGCGTCTTTAAATTGTCCCTGAAGAACATTGTTCGGTATTGTTACAACATTACTTAAGTTAGTAAGTGCATTACTTGTTCCTGCTCTTATTGGCTGTGGAAACATTCGGTAACCTTTAGCAAGAGGTTTAAATATTACTTTATCTAGAACTTGATTAAATGCAAAAATACCTCTATTAACTTTTTCGAAACAGTCTTTTGCTTCAACATATCCGTTATTATTATTACCATTTACTTTTAATTTTCCGTCATCCCCTGCAATAGAATTTGTATATATAAGAGAAAATATTATAATTAATATTGCTGATACAAATTTGTTCATAAAATAGTTATATTATATTAATTAGTAATATAAAGATAAATTGTTTTAATTTATGCAGAAAAATGTTGAAAAAATGTCTATAAATTACTCTCCAAATTTTAATTTAAAAAAAAGACCAAAATCTAAAGTGAAATACATAGTTTTTCACTATACAGGAATGAAATCTGAAAGAGGGGCAATAAGAAAACTAACTAGCAAAAATTCAAATGTAAGTTGTCATTATTTTATAAGAAAAAATGGGCAGATTATTCGAATGATTCCAGATTTATATGTCGCTTGGCATGCTGGAATATCATCTTGGAAAAAGGATCGGCTCATTAACTCTAATTCAATTGGTATAGAAATATCTAACCCAGGACACCAGCATGGTTACAAAAATTTTAGTAATTATCAAGTTAAAGCAATAATCAGATTATCTAAATTTTTAATAAAAAAATATAAAATAAAAAAAAATAATGTATTAGGGCATTCAGATATAGCACCATTAAGAAAAAAAGATCCAGGAGAAAAATTTCCGTGGAAAATTCTTTACAAAAAAAAAATTTGTATATGGCATAATTTAACACAGACAAACTGTAAGAAATTAAGGAATGTACGAATAAGTGATACAAGAAATTTTTATAGTTTATTATTTAAATTTGGTTATGAATTTGCAGAAAAATCGTCTGATAAAACTAAAATTTACAAAAATTTTCAAAGAAGATTCAGGCCACAATTAATAAGTAGTATTGTTGATAAAGAAAGTTATGCTATTTTAAAATCCTTGATTTACTTAAGTTAATAATAGTTGAAATTTGGAAAAAAAAGAATAATTCTTAAGTGCCAGATAAATGACTTATCGCTTTAATTTATTAAAGAGGAAAGTCCGGGCTCTACAAAGACACAGTGCCAGTTAACAGTTGGCGGGGGAAACCCCAGGGATAGTGCCACAGAAAATAAACCGCCTTATCAAGGCAAGGGTGAAAAGGTGTGGTAAGAGCACACCGGCTAAGTTGGTAACAGCTAGCGCATGGAAAACCCCACTGGGAGCAAGACTGAGTAGAGATGACATTGTTAGCAATAACTAAAAGCAGTCTTTGGCTAGTCATCAGGGTTAGTTGCTTGAGCTTTAAAGTGATTTAAAGCCTAGATAAATGATAAGTTTAAATGACAGAACCCGGCTTATAGTTTATCTGGCATTTCATTAAAATAAATCCAAATAATTATTAATTTTTTACATTGGTGTTCCACAATATTAGCTATTGACGCTAACAAATAAAACCCATAATATCCCATAAATACCCAAATTAGGGATAATATGGTTTATGTTTTTATCAACCTACGAAAACAAATTGGACAAAAAAGGAAGGGTTTCAGTGCCTGCATCATATAGATCATATTTGTCAAATATAGGTTATAATGGAGTAATTTGTTATCCATCTTTTAATAATCAGTGTATTGAGGCATGGCCTCAAGATCGAATAGAAAAAATTTCAAATGCAATTGACTCTCTCAACCCTTTTGAAGAAAAAAAAGATTATTTTGCAACTTCTATATTATCTGAAAGTATAAATTTACAATTTGACAGTGAAGGACGGGTTCAAATAACTACAAAATTATTAAAACATGCAAAAATTAAGAATAGCATGTTATTTGTTGGTCAAGGTAAAACATTTCAAATCTGGGAACCAACACTTTTTGAAAAATTTAGGGCAAACGCTAGAAAAAAATCAAATATTAACAGAGCAAGTCTTAAATGGGAAAAGCAATTTAATAACTAAAAGGGGAGAAAATGACAATAAACTTTAAAACACCAGATATAAAAGAACTTAAACCACGAATTCTAGTATTAGGCGTAGGGGGAGCTGGAGGAAATGCAATAAATGGAATGATTGATGCTGGTCTTCAGGGTGTAGAGTTTATTGCAGTCAATACAGATGCTCAAGATTTAAGATTAAGTAAAGCACAAACAAAAATACAAATGGGATTAAATTTAACTAAAGGGTTAGGAGCAGGTGCAAAATTAGATATAGGTCAAGCTGCTGCAGACGAGTCTTTAAATGAAATTGTAAATATATTGCAGGGTGCAAATATGGTTTTCATTACAGCTGGAATGGGTGGTGGAACTGGAACTGGATCTGCTCATGTTATCGCTAGAGCAGCAAAAGAATTAAATATTTTAACAGTTGGGGTTATAACACTTCCATTTTTATACGAAGGTCCATCTAGAATGAGAAAAGCTCAACAAGGCTTAGAGGAACTTCGAAAGCATGTTGATACTATTATAGTTGTTCCAAATCAAAATTTATTTAAGATTGCAAGTGAACAAACAACTTTTGAAGAATCTTTTGCTTTATCAAATGATGTTTTGCTTCATGGTGTTCAAAGTATAACTGATTTAATGGTTAGACCAGGGCTTATAAATCTTGATTTTGCTGATGTTGAAACTGTTATGAGTTCAATGGGCAAAGCTATGATGGGCACAGGTCAAGCCGAAGGAGAAGGAAGAGCTGTCAAAGCTGCTGAATCAGCAATTAATAATCCATTGATTGACGATTATTCTTTAAAAGGGGCAAAAGGACTTTTAGTTAATATTACTGGAGGTAAAGATTTAAAATTATTTGAAGTAGATGAAGCAGTGAATAAAGTAAGAGCCGAAGTCGATCCAGAGGCAGAATTAATTATAGGAGCTATAACGGATGATAGTTTGGATGGATTAATGAGAGTTTCTATTGTTGCTACTGCATTAGATGGACAACAACCCGAGCCTAAATCAGTAATAAACATGGTGCATAGAATTCAAAATAGAAATCCTGGTTATTCTGAGTTTTCAAATTCTGCATCAACTCAATCTTTCCAATTTACAAATAATAATTCAATTATTACTAATGGAGCTAACGCTCTTAAAATAGAGGAAGAAGAGAAAAATGAAGAATTGAGTTCTAAAAGTATAGATACTAATTATGCAAATGAGTCATCAAACTCTCTAAATGGCGACGATTTAGTTCAAACTGAAGCACCTGTAGCCAGCTCAGTAAACTCTGAATTTGAAAGCAATATAGATGAGCAAGTATCTGAAAATAATGGTTTGGAGAATTTTGAGTTGAGTGATGATGATGCCCCAGAGCTATTTAATTCAGATGCTAACGAGGAGCTATCTACTTCACCACAAGAGATAAACTCTGATGAAGAAGAAGATTTAGAAATTCCAGCATTTTTGAGAAGACAAAAGAATTAATGGTCTTCAAAAAAATAAATGAATGCCACCATAAATCTGGAAAAACATTTTCCAGTATTACTAAACGAATTAGTTAGTATTATTTCCCCTCTTTATGGTGGCACATTTATCGATTGCACATTTGGTGCAGGCGGTTATTCAAAAAAGATATTAGAGAATAACTTAAATAATATTGTAGCACTAGATAGAGATAATTCTGTCAACAGTGTAGCTAATCAATTTCACACAAAGTATAAAAAAAGATTTAAATTTTATAACAAAAAATTTTCAGATATTGATCAAATAAAGGAAGATAACATTAAAGCAATTATTTTTGATCTGGGATATTCATTAAATCAGATTTCTGATCTAAATAGAGGCATATCTTTTAATAGCAAAGGCAAACTAGACATGAGAATGGGATTAAATGATTTTTCTTGTGATGATGTAATTTCAAAAATGAGCCAACAAAATCTCTATAAAATTTTCAAGTATTTCGGCGATGAAAAATATGCAAAACCAATTTCAAAAAAAATAGCACAATTAAGAGAAAATAAAAAAATTAAAACTGAAAATTTAGTAGAAATTATTGAAGGTGTAAAAAAAAAGAAAAGTGGAAAAAACAAATCAACTAAAATTTTTCAAGCTCTTAGAATTTTTGTTAATAAAGAGATAACCGAGTTGATATATGGTTTAATAAAAGCATATAATATTTTACCAATTGGTGGAATAATAGCAGTTGTTACTTTTCATTCTATTGAGGATAAAATTGTAAAGTTTTTTTTTAAAGAATACTCAGAAGTAAAAAATTCTTCTAGATATTTACCAAAAAGTATTTCAACTAAAAAGTATTTTAATTTAACCAAAAAAAAACCAATAGTTCCATCATCTGGTGAGATTAATATTAATCCTCCCTCAAGGTCAGCAAAACTTAGATTTGCATATAAATTAGAGAATGGATGCAACTTTAAAAAATTTGTTACTAATTTTAATTATTTAAAAGACATAGAAAATTTGAACTTTGATGCATAAAAAAATTCTTTTATTTATAACAATTATTATTCTTATAATTTCAACTGCTTTTACAAAAAATTCAACAAAAAAACTTGATAAACAAATTTTTGAAATTCAAGAAGATATCAGAGCTCTCAATGATATTTATGAGTTGGTTTTATTTGATTACAACTATCTTACATCACCAAGTAAGTTAATGGAATATTCCAAAATATATTTTGATAAAGAATTAAAAAAAAAAAAAATTACAGATTTAAAAATTTTTAAATTTAATAATGAATAATATTGACGAAAATTTTAAATTTGAAGCGAATAGATCAAATTTAAAAATATCTTTTGAACGTATATCATTTATTTTTTTCATATTTTTTATAATTACAATAATTTTTACGTCTAAAACTATTTATTTAGGGTTTAAAAAAACAAACGAAGCTCAACCTGTAAAAGAAAAAGAGAAATATAGAGCATCTATCATGGATAGAAATGGAAATATTATTGCTAAAACTGTACGTGTTACAAATTTGGGCATAAATCCAAATCAAATAATTAACAAAGAAAAATTATTAATTTCTTTAAAATTAATATTTCCTGACAAAGATTTTGAAAAGGAAATCAACGGAAAAAAGTTTTTTTATGTCAAAAAGAAAATATCTCCAGCAAAACTTGAAAAAATAAAATTACTGGGAGAAAAATCGTTTAAAGAGGAAGAAAACATTGCTCGTGTTTATCCTAACGGTAATCTTTTCAGTCATATATTGGGACAGATTGATACAGATAACAATGGTGTGTCTGGTATAGAAAAATCTTTTGACTATGAATTAACAACTTCAAACAAGCCATTAAAACTCTCTTTAGATACTGAAATACAATATTTGATAAGAGAAGAATTGTTAAAATTTCAAGAAATTTTTAATAGTTATGGAAGTACATCTATTTTAATGAACGTTAACAGCGGTGAGATTATATCAATGGTTTCTATACCAGATTTTGATTTAAATAAAAGAGAAGATATTTCTGATAAAAAATTTATAAACAGATCCACAAAAGGTGTCTATGAACTTGGATCAGTTTTTAAAACATTTACACTGGCTGCTGGACTTCAACAAAATGTTATCCAAGAAGATACCCTTTTTAAAAATCTACCAAAAAAAATAAAATGTGCGGGAAGGTCAATCTCTGAATATGATATGGATATTCCATCTAGTCTTACTGCAGAAGAAATATTAATTAGATCTGGAAATATTGGTTCAATCAAAATTGCTCAGAAAGTCGGTTTAGAAAATTTTAAAGATTTTCTAGAAAATTTAGATCTATTAAATAAAATACAATTTGATATTGAAGAAGTTGGAAATCCAATTCCGTTTAAATGGGGAAAATGTAAATTAGCTACATCAGCATATGGTCATGGTATAACAACCACACCACTTCAACTTGCAAAAGCCTATGCAATAATTGCAAATGGTGGATATAAAATAAAACCAACTTTAATTAAAAAAGAGAAAAATTTAAAAAGAGGTGAGCAAATAATAACACAAGAAAATTCGGATAAAATTAATGAAATATTAAGAAAAATTGTAACATCCGAACAGGGCACAGCTAATTTAGCAAATATTGCTGGATATGAAATTGCTGGAAAAACAGGAACAGCTCAAAAATCTATAAAGGGTAAATATTCTAAAAAAAAAATAAATACTTTTGCTTCAATTTTTCCAATATCTTCTCCAAAATATGTTTTAATTGTTTTGTTAGATGAACCAAAATTGAGTGAAACCTATATTTATGAATATAATGATGGTAAAAAAAGGAAGATAATAGGTACACCTTTTAATACTGCTGGCTGGACATCTGTTGAGGTTGCCAAAAATATAATTGAAAAAATTGGGCCTATTTTAGCCATAAAATATTAAGAAATTTCATAATGATATTAAAAAGCTTTTATAAAAATCTTAAAAAAGATTTTATTAATAAAAGTTTTAATGGATTTGAATTTAATTCAAAAAAAATAAAAAAAAATTATATATTTTTTGCAACACAGGGTAGTAAATTTAATGGAAATAATTTCATAAATGATGCCATTAAAAGAGGAGCTCGAATAATTGTATCAAATAAATTTAAAACTGGAGTCAACAAAGGTGTATTATATATAAAAGTAAGCGATCCTAGATTAGCCCTATCAAGTTTTGCAAATAAATATTATAATAAAAAACCTAATAATATAATTGCTGTAACGGGGACAAACGGTAAATCATCTATAGTCAATTTTTATTACCAGATATTAAAACTTAATAAAAAAAAGGTAGCTTCAATTGGAACTTTAGGCGTCAAATCGAATGGTGTTAGTTTAAAACTTAATAATACAACTGTTGATGCCATTACAATTAATAAAATACTTGCAAATTTAAAGAAAAAAAAAATTGAAAATGTAATTTTAGAAGCATCAAGTCATGGCCTTCATCAAAAAAGATTACATGGCATTAAATTTAACACATCTATATTTACAAATTTAAGCAGAGATCATTTAGATTATCACAAAAATTATAAAAATTATTTTAATTCAAAATTAATTTTATTTAATGAGTTGACAAATAAAAATGGAAATTTGATATTTGATAATGATTTAAAATATTCGCAAATCTTTAAAAAAATAGCCAAAAGAAAAAAATTAAATTTATTAAACATTGGTACATCAGATAGTCATTTAAAAATTAATTCAATTAAAATTTTAAATAACTACCAACATATAAAGTTTACTTTTCAAAATAAAGAATACCAATTTAAAACAAGCCTAATTGGAAAAATACAAATTAAGAATTTGATGATGGCTATTGCGGCAGCAATTAAAAGTAATCTAAAAATTGATGATATTGTTAAAAAACTCAAGTATATTAAACCCGCAAAAGGAAGGCTCGAGATAATCGGAACAACCAAAGATAATTCAATTTTTATTTTAGACTATGCTCATACTCCAGAGGCTCTTAAAACCAGCATAGAAAATATTAAAGAACAATTTGGTTTAAGAAAAATTAATATTGTATTTGGATGCGGCGGTGAAAGAGATAAAGAAAAAAGACCAATAATGGGCAAAATTGCCAACAAACTATGTAATTATATTTATCTTACAGACGATAATCCTAGAAGTGAAAATCCAGAAAATATCAGAGCAAGTATTAAGAAATCAATTTTACCATCTAAAATGATTGAAATACCATCAAGAAAACTAGCTATAAAAAAAGCAATTTTAAATAGTAAGTCTGATGAGGTTTTAATTATTGCAGGAAAGGGACATGAAAACACTCAAGAATATATTAAGAAAAATAAATTTTCTGACAAAGATAATATAAAAAAATCAATAATTTTAAAAAATAGAATTTTATCAAATGATTGGAAATTAAATATTCTTAAAGAAATTATAAACAACAAAAAATTAGATAGAATGAAAAATTTAAAAATTAGCACTAATTCGAAAGAACAAAATAAAGATAAAATTTTCCTTGGAATTAAAGGGAAATCTTTTAATGGAAATGATTTTGTAGACGAAGCTTTAAAAAATGGAGCAAAATTAGCAATACTTCAAAATAACAAAAATGATAGTAAAAAAAAGATTAATGTTAAAAGTACTCTAAGATTATTAGTTAAATTTTCACAAAAGATAAGAATTTCTTCTAATGCATCTCAAGTTGCAATTACAGGATCTTCAGGCAAAACTTCGCTGAAAGAATTGTTAGGACAATGTCTTGAAAAAAATTATTCCACAATATTTTCAAAAAATTCATTCAATAATAAATTCGGTTTACCGATTTCATTAATAAATTTAAATAAGGATACGACTTACGGAATATTTGAAATTGGAATGGATAAAAAGGGAGAAATAGACTATTTGTCAAAAATAATTAAACCAGATGTTGGAGTTATTACAAATATTAGTTATGCGCACGCCAAAAATTTTAAATCTTTATTGGATATAGCTAAAGCCAAATCAGAGATTATTTATAACATAAGAAAAAATGGTACAATTGTACTGAATAAAGATGATAAATTTTTTGATTTTTTTTCAAATTTAGCAAACAAAAATAATTTAAATATCATTTCTTTTGGTAAACATAAAAATTCTAATATTAGATTATCTAAATTAAAAAAATCTACAAAATCTTATATCATTTATATTGACGTAGATTCTAAAACTTTTAATTTTAAAATTAATAATAACTTATTACCTTATTTGGATAATATATTGGCTTCCATTGCAGTTTGTAAAAGTTTAAATATCATTGATAAAATAAAAAGTAACTTTTTTTCTAATTATAAAATACCAAGTGGTAGAGGAAATATAAAAAAATTCACTGTCGGCTCTAAAAAAGTTAATATAATAGATGAAAGTTATAACTCAAATCCATTATCCCTTAATTTCTCAATTAAGAAATTTGATAATTTAAAAGTAAATCCAAATAAAAAATTTATGCTACTAGGTGACATGTTAGAATTAGGAAAATTTTCAAAAAAACTTCATATTGAAGCTGCAAAAAATATCAATAAAGCAAAGTTCAAAAAGTTGTTTGTTTATGGGAATTATATCACAGAAACATTTAACAAAATTAGAACACAAAAAAGAGGAAAAATACTTAAATCAACTAGTGAAATTCTTAATATAATAAAAAATGATTTAAATAATGGTGATTTTTTAATGATAAAGGGCTCAAATTCTACTGGTCTAAATCAAATAACCAAACAAATTGGATCAAAATCTTAATGTTGTTTGAACTTTTTTCAATTCTAGTAGATCAATTTAGTTTTTTGAATGTTTTTAAATATTTAACAGTAAGAACTGGTCTTTCTATGTTTACAGCTATGGTTGTTGTTTTTTTAGTTGGAAACCCATTAATTAATTTTTTTTCTTCAAAACAGATTCATAATCCAATCAGAGAAGATGGACCTAGCGATCATATAATTAGAAAAATTGGAACACCTACAATGGGAGGACTAATAATATTACTAGGTGTTTTTTCAGGAGTTTTGCTATGGGGTGACTTATCAAATCCTTACAATTGGTTTTTAATGTTTATTGCAGCTTCTTTTGGATTATTGGGAGCTTATGATGATTATAAAAAAATAAAGTTAAAAAGTTCGAATGGAATTTCTTCTAAACTAAAGTTCTCTCTACAAATTATTTTAGCTTTGATTGGTATATTTATACTTTATATCACAAGTAATTCTGATCAAATAAACAATCTATATTTTCCTTTTTTCAAAAACTTAGTAATCAATCTTGGCTGGTTTTTTATACCTTTTTATATGTTCATATTAGTTGGAGCTTCAAATGCAGTTAATTTAACAGATGGTTTAGACGGCTTAGCAACAGTTCCCGTTATGTTAGTTGCCGCTTGTTTTGCATTTATTAGTTACGTCTCTGGTAACATAATTTTTTCTGATTATCTTCAGATCGCATATATAGAGGGTGTAGGAGAAGCTTCGATTTTTTGTGGATCAATAATCGGGGCTTGTTTAGGTTTTTTATGGTTTAATGCACCACCGGCAAAAATTTTTATGGGGGACACTGGATCTTTATCATTAGGTGGTTCACTTGGAGCGGTTGGTATAATAACTAAGCACGAAATTGTGTTAGCAATAACAGGTGGATTGTTTGTTTTGGAAGCTGTTTCTGTGATAGTTCAAGTTATTTCCTATAAATTAACAGGTAAAAGAATATTTAAAATGGCTCCAATACACCATCATTTTGAAAAAAAAGGATGGCCAGAGTCAACTGTTGTAATTAGGTTTTGGATAATTTCAATTATTCTAGCGATGATTGGATTGGCAACTTTGAAACTTAGATAATGAAATT